>JAAUOZ010000376.1 GCA_012034655.1 Leptolyngbyaceae cyanobacterium CSU_1_3 | reverse complement strand
CTCACCCAGCCCTCTCCCAGATTGGGAGAGGGCGCAAGAGTCCGGTTCTCCTTTTCCCAACTTGGGAGCAGGGGTTGGGGGATGAGGGAGAAAATAGCTGCAAATCACCTAAGTGATTTAATCCACAATCCCAAGTGAAGCCAACAGAACGATCTGCCGACACGCTTCGGCGACGCTCAACGCTCAAGACCCGTTTTCTTCGCGGGTTAAACGCCGTCAACCCTCAAACCCCACCGGAGATTTAATTCTGTCTTCTTCACCGATCGAGATCCCGGTCTAAAAACTGTCAATCTTGGCGCAGCGTGAATCTTGAAAATCGTCAATCCTAAACTGTGAACATAACCTACAACGGGCCCTACTGGATTCGAACCAGTGACCGACCGCTTAGAAGGCGGTTGCTCTATCCTCTGAGCTAAGGGCCCTCGTGGAGCATGGGCTGTGACGTGCGGGCGAACTCTACACAAATCTTCCCTCACGAATTCTAGCAAGATTGCGAAACCTTCTTGCTACGAATCTCTCGATTACCCTGCTGACATCTACCATACTGACATCAAGCTGATGCAATGGCGAAGACTCCCAAATTAACCTCAAATTAACCTGAACTCGATCGTCAATCAGACGGCATAACAAAAAACTTAATGTATGGTAATCAGAATCAGGACAGATTTTATCCAGGTGTGTGTACACTAAAAGCCAGAAAAAGGGAATTCAAAGTAGTGCTCTGGCGATTAAAGTTAAAGACTAACGAGATCGAACAGCCACAAACTTTGAGAGTTTACCCTCTGGTTGCTTCATTGTTTTGACACCGCACCTCGTTGATCGTCACCCCACCCCTGATAGGAGTTAACTGGCTGTTTTATGTTCATTCTGAAACGGCAGGATGTTGAGATATCTAGCGTCCCACACCCCAAACGAGATCAAAAGATTCCGATCCTGACCTATCAGGGACTGACGTTTCGCCTGATCAGTGTGTTTCAAGCCAACCAAGAAGAAGAGGCCCGGGCGTTTTGGCGCGACCTCACAGACAACCAGGGCAAAGCTTGTGTCTTGCTAGAGGAGCCTGAGCGCTATAGCGTTTGGGGCAAAGTTCGGCTCGATCAGCTAGCTAGTGAATCCCATGCAGATAGCAGCCCAGACGCAACGCCGCCGATGATGATTCAGGCTTGTTTGCTCATGCTGCAAGCCATGTACATCGACATTGAAGACCTGATGGGAACCAAGCAGGCGGCAACGTTTCAGAAAGATATTACCGATGTATTTCACCAGGGGCGTTTCCCCCAAACTGACTCGCCAGATGCAATCAAACAGTTGTTGACGGTCGATCCCCTCAGCAGCCTGCAAACCCCTCCCTGGCAAGAAGCGCATTTGAGTGCGCTGCTACGCGAACTGCATCGCCTCGGTAAAGCCTATTTTGGCAAGTCTCCTTTTGCAGAGCGCACCTTAGAAGCCCTGCAAGATTTACCTGAGATCGAGCGGACTCGGTTTCACACTTGGCTGGGTCGATCGTCCATTGGGAGTCTCTGGCGTTGACTTCATAAATCTTTGGTTTCACTTGCCTCACCTTTTAGTAGGATTCAGGGTTCTTCCTGCTTGATCTCTTTTACCCAACTGCCCTACCGCCAACGCACTACCCCCTAAACCCACCATGAGTACCTCGCTAGATAAGTCTCGTTCTAAATCACTGTCTGTGCAGACGATCGTCTTTGCAGAAATTATCTGGGCAGTGATGGCGCTGTTGTTTTTCTTGCTGTTTAGCGTCACCGAGCCGGGTCAAGAGCGCCCCATCTGGTATTCATACGGTACGTCTGTATTTGAAATTGGTGCTTTCTTTTCGGCAGCTTGGCTGTGCTTTAGAAATTGGCGCAGCCCCCAGATTGTGAGCGGGCGAAAGGTTTGGCTGGGTGTGGGGCTAGGGATGCTGTGCTATGTGATTGGCAGTCTTTTGTTCACTTACTGGGAGACGTTTTTGGGGCGCGATGCGGCGGTGTCTCCAGGAGATTTCTTTTATGTGCCGACCTATTTATTTTTGGGATGGGGAATGGTCATGGCTTTTGCCGATCGTCGCCTCAACCTAGAACTGTGGCAGTGGGGCATTGTTGTGGGCATTGCAGCAATTAGTATTGCCTTCGCCACTTGGATCACCATCAACACGTCGGCTGATTCTCAGGTAGATTTGTTTGGCATTGCCCCGGCTTCTGCCCAAACCGCCCCTGCCAAGACCAATCCTGCTGCCCCTCAGCCCAAACCGAGTCCTCGATCGTCTATTCGCCCACAGCCAGCGCCCAAAACGTCTCCGGTTGTGGCTCCCAAAGTGATGGCTTCCCCGCAGGCGACTCCGTTTATTGCGCCAGCGATCGAGAAGTCTCCGGCTCCCGTCGCCGTTGCAGAAAAACCTGCCCCTGCCTGGGTGACGACGATCGAAGAAGCCCTCGCGCCCCTCAAACCTTTTTGGACTACTTTTATGTGATGGCAGATGTGTTTATTTTGATTGTGGCAACCACCCTGCTGATGGCATTTTGGGGCGGGCGGTTCTCTCAGTCTTGGCGAATGATTGCGGCGGCGGCATTCTCGCTCTACATTGCCGATATGTGGTTTAAGTATGCAACGTCGAAGCTAACTGATTACCAGAGTGGTGGCTTGCTAGAGATTTTCTGGGTGTTGAGCGGGGTGCTGTTTGGTATAGGCGCAGCCCTAGAGTATGACCTCAGCCGTTCTCGTCGCACCAGCGGACGCAGACGAGTAGGGTAAACCGGAGATAGTGTGCAGGGTAGTGGTGGTGTGACCCTTGTTTCTCCGACGCTTCGGCATAGAATGAATAGGATCGCCTCTCGTCCCTTGTGCAACCCGGCATGACTCCCAGCAAACTGACTGATTCTGATAAGCGCCAAATTGTTGAACTGTACCGTCGGCCCGGAGAAACTACGATGACTCTGGCCAGTCAGTATGGAGTCAGCAATACGACGATTAGCCGCATCCTCAAGAGCAGTTTACCTGCGGCGGAGTATGACGGACTGATTCAACAAAAGCGGTTGGCCGCTCGCACTGCTGAGATATCATCTCGCCCTACGGCTGAAAAACCCGTTCAGGGTAGCATCCTCGAAACCTTGGCTTCTGCCTCTGAGGAGGCGGACGGAGATGTTGAGGTGTTGCCATCTGAACCCGTTGAGTTGGCTGCATCCGTGCCGCTGGTTTTGCCCTCTGGGAAAACGACTCCCGCCCCCATTCGGCGATCGCGTAAACGATCGTCGGCTGAGTTTTCTGAGCCTGAGGAGGATGTTCGCGATCCAGTTCAGCTTATAACTCACCCCAAAGAACGGCTGCCCGTTATTCAAGAGTCTGAGGCGATCGCGGCGGCGGCCATTCTAGATGAAGGGCTGTCTACGGTTCGTGAGGCGATCGATGAGGAGGACGACCTAGATGATCTGGAGGACGACCTAGAAGAAGGGTTGGACGATGATGAAGACGATCTGGATGACGACGAAGCGGCAGCACTGATGCCAGCTTTGCAATTGGGATCAACAGATTTTATTCGCGTGTTGCCGTTGACGGAGGCGGCGATTCCTCGTACCTGCTATTTGGTGGTGGATCGATCGGCGGAGTTGGTGGCGCGTCCGTTGAGAGAGTTTGGAGAACTGGGGCAGATTCCTTCTGAGGAAATTCAAGAGAAGACGCTGCCTGTGTTTGACAATCATCGAGTGGCGAAGCGATTCTCAAATATTCGGACGCAACGGGTCATTAAAATCCCAGACAGCCGAATTTTGCAAAAAGCTGCGCCTCACCTGCAAGCCAAGGGCATTACTCGCTTGCTAATTGACGGGCAAGTTTATGCGCTTTAACGTGAATTCGATGCCGCTCAAAGCGTCCTTATCCTCCTAGTAGTCTGTCAAATTTGAATGGACGGATAGGGAATGGGGAAGCGGTTATTTTTGAGGAGTTTTCAGCTTCTCAAAAAATTCTTGACAGACCATTAAGTAGGTAGGTGGAATTAAACTTAAGACCCTCATCCCCTAACCCCTTCTCCCATTTTGGGAGAAGAGGAACCCATTTTTCTCCCCTCGCCC
>JAAUOZ010000375.1 GCA_012034655.1 Leptolyngbyaceae cyanobacterium CSU_1_3 | reverse complement strand
TTGGAAGTCTTGCTGCGGTGGACTCAAGCGGCAAAATGCGATCGGCATCGCCATGAATAATCAGGGTTGGTACATCAATGCGGGGCAGATCATCGCGGAAATCGGTGAGCCAGGACGGTACACAATCCAAAGTCGCTTTCGCAGAAGACCCTACAGCCACATTCCAACTTGCCTGAATTGCTTCATTGCTAATCCGCTGACCCAGCAACGCATCCACATTGAAGAACGCTTTGAAAAATTCAGAAAAGTAAGCTGGACGATCTGCAACGATCGCTTTCATAATGCCATCGAAAACGCTTTGATCAACGCCTTCAGGATTATCATCGGTCTTTAGCAAAAAGGGCGGCACTGGAGCCATCAGCACGGCTTTCTGCACCCGCTCTGAGCCATATCTGCCGAGATAGCGCGTAACTTCGCCTGTTCCCATCGAGAAGCCGACCAACACAGCATTATGCAGGTCAAGTTTGGTCATCAGCACGTTCAAATCTGCTGCAAAGGTATCGTAGTCATAGCCAAACGAGGGTTGGCTGGAAGCACCAAATCCTCGGCGATCGTAGGTGATCACCCGATACCCCGCATTTAGCAGCACTAAGACTTGCTTTTCCCAGGAATGACCGTTGAGGGGAAATCCATGAATCAGTACAATCGGTTGACCTGTCCCCAGATCTTCGTAGTAGAGATCAATGGTTGCAGAATTTTCTTGACCGACAGTAACGTAAGGCATGAGAGATTTCTCCTTTGTAAATCGATAGTAAGTTTTTGTCTGTGTGAAAGCGTTGCTTGGCGGTACGGCTCCTGTGCTTTTACCAATTGTCGCGAAGGTTTCATCCTGAGAGAACATTCCAGAGTGAGGATAACTTTCCTGGTCGAGTTTAGAGATTACGAAAAGAGTTTAAACGGTCGGGTGCAAGCGAATTGTTAGGCGGCGATTAAGGGATGCGCTCCCATCGCAACTTTCTTTCAACTTCTTGAATGGGCACATCATTAATGCTAGCTTCGCGTCTCTGCATTAATCCATTGTCTGCAAACTCCCACTGTTCATTCCCATAGGATCGATACCAGTAGCCAGAATCATCGTGCCATTCATACTCAAAACGAACAGAAATTCGATTCTCTGTAAAACTCCACAGTTCTTTCTTCAATCGGTAATCTAGTTCTTTTGTCCACTTCCGCTTCAAGAACGCCTTGATTTGTTCTCGTCCGTTAAGGAATTCAGCCCGATTGCGCCACTGAGAATCTTCGGTGTATGCCAAGGCGACTCGCTCTGGATCACGAGTATTCCAGGCATCTTCAGCCATTTGTACTTTAGCTTTAGCGGTTTCTAAGGTAAATGGAGGGAGAGGTGGTTTATCTTCCATTTTGAGGACTCCGATTGAGAATTAAGAGTAGATAACAGAAATGAAATTACCAGGAACCCATGCGATCGAGAAACGGTGAAAATTCTGGGGCTGAACAGTGCAAGGGCAGGTTTCCATGCACTCGGTATCCCCGATCGAGTTGAAATCGTAACAGTCGCTCTGCCCCTTCATAAGCAAAAATTTCAGCCCCTTCCCAAATGATTTTAGCGGTGCCTGTCAAGTAAAGTAGATCGCCTTGATCAAAATCTATAAACAACAATCCTGCATGAGGATTCAGTTCTAAATTGCCAAATGTATTGAAGTGATTGTTGCCAACGAAATCAGGAATCGTTAGTGTGTAATCGTCATCAATCCTGACAAAACCTGGCTTACCCCCTCGGTGGGAAACATCGACACCACTAGCAGATCCCGCTAATTCTGCTTGATAAGCAGTTGCAATGAAGAACGTGTCGGAGGTTGCAATGATCGTTCGCTCTGTCTCCCCAAACTGTTCTATCGAGCGTACAAGTTGGGCTTTTCCCAGGTCAAACTCAGAGAATTCCGATCGACGAGCCTGGATGTACTGGGGACAATTACCAAAACATTGTCTTACCTGTACCTCAAAGCCATCACTCCGAGTTGCAATCACTGTTCCGTTTAATCGATTCCGGCGACGAGTGGGAAGTTCGATACCCAGTAAACCAATGTCAATACCATTCGCAAGCGTGGTTGCCAACGGATCACCCAACAGAGGTTTTGCGGCAATCTGCAAGGTACGATCGTTAGGAGTGGAGAGAAAACCTGGATTTCCAACTAAGATAGATACCCAGGGATTGCCTGCTGCATCAACTGTTCCCGCCATCAAAAAGGCAATTGGGCAAAGAACTGACGATGTTGATCAGGAAGAAATTCTCGAATCACCCGCCGCCCTTGTTTATCGATCTGTTCCTGAACTCCCAAGCGAGATTGAATTGCTAATTCGCCTGCATGAAAAGGAGACTCAGGACGTGTCCAGCCTGAAAGTGCCATTGTGTTTTCTCTACTGTCGAGTTGCCCTACCTTGAAGCAGCCTATAGACCTGCCATCGAAATGTAACCTGGCAATTGTTTCACCCGATCAATCCAAGCCAGCACATGAGGATAGGCATCAAGATCAATGTTTCCATCTCTGGCTAAGGCAACGTAGGGAAAATAGCAACATCGGCGATCGTAGGACGATCGAACTCTAACCAAGTGTGTGTACTCAAATGCTGATTCAGTTGAGTCAGAATGTGCGCTGATTTTTGGTAAGCGCGTTCAATGTTGATGTTAGTCGCACCAAACAATGGTAGAGCCTTGCATTTTCTGGTCCCTGACGGATTTCTCCAGCAGCGGTGGATAACCACCGAACGACTTGAGCCAATGGCAAAGCATCTAGCGGCAACCATCGATCGTCACCGTACTGCCGCGCTAGGTAGACCAAAATTGCCTGAGCATCAGCGAGTGTTGTTTCGTCGTCAATCAGCAACGGAACCTGCCCAAAACTATTCAGTGACAAATATTCCGGGGATTTGTGTTCACCCTTCATCAGGTCTACTTTGATCCATTCATAATTGATGCCCAGCAGTTCCAGAAAAAGGCGGACTTTGTAGCTATTCCCAGACATTTCGTGACCGTAGAGTTTAATCATGATCAATCCTCTAATTTGGATGAGAGCAAATTGGTAGAAGGTGAGCAGCTTAATGGCAGCGATTCACGTCCTAGCGGAAATACAGAAATAACTGTGCAGAGTGCATCCCAAGCAATCACTGCCTTCGCTACAGATGACTCAATTAGATGAGATGGAGAGCGACACATATCTATATGCTTTGTTAAACTGTACCGTTCGTTCGGTCTAAATAGACTGTACCGTTCATTCGGTATAATGTCAATAGATTTTTTCAAAGTTACTGTTCATGCCTAAAGACACTTACATTCCCTGCTTGCTGCAACTCTTTCGGCAATACGGCTATGACGGAGCAACCTTGACGAGAATTTCTAAAGCGACAGGGCTAGGAAAAGCGAGTTTGTATCACCATTTCCTGGAGGGAAAGATGAGATGGTGCAAGCAGTGATGGATTATTTGGAGCGATGGTTGGCGGAAAACGTTTTACCGAGTTTGCAAGGAGAGGGTACTGCCCTGGAAAAGCTACAGCGAATGTGCGATCGCTTGAGTGAACTTTATGAGGCGGGTCGCCAGCCCTGCATGTCGGCAACGTTGCTGTTGGGATCAGCGCGGGATCTTTTTCACGATCACGTTCAGGCTAGATATTGCGCTTGGATTGGTGCAGTAGCCCAGGTTTTGATGGATGCAGGTCTTGATCGCACCACGGCTCAGCAGCGCGGAGAAGATATGGTGATTACAATTCAGGGCAGTTTAATTGTGGCGCAAGGAGTAGGAAATCCTAACATTTTTCAGCGATCGCTTCAACAACTGCCGCAACAACTCTGTCGAAATCTAGGCAAGTAAAACTTCGATCGCTTTCCAACCCATAAGGGACTTGCAAGGTAACTACTCAGGAGGTTAACTGAAGGCGTGAAATGCCCATAAAATGGACATCGTGTTTAGCACCCTGAGAACAATGATACTTTGCGAAGGTCAAAGAGAAGTAATAGCAGCACAGGGCGTATTGTTAATGACGTTTTTTCAACTGCTAAAAACAGGACTTATCATACATATAGTGTCTCAGGGGGTGAGAGATCTAAATCTGG
>JAAUOZ010000374.1 GCA_012034655.1 Leptolyngbyaceae cyanobacterium CSU_1_3 | reverse complement strand
CTTCGATCTTTTTTTACAAAACTTCAATGACCAAAATCTGAATTTTTTTATAAAAAACTTGTGTCATGAATTTACGTGGTTTCAGACCTTTTATAGTTCAATTTTATTGACTTATATTTATATTTCGAGACCTTTAATTTGTAATTCTTTACAATAAAAAACTCCCTTCTTTGGGAGCGCTTCATGTTTGGATCTCGATCGCCCAGCCTGAATCAACCCTAGCGATCGCCTAAATCGATCCTCCGGCTAAGGATGAATTAACTCCGAAAACTGGGTGGGCCGGGCATCTTGCCTGACGAAAACTGGGTGGGCCGGGCATCTTGCCTGACCCACAAGCTTTACAAGTTATTAAATCCGCGCCTCTAAGCAGCGCCCACCAGGGCAGACACCACCCCTTTGAATAGTGCCATGCCGTCTGTGCCTCCCAAATCAGGATCAGAGGCGCGTTCTGGGTGGGGCATCATGCCCAGCACATTGCCCTGAAGATTACAGATGCCCGCAATATGATTGAGGGAGCCGTTTGGGTTGCTCGTTGGGTCAGACTCGCCCGCCAGATTGCAGTAGCGGAAGAGAATTTGCCCGTGATCTTCTAGGGCTTGCAGCGTCTCAGCATCAGCATAGTAGCTGCCTTCTCCGTGGGCGATCGGCAAGGTGATGACTTCTCCCGGTTGATAGGCCTGCGTCCAAGGCATATCAGTGCGTTCAACCTTTAGAGGCACACGATCGCAGACAAAATTGAGATCCCGATTTCTCACCAGCGCCCCTGGCAACAATCCTGCTTCTGTCAGCACTTGAAACCCATTACAGATGCCCAAAACCAACTTGCCTTGTTTGGCATGGTTGACGGTTGCCTGCATAACCGGAGAGAAGCGAGCGATCGCCCCACACCGCAGATAATCACCATAGCTAAACCCACCGGGAACCACCACCACATCTACATCCGACAGGTCACTCTCCTCATGCCAAACCATACGCGTCGGCTGACCCAGCAACCCCTGCGTCACCCAAAGCACATCACGATCGCAATTCGACCCTGGAAACACCAAAACCCCAAACTTCATAATCCCTCCCTCATCAACGCCGCTACCCACTCGTCAATCATTGATCCTCATCCCTCGCGCGCAGCATGGCAAAGCCAACCCCTCATCCCTCATCCCTTTCTGCTAATCTATGAATTTATGTTCACAGATGCAGATAATGGCTTAAGATCAAATCGATAATTTTCGATCACAGGGTTGGCTAGAAGCTGATCGCAGACCCGATCGAGTTGTTCATGTGCCGCCGCTTCACTGTCTGCACTGAGGGTGAGTTCGACGTATTTGCCAATTCTGATTTGCTCAACATTGGTGTAGCCCATATGAGCAAGCCCCGATTGCACCGCCGTTCCCGCCGGATCAAGGACTGAAGGGCGAAGAGTAACATAGATTTGAGCTTGATACTTTTGAGTCACAGCGATGTCCTAGTCCTAATAGTGAAACATACCGTCTTGAATGC
Source organism: Leptolyngbyaceae cyanobacterium CSU_1_3 (assembly GCA_012034655.1). GTDB lineage: Bacteria > Cyanobacteriota > Cyanobacteriia > Leptolyngbyales > Leptolyngbyaceae > JAAUOZ01. Next base: position 2,597 of record JAAUOZ010000374.1, on the reverse strand, counting down.
GACAGTTTTATCATTCTAAGACTGCACTCTCCCAAAGCTGTGATGCTCTAATCAGAAAGGGCAAATTTTGGTCTTATTTTTGAACTCGCTATTTATTTGTGAACTCCCCATGAAAGCACAACGCACCCGCAGTCAAGAAAGAATTCTAGACATTCTAAAAATCCTGAGCAAAGCGATTTCTGCTCAAGATTTGTATATCGAACTGCGAAATCGAGATCAAAGCATGGGGCTAGCGACCGTCTATCGGGCCTTGGATTCGCTAAAGCTAGACGGCATGGTGCAAGTGCGAACGCTAGCCAACGGTGAAGCTGTCTACAGCTTGGTGCAAGAAGACAAACATCATTTGACCTGCCTCCAATGCGGCAACTCGATCGCCATCGACGAATGCCCCGTCCACACTCTAGAAGAAGAACTCCACAAGTCCCATAAATTCAAAGTCTACTACCACATGTTGGAGTTTTTTGGTCTATGTACCCAATGCCAAAAAGAAGACGAGAGCCAGAAATAACATCCGTTCGGCGACTGGGTTTTGCCCTCACCCCAAAACCCTCAATCCTGAGCTAGCTTTGATTCAAAAGTCAGCGATCGAAGGCTCTCATAGGGGGTCATCCCTCATCCCTTCCCATTCCCCTCCTCCGTCATCGACAACATCCCCTGCAACGTCGCCGGAATGCTGCGCGGGTCCATAAACATCACTTTGCTGCTGTCACTCTTGCCAACCGTTGTGCCCATATCGATGTAGCTCAGGGCCAACAGCACTTTTCCGGCTTCTGCCGCACGAGGGTCAGACTTTAAGGCCTGGGTGACAATCTGAATGGCTTCTGCGGTTGCCTGAGCCTTGAGAACTTGCTGCTGTCGTTCTGCTTGGGCTTTGAGAACGATACTTTGTCGGTCTGCTTCTGCGGACAAAATCATCGCCTTTTGACGGGCTTCGGCATCTAAAACTTGCGCCTCGGCTTTACCCCTAGCGGAATTGACGGCCGATTCTCGCTCACCCTCAGAGGTGAGAATCGAGGCGCGTTTGCGGCGTTCGGCGGACATTTGCAACTCCATCGATTCTTGCACAGCGGTTGAGGGGATAATGTCGCGCAGTTCGACACGGGTGACTTTGACACCCCAGGGATCGGTAGCCACATCTAGATCGCGAAGCAAAATTTCGTTGATCTGCGATCGCGCCGTAAACGTCTCATCCAATTCAATCTGACCCATCTCAGCCCGAATCTGCGTCAGCACTAGATTCACCACCGCAGCGTTCAGGTTTTGCACTTTGTAGTAAGACTTTTCCATGTCTACAATTTTCCAGTAGACGACAGCATCCACGGTGATCGAGACGTTATCGCGGGTGATGCAGGGCTGAGGCGGAATGTCGAGCACTTTTTCGCGAATGGTTTCTTGAAAGGCGATGCGATCAAGTCCTGGAATCACAAAGCTCAACCCGTGTGACAGTTTGCGATCGTAGCTGCCTAGCCGCTCTACAAGTGCTTCGTTGCCCTGCTGAATAATCTTGACGCTCGACACCGCCCCACCACCGACGACCAAAGCAATAAACCAGCCCCACATAAAATTCAGTCTCCTAGTGAATTTGTAGCGAATTTTAATCAATCAAACTAATCAATCAAACTTTCAGGCATGACAAGCAACGTGGTTCCCCTTCTCCCCACTACGTAGACGCGCTGATCGGAAGCGATCGTCACCTCCGAACCTTCACAGCGAGCATTCCAGGAATTCCCTTCATACAATACCCGCCCAGCCTCCCCAGGTAGAATTTCGGTCAAGGTTTGGGCTTCGGTCGCATCCAGCTTGAGGGCAGCTTTACGATTGACAAGCCGCCGCGACCCCCACACCATCAGCACCGAAAGCGCTACCCAGAGGGCAATCTGCAAATTGACCGAGAGCACAGCAGAGAAAGCAGCCACCACCAGCGCACTAATTCCCATAACCAGGGCAATAAAGGCGGTTGGCAAAACAAACTCAATCAGACAAAGAGTTAAACCGACTAGCAACCAAATCACAGGGGGATTCAGCAACATATTTATTTCGCGTCCGCAACTTAAGTAGAGAAATGGCAATTTGCTTGGTGAAAGCTTTAAAAAAAATCGCTGTTATAGTAAATGAGGTTTTTTGAGGGACAACCCAGAATAGTGTGAAACTGAAGGGTAAAATTGACCATTCCACTTTGCCCAATCAGCGATATGAGGGATCTGCGAGTGAATAAATGTACCACCAGTCAGGTTTCGACTCCGCTCAACCTTTAACCGTCGAGGGTTGAGCGGAGTCAAAACCCGATTCATTGGTATTTTGTTTTCCTGCAAACCCCTAACTTGATCTTCAATAAAGCTAGTCTCAATTCCGTAACACTCTAAATTTTGAGCCTTGGTTTTGGGTGAATGGGCGGATCGATCTTTTCTCGTGGGCTTCAAAACTTGAACCAAGTTTTCTACTGAGAAAGATGTCTCAATTGACACTCCCCACCGCATGGCGGATGGGGATTCTTGGCTCACCGAGACCACTTAAACTAGATACCTTGCAGCGTCTAGCCCAGAGGTGGGACTCTCCCCAAGCGTTACTTCGGGTATGCCCTACCCTAGTTGCATTCT
>JAAUOZ010000076.1 GCA_012034655.1 Leptolyngbyaceae cyanobacterium CSU_1_3 | reverse complement strand
TCCTTGCCCCGGAAAGGATGACTCCTTCCACAGTTTTCCAGAAAAACTGCGTTCTCAACGGGTTCATACTTTTACGCGCCGAACCCGCTGTCTCCATGACGGATGATGACTAGCCCTGTTCTCGGCGCAACCGCCTAGTATGAGTTTGTCAAGGGTCTGCTCTAGAACAAGATTACCAGATTGACTCATTTGTTCCAAGCGAGATTGGCGACTCGATCGAGTCGCCGTCGCTATCCATCCCCACCGCATGGCGGATGGGGAATTCCGCGAGTTAGTTAACCATTCGTTGCCACAGCTTTAGTCACCGAGATAAATTCCTAGCCCACGGGCCGTTTTGACCAGTGTGCTAGCGGGATCGACGACGCAATATCGAGAAATGGCCTGCTCGATCGAGACACTCATAACCTGACGATCGCGCCATCCCACCATGCGATCGTACTTTTCTTCGGCAATCAGATCGACGGCCGCCACGCCAAACGCCGACGCGAGCAGACGATCGAGGGGAGACGGGGTTCCGCCGCGCTGAATGTGCCCCAACACGGTGACGCGAGTCTCTGCCCCATTGCACAGCGAAATTCGGTTGGCTAAATATTGACCAATGCCGCCATAGCGCGCCTGCCCAAGAGGGTCAGTAGAGCCAATCGTTTCGCCCTCCTCCGTGCGAACGGCTTCTGAGACAATGATCAGCGAGTAATTTTTGCCTTGTTCTTGGCGCTGACGCAGTTTTTCGCAGAGATTGGCGATCGTATAGGGGATCTCAGGAATCAAAATCACGTCTGCGCCGCCCGCGATCCCCGCGCTGATGGCAATGTGCCCTGCGTCGCGTCCCATCACTTCTAGAATCATCACACGAGAATGGCTGGCGGCGGTGAAATGGAGCCGATCGAGGGCTTCGGTGGCAGTGTTAACGGCGGTGTCGAAGCCGATCGAACATTCTGTGATGTCTACGTCGTTGTCGATCGTTTTGGGAATGGTGACTAGGTTCAGGTTGCCCTGTTGCGCCAATTTTCGCAAAATTGCCATGCTGCCGTCGCCGCCGATGCCGATGATTGCGTCTAATCCTAATGTGTGGTAGCCGTCGATAATCTCTTGGGAGCGATCGAGACCTGACCGTCTGCCATTGGAAAGGCAAAAGGATTGCCCTTATTGGTCGTGCCCAACATCGTGCCTCCGGCGGTCAGCAGCCGATCGACTTTTTCGATTTCTAAGGGCACAAATTCTGGAGGTCGAGACATCAAGCCCTGGGTCGCTCGACTGATTCCCAACACCTTCCAGCCGTAGGTTCCAACCGCTCGAAATACCACCGCCCGAATGATGGCGTTCAATCCTGCACAATCTCCGCCACTTGTCAAAATGCCAATACGCTTTGTTTGAGCCATGTCAATTACACTGAGTCAATTACACTGGGTAAACCGTGATTGCTAACAGCTAATCGCAAATTGGTAAACAGTAACAAAAACTACGGAATTGATTTAGCTATGTCAGAAATGAATGACATGATCACCTCTGGAATGATGCCCATTGCGCCGGAGGGCTACAAGTCGGGCTTTGTGGGGATCATTGGCCGCCCTAATGTGGGCAAGTCTACGTTGATGAACTATCTCGTCGGGCAGAAGATTGCCATTACTTCTCCCGTAGCTCAGACGACGCGCAACCGACTTCGGGGCATTCTGACCACGCCAGACGCGCAGATCATTTTCGTCGATACCCCTGGAATTCACAAACCTCACCACGAGTTGGGCCAGGTGCTAGTAAAAAATGCCCAGGTGGCGATTCGATCGGTCGATGTGATTTTGTTTGTCGTAGATTGCAACGCGGAAGTCGGCGGGGGCGATCGCTACATTGCAGAATTGCTCACCAATGCTCACCTTCCAGTCATTCTCGGACTCAACAAAGCCGACCAGCAAGCCGACGGCAATCAATTTTTAGACAACAGCTACAAAGATCTAGCCCGTGAGAATGATTGGACGATCGCCAAATTTTCCGCGCTGACGGGCGACGGTCTCGACACCCTTCAAACCTCGCTGATTGACAGACTAGAACCTGGCCCCTACTACTACCCGCCCGATTTAGTCACCGACCAGCCAGAGCGGTTCATCATGGGAGAACTGATTCGCGAACAAATCTTGTTGCTCACCCGTGAAGAAGTGCCGCATTCGGTGGCGATCGGACTCGATCGCGTCCAAGAAGAAGACACCATTACCCGTGTTTGGGCCACGATTTTTGTAGAGCGTCCTTCGCAGAAGGGAATTGTGATCGGCAAGGGTGGGACGATGCTGCAAGCGATCGGCTCGGCGGCTCGACAGCAAATGCAAAAGCTGATTGACGGCAAAATTTATCTAGAACTCTTCGTCAAAGTGCAACCCAAATGGCGGCAGTCTCGTACCCGTCTAGCAGAGTTGGGCTACCGTGTCGAAGAATAGAAGGCACACCTACGATCGTGGATGCAATTATTTAGAATCGTGAATTAACTTGTAAGTTTGATTGCCTGGGTTCGCCTTCATCCCCTAACCCTGCTCCCAACTTGGAGAGGGGGGAACCGGACTCTTTCTGACTCTCGCCCAGATTAGGCGAGGGGCGGGGGGTGAGGGCGCATCCAAAGCCTTACAGTTTATTTAATTCTCATTCCTTAGGGCTGAGATGCTCTAAATGAGCATTTGCCTTTTGCTTGATGTAGTCTAATTGCACCATCTTTTTGAATGAACGGCGATCGCTTAAGAGGTAGACATGCAAATTGGAGTGCCCAGGGAAACAAAGGATCAGGAATTTCGCGTGGGGCTGAGTCCTGGGAGCGTGCGTGTGCTGGTCGAGCAGGGTCACTCCGTGCTTGTAGAGACGAGCGCAGGGGCGGGTTCGGGTTTTGCTGATGCAGATTATGTTCAGTCCGGTGCTCAGATTGCCAAAAATCTGGATGAGATCTGGAATCGCGAGTTGGTCGTCAAGGTGAAAGAACCTCTGGCGATCGAGTACCCCTACTTGCAAAAGGGGCAGATTCTTTTTACTTATTTGCATCTTGCAGCCGATCGCCCCCTGACTGAACATTTGATCGACTCTGGCACGAGTGCGATCGCCTACGAGACGGTAGAGCTTGCCGACCAGCGCCTCCCTCTGCTGACTCCGATGAGCATTATTGCCGGACGGCTCTCGGTGCAGTTTGGGTCACGATTTTTGGAGCGGCCGCAGGGGGGCCGCGGCGTGCTGTTGGGGGGTGTGCCGGGGGTAAACCGGGGAAGGAGTGGTGATTTGGGAGGCTGGCGTGGTTGGCGCGGAGGCTGCTCGAATGGCGATCGGCATGGGTGCTCAGGTGAGCATTTTGGATGTGAGTGTAGATCGCTTGTCCTACTTAGAAACGCTGTTTGGCTCTAGGGTTGAGCTACTCTACAGCAGTTCGAGTCAGATTGAAGCGGTGGTTCCTGAGGCAGATTTGCTGATTGGTGCGGTGTTGGTGCTTGGGCGCAGAGCACCGACGCTGGTTTCTCGTAAATTGGTGAGCCAGATGCGCCCTGGCTCGGTGATTGTAGATGTGGCGGTAGACCAGGGCGGCTGCATTGAGACGGTCAAGGCTACGTCTCACAGCCATCCCACCTATGTCGAGGCAGGTGTCGTCCATTATGGTGTGCCTAACATGCCGGGAGCCGTTCCCTGGACGGCCACCCAAGCTTTGAATAACAGCACGCTTCCCTATGTTCTCAAGTTGGCCAATCATGGTTTAGCAGCCCTCGATCGAGATCCTGCCTTAGCCAAAGGTCTAAATGTGCAGAATCATCAATTGATTCATCCTGCTGTTCAGGAAGTGTTTCCTGATTTGGTCAGTTAGGACGATCGCTACGCCAGGATGTGGTTAGGGGCAACCACGAAAATAAAATAGCGCCAGTTCGACGACTGGGTTTTTGCCCTCGCCCTAAAGCCCTCGCTTCAAAGCCCTTGCTCTGGCAGGGTGGTTTCATACCAGAAAGGAATCGCTTGAACCTCTGATTCTCTCGTTGACGCTTGCTTAAAATTGCGATCGCAGCAACCCAAAACTCAGTCTTCTAGTTTTTCTTTTGGTGTATGAAAGCACCTTGCCTTGGGTAAGGGCTAGTCCAGGTTTTATTTAATCCGCGATCCTAAATTACTCTTCGGCCGGTTGCAGCTTTTTGCGCGTCGTTGTCGTAGTTTTCTTTGCGGCGGCAGCAGTTTTGCGCGTCGTGGTTTTTTTGGCAGGGGTCTTCGTCGAAGTTGCCTTTTTTGCCGTCGTTTTTTTGGCGACTGGCTCTTCAGCATCGCCTGGGGTAGCTGCCTTTTTGGATCGAGTTGTGGTTGACTTGGTAGATTTTTTGCCCTTCGTTCCAGCTTTGGCGTTTAGGGCTTCTATTGCCACATCCATTGTGAGAGTTTCGATCGTCTGCCCCTCTGGTAACGAGGCATTCACCTTGCCATGCTTGATATATGAGCCATAAGGCCCATCGTAAATGTTGACAGGTTCGCCATCGGCGGGGTGAGGACCCAACTCGCGCAGAGGTTTGGCGGCTCCACGCTTGCCGCGAGTGGCTTTCGGTTCTGCAAACAGTTCTAGCGCTCGATCGAAGCTGATAGACAGCACATCGTCTGCTCCCTTGAGCGATCGATAATCTTTGTGAACTTTGCCGTCTTCGCCCTTGCCCAGATCGTGGACGATATAGGGCCCGTAGGGACCCAGACTTGCCTGCACCTTTCGCCCTGTGTCGGGGTGCATTCCTAGGGTGCGAGGAAGGGCGAGTAAGCCAACAGCCTGTTCGATCGTTACTGTTTCTGGGGTCGTGCCCTTGGGGAGGGAGACGTTTTTAGGTTTGGGGTTGTCGTCAGACTTGTCACCCAATTGCACATAGTGGCCATAGGGGCCCAGCTTGACGTAAATCGGCTCCCCATTGTCGGGATGCACCCCCAGCTTTTTCGGCCCTTGCAGCAGTACTTCGACCTGTTCGGCGCTGAGGTCGGCGGGGGGTAGGTCTTTGGGCAGGTTGATGTTGCCGTTTTCTGACTCAATGTAGGCCCCCGTCCTGCTGATCCGAATTCTCGCTTCCATGTCGTCTAGGTGAATGGTACGAGCTTCTTTGGGGTCGATGTTGTCTTGGCGATCTTTGACCTGTCTCTCTAAACCCTCGTCGCCTGAGTAGAAGTCACGCAGATAAGGCAGCCACTGCACTTCACCTGTGGCAATATCATCAAGGGTTTGCTCCATCTTAGAGGTGAAGCTAGGGTCAACGATATCGGGGAAGTGCTTTTCTAGGAGGTCGGTGACAGCAAAGGCGGTGAAAGTCGGGATTAGGGCATTGCCCCCCTGTTGGGCATACCCCTTGGCGACGATCGTGCTGATGATGCTGGCGTAGGTGCTAGGCCGACCGATGCCCTCGCTCTCCAGCATTTTGACGAGAGAAGCTTCGGTGTAGCGGGCGGGTGGCTGGGTTTCGTGACCGATCGCATCTAGGGTGCGGCAGTGGGGGTGGTCGCCGACGCGCATGGCGGGGAGAATGATCTCCTGGTTTTCGATCGCCGCATTGGGGTCATCTGACCCTTCGACATAGGCCCGAAAGAACCCAGGAAAGTCAATTCGCTTGCCACTAGCGCGGAACCCGGCATCTTCGACCTGAATTTGCACTGTAATTTGAGTTTGGCGGGCATCGGCCATTTGGGTGGCGACGGTGCGCTTCCAGATCAGGTCGTAGAGTTGAAAGTCGCGTCCATTGAGTCCTGTTTGTTGGGGAGTGCGAAAACTGCTGCCTGCGGGACGAATGGCTTCGTGAGCTTCTTGAGCGCCTTTGCTCTTCGTTGTAAACTGGCGCGGTTGTGGGCTGAGATAGGCTGCCCCATACATTTGCTCTACGCAGTCGCGGGCGGCAGAAATGGCCTGCCCTGACAGATGCACCGAGTCCGTTCGCATGTAGGTGATGTAGCCTTGCTCGTAGAGACTCTGAGCCGTTCGCATGGTGTCACGGGCAGACAGACCCAGCTTGCGGTTAGATTCTTGTTGCAGGGTTGAGGTGGTGAATGGCGGAGACGGTTTGCGGGTGACGGGGCGTTCTTCTAGATCGGATACTGTCCAAGTTTTGTTGCTCAGGCGCTCTTGCAGTGCCCGTGCTTCGGTTTCGTTCAGGAGTAGCACATTGCGACCTGCGGACACCTGTCCGGTGGATTCGTCAAAGTCTGCGCCTGTGGCGAGCCTGCGACCGCCCAGGGTGATCAGACGAGACTCAAATTCGAGACTGGCTTTTTTGGCTTTGGCTGCCCCTTCTCCGATCGCCAAGATCGCTTTCAAATCCCAATAAGACCCTTTGCGGAAGGCGCGACGCTGCCGCTCTCGATTGACCAACAGCCGCACCGCAACAGATTGCACTCGCCCCGCAGATAGCCCCATGGCAATCTTCTTCCACAGCAAGGGCGACAGGGTGTAGCCGACCAGGCGATCAAGAATCCGTCGGGTTTCCTGCGCGCGAACCAGCCCCTCGTCGATGTCTCGGCAGTTCTCGATCGCCTCGCGGATGGCTTCCTGGGTGATCTCGTGAAACACCATGCGCTTGACGGGCACTTTGGGCTTGAGCAGTTGCAGCAAGTGCCAGCTAATGCTCTCTCCTTCGCGGTCTTCGTCAGTCGCCAGAACCAACTCAGTCGCATCTTTGAGCGCATCTTTGAGCGTCTTGACGACCTTGGCTTTGTCTTTTGGAACCAGGTAAATCGGCTCAAAATCTGCCTCAACGTTGACTCCAAGCTCTCTGACTTTCTTGTCAGTAATCGTGGCGGGGACATCGCTAGTCGATTGGGGCAAATCGCGGACGTGACCCATCGACGCTTCTACACGATAGCTAGAAGGCAAATAGTTGCGGATAGTGCGGGCTTTGGTCGGAGATTCGACGATAACAAGAGTTGACATGAGTCTCGTTAGCTTCCAGGGAAAATGACGGGCAAGTGAGTGAGCGAGGATGAATTGAGCGGGGACAATTTCAGGATGACGTATTTCATCAATAACACCAAATCTGAACGATCGCAGAATCTTAAATTTAGTAAATCTACTGTAGAGGCTACGGTAAAGGCTTTTTCGCCTCCAAATCTAAAAATATTCCTAAGTCTCGATAGGTCGTGTTCTGGAGGGGTGTAATGGCCTTGTCCTATAAAAATCTCTAATTCTTCCTCTAACCTATAACCATACCCATAGGCTACGAGAATTCACCACAGAGATTTAGAGTGATGTCTTTTAAGGATAGTGAAGTGGATCTTCGGCCAGAAACAAGAATTAGAGGTGCTATTTGTGGCGATTTTTGGCTAAGTAGGGTACGGTTTTGTGGGAAGTAGGGATGCAAAATTATTGCATCTCAAACTCGAAGCCTAAAAAATCAGTCGGTTTTCTCTATCTAATCCTGTGATTCTCTGTGTGTGCCAGTCTTAGGTATCCGTTAATTCTCTCGGTAATGTTACGGCTTCATCAACTCAACCTGATGGCAGAGTGGGTGAGAATCAATCTCCTTTAGGGGCTAGAGTTGGAGAATTTAACAAAATCTTAAGTGCCTGGCGCGTTAAGATCCGTAGAAGCTCTGCCGCAAACGGGTGTTTTCTCGTGATTGCGGGGCTATTTCCTAAATTTTCGTTAACCGCCTAATCGGACTCAGCTTTATGGACTTTGCTACTCTTGCAGCCCAGTTAAACGCTGGAACGATCGTGCCAGAGGGAATCGTCATCGTCACGATTCTGTTGGTGATCGTGGGTGATTTGATTGTGGGGCGCTCCGTTTCCGCCCGGTGGACTCCCTATTTGGCGATCGGCGGCTTGCTTTTGGCCGTGCTGGCCCTCTACCAACGGTGGGATTCGACTAGCCCAATTTCCTTCTTTGGAGAGTTCAACGCTGACAATCTGAGCGTCGTCTTCCGGGGAATCATTGCCCTCTCTGCGGCAGGAACGATTTTGATGTCGATTCGCTATGTCGAGCAATCGGGCACATCGCTAGCAGAATTTTTGACGATTCTGCTGACCGCAGTCTTGGGCGGTATGTTTCTGGCTGGCTCCGATGAGCTAGTTTCGGTTTACGTCTCCCTGGAAACGCTGAGTATCTCTTCATATTTGCTTACAGGTTATACCAAGCGCGATCCCCGATCGAATGAGGCGGCTCTCAAATATCTCCTCATCGGTGCGTCCAGTTCGGCAATCTTTTTATATGGTGCGTCTTTGCTCTATGGGCTGTCGGGCGGAGAAACTCGCCTGAGTGCTATTTCTGCTGGCATCGCGACGGCCGGGTTGGATCAGTCGATCGGCTTGGTAATTGCGCTGGTCTTTGCGATCGCGGGGATCGCCTTCAAGATTGCGGCGGTTCCCTTTCACCAGTGGACTCCGGATGTGTATGAAGGGTCTCCCACTCCGGTGGTTGCTTTTCTATCGGTGGGGTCGAAGGCGGCAGGGTTTGCCCTGGCAATTCGGCTATTGGTGACGGCGTTCCCGTTGGTGACGGAGCAATGGCAGTTTGTGATGACGGCTCTGGCTATATTGAGTATGGTGTTGGGCAATGTGGTGGCTTTGGCTCAGACGAGTATGAAGCGACTGCTGGCCTATTCGTCGATCGGTCAGGCAGGGTTCATCATGATTGGCTTGGTGATCGGCACAGATGCCGGATACGCCAGTATGGTCTTTTATCTGATGATCTACCTATTCATGAATTTGGGTGCATTCACCTGCATTATTCTGTTTACGCTGAGAACGGGAACAGATCAGATCAGTGAATACTCTGGCTTATATCAAAAAGATCCGCTTTTGACGCTGGCCCTCAGTATTTGCCTGCTGTCTCTGGGTGGAATTCCTCCTCTCGCTGGCTTCTTCGGTAAACTATATCTCTTTTGGGCAGGTTGGCAGGCGGGGGCGTACCCCTTGGTGCTGCTGGGTTTGGTGACAAGCGTAATCTCGATCTACTACTACATTCGTGTGGTGAAGATGATGGTCGTCAAGGAGCCGCAGGAGATGTCTGACTCGGTGAAAAACTACCCGGCGATTCGGTGGGATCTGCAAGGAATGCGGCCGCTTCAGGTGGGCTTGGTGATGACCTTGGTGGCAACGACGATCGCGGGCATTCTCTCCAATCCACTTTTCACCCTAGCCAACAATTCTGTGACCCAAACGCCGATGCTGCAAGCGGCCCAGAAGCCTGCGGTTCAGGTGAGCAAAGATGAGACGGTGCGCCTGCCGATCGCGCTATAGCGCTTATTGGGTAAACTTATTGGGTAAAACAGTTGCGATCGCTCCTGAGATTTTCTGAGGAGCGATTTTTGGCATTTCAACGGTGCTCAATGCTCAAAGCCTCCCCCTCATCCCCTCACCCCTGCTCTCAACTTGGGAGCAGGGGAACTGGACTTTTGCTCCCTCTCCCAATCTAGGAGAGGGTTGGGGTGAGGGCGAGACAATCTTGCATGGAATGATTTAATCCACGTTCCTAGGTTTCTAGCAAACTCTAAAATCGTCAATCTAAAGCCCAAAACAATATCACTGACGAGCGATCGATCTCACTGCGGGTTGAGGAAAGAGGGCTTGAAACCCTGCCTGTCTTTCTGCCACGGATTCTGGTGCATCATCCCAAAGGCTTTCGTAATAGAAGAATGCTACTCCCAGCCCGCGCTCTTGTGCCACTCGAACCTGCGCCTGAATCTGAGCGATCGACACGCGATTCGTTCTCAACCCGGCCATAATGCCGATACCCGTCGGAATTTTTTGTTGAGCCTCTTGCACTTCCGGCCGCACAATTTGCTCATAAAAGCTTTGTAAATCTGGTCGATAAACCTGCACCAATAGCTCATCGGCAATGCCCTGTCTCACCCACGCCAGCCAGTCTTGCAGATGCAGGCGATAGGCAAAATCATAATAGTTGGGCGAAATCGAAAAAATAGCGCCCGATCGTCTTGCCTTCACTGCATTCTTTAGCTTCACCATAAAGGCGGTGATTTTGTCGGCTCGCCACTTCAGCCATGCCTCGTCAGCCGGGTTAGCAGGCGGCGATTTTTTCGTTTCTTTGGTGTAGAGGGCAACGGTATAGTCATCGTAGCCAAACTCGCGAGGCAAGCTCATGTGATCGTCAAACTGAACGCCATCAACATCGTATTGAGAAACTGCTTCGACCACGAGAGCAGTCATAAATTCTTGCACCTCTGGGAGAAACGGATTTAACCACACCACTTCTCCAGCCCCACTAATCGAAGTCTGACTGCCATCGCGCTTTTGTGTCAGCCATTCTGGATGATTGATCACCAATTCTGAGGTTGGAGGAGCCATAAAGCCAAACTCAAACCAGGGCATCACTAGCAAGCCTTGTCGGTGAGATTGAGTGACTAAATCTGCCATGATGTCGTGCCCATCAGCACCCTGGTAAACAAACGGTTGAATTCCCGTCTTCTGGGCGACCGCGCTGGGATACGTCACGTAGCCAGAATTCCATGCGACTGGATAAATGGTGTTGAAGTTGAGTCGCTGGAGTTGACCCATGGCGCTTTGCACTTTGGTGCGGTCTTTGAGAATGTCCATGTCGTTGAGGGTCAGCCACACACCGCGAATCTCTGGGCGTTCTTGGGCGATTCCATGAGTAGAATGTCCTAAAGTAGTTGTAACGATCGACACCACACACAAGACCGCCAACAAAAACCGCCGCCCACCTCGAAACAGGAATCGGAACTTCATAATTGCGAATGGGGATAGAGCCAACTGCAAAACAAGTCATCTATGTTCGTGCAAGAAATATAGCCCTACAGTCTACAGGCATTGCTGCGTGCTAGGACGTTAGGGATTGCCAGAATTTTTTGAATGGAAGAGTCTACATCCAAACTCTGAGCGCACTAAAAAACTTGGACGCAGGGAATCGGCATCAGTGCCCGTCTTCATCCATGCTTTTCTATCAAGCTTTTCTATCAATCGTTTCGCAGGGCGATCCTCCCTATCCGGAGAATTGAGCGATCCCCAAATTCTGGGCTAAGTCTCTAAACCTTTAGCTGGCGTTGATTCAGGAGGCGAGAAACTGGCTGTTAACCCTTTAGGAAAATTTACAGGATGTGAGAATTTACTACAGACAGAGATAAGTAGCCAGATGGAATTAAAGCCAACTAGATGCTGGGTTTCGGCTGCGCTCAACCCTCCTTTAGGGGAGATTTTGAGCATTGAGCGCCGTCGAAATGCGTCTGATCCATCATTCCGCCTTCCTACTCAATAGACACAGATAGTAACTGTGAAGAAAGAGTTAGGAACGTGCTTGCTTGAGATACTCGAATACACTTTTGTCGCCAATGTCAGGCGGAATGGGTTGGATCACTTTCCGAATCGCGAACACCACAAATAGCGCTGCCCAACCTGCGAGTAGACCCTGCTCCCCTACTATGGGTAGCCAGCCCAATAGGTGACCCAAAAGTAAAAGTGGCACGATCGCCGTCAGAAATTTTGTCTCAAAGCGATTGAAACAAAAAGCCTCCTTGAAGAAAATGCCCGTCAACGCTGCGAAGGTGAATCCTATACCCAAAATAGTGACGGGGTGCTGATAAACCTGTAGCGCTAATGGTTCACCGCTGCGAAGCGCCAAACCTAGCGATACTGCGCCTCCGATCGCCCAAAATGCCTGAAGCGCCCGATGCAACGGCTTCAAATAGATGTGAACCATCCCCAAACTGACCCCCAACGCCACCCAAAAGCAACCGTAAAGCCAAGTCAGCAAGCTCACAGCGCTTGCTCCTTGCCAGAAAACTAGTGCAGTTGCGATCGCAAAACTCAGGGCTGCAACCACCAGTCCGCCGCGATAAACAATCACGCTGCGACGATCGTCTTCGGTGATGGTAAAGTTGCCAAACTGTCCCTGGTAAACCTCTAGAGGCGTGGTGGTCTGAGTCATAAATCAGGGGTGAATTACATCTACCCCTATCCTACTGCGCTTGAGCGGCGAGTCGTTCTTCATCGGCAATTGCTTGAATTGCCAGCAACAATTCTTCTTCTTGGACCTCAAATTCTGCTTCAGGAATTTCGCCCATATCGAAGGCAAGTTGTAGGGTGAGAAGTCGCTTGCTGAGGTTTTCGGTGTCGTCAAGTTCAGTGTCGGCACGTTCTTGAATTTGTTCGGCGATCCAGCTAAGCCCGGTGACTGGAGCGAATAGGAGACGTAAAATCATTTTGGATTTTGAATCGTGAAAGGCTTGCTCTGAGACGGTTTTAGTAATTAGTCTGCTCAGTTTACAATTTAACTTGGCATAAGATCACAGGTGTTAAATCACAGGTGTCAGATGGATTAAGAATCTGTAGACTCCGATTGCTAGGTCAGCGATTTATCAGCGACTTAACTGTGCGAAATTGTAGGGAGCCGTGAAATCGTTGTAGCGAATTTTTAGGCGACGATCGAACTGCTGATCTAAGGCTTCAACTTGAGCGCTAAAGGTTGCTTCTTCATCCCAACGAATCAGATAGGCGGCGTTGTAGATCATGGCTTCGGTCAGCGAATCGTTTTCGACGACCTCTTCGGCAAGCGGATTGAGAGCAGTTTGGAAGGCTGCGATGATCTGACGTTTACGATCGCTGATGGCGCGTTCGATCGTCTGTCCGATCGCCACGATTTCTTCCATACCGAGAGAGCGACCTTCTAAGCGATCGCGCTGACTGCGTAACGCTTCGTCTTCTGCCATCAATGCTTGCAGTTCGGCATCCCCATCCCAAAACAACTTAACACTGACCTCTCGTCGCCCAGAAAGCTTGTGAAAAAGATGGCTCAAACTTTCGCTGTGAGGAAGGGTTAGCTGCTGAGTGACCGCCTTCCAATCTTCGATAATCAGCCCAAACTGAAGTGGCAGCAGAGTTCGATGCCCGGCTTGCATTGCTTGCTCCAAAACTTTTTCGTGTCCTAGCAAATTTCGCCGACTGGCTAGATAGCGTTCTTGTTGAGCCTGGGAGTAGAGGAATGTAAAGCCATCTACTGTGTGATTGCGAACAGGCTGTTTGTCTAAGCCTTCTAGCTCTAAATTTTCAGGGCCGGGCGTGGGAAAAATTCCGTACAGGTAGAGTCCGTAGGTCATAAAAAGTGATGTGGGGCAAAATTTAAGGTGGGGCGTGCCAGGATCAAAACTACAGGATCAAAATTACAGTCAAAGCTACCCTCAAATAGGCTTTGCCGTCAGAACCAACTGAAGTTTGGCGTGAATCAAATCTATTTGAGCTAACCCTAAATCAACGCTGCCTTCGACGACTACGCCTGTGTTGAGCAGACGATCGAGCAATTCCAAAATCGAAGGACTGGCAGAAGTTTGACCAGGATAATATCCTCCAGCTTTCGGTAATAGAGTGCCCACTTCTCCTAGGTCGATGTTCAGATCGGCGGGGTCGATCTCAAAAATGTTGCAGATGTCGAGCACTTGTTCTGTGAGTTTCTGCAAACTCTCCGCCGCGCGTTCGATTTCTGCATCGCTGAGGTTTCCTTGCTCCATACGGCGAATAATTTGGGCTTCCATCAATTGTTTGACTAGCTCTGTCACCGTCAGCAACAACGGAGCTAACCCACTGTTCTGTCGAGGTTTGGGAGGATTGGCAAGGGCGGTGCGATCGGGCAGTTCAAAGGGCACTGGGTTACTCTGTGAATTTTGTCTCTAAAAATTTTGTCTCTAAAATTTTTCTAACGGTGTCTCGTCAAATACACGTCACTCAGCCATTGACGACGGGCCTCGCTGAAAGACATCCGACCGAACCCAGCAGCCACGCGGGCACGATCGAGCACTCGCGACGATGGGTGGCTGAGGTGGCTAACAGACCGATAGCTTGGAACCACGCTGCTGGTGGCAATCTGCTTCATCGTTTTGACGGTAATCATAGGTCGCCGAGGAGAGTTTCAAAGGAGTTGGCTAAGGATGCAGGCTGGCTGGGTAGCGTCTGGGTCGGCGCTTGGCGGAGCGATCGTAATTCGGCTTCCAGCCCTTCGACCCGCTCCATCAGTTGGCGATTTGCCTCTAGCAAGGTTTGCGACTGTTGGCTGAAATGAGGATTATTTTCCCACCAGTTGATGCCCATTTCTCTTGCTTTATCTACCGATGCAATGAGTAGACGAATGCGAATGTTAATCAACTCTGTTGTCGCAACGGAAATAGAAATGTCTCCAGCGATAACAATGCCTTTGTCGAGCACTCGTTCGAGCACGTCTGCTAGGGTGGAGCCTTGGGTAGAGGTGGTGATGGCCTTGGAGGCATCCCGTCCGATGGGGCTGCGTTGGGGAACGACAGTCATGAATCGACCTCCACGGGAGCCGCTTGAGCCGAGAAGAGACGATCGCGGTGAGCCACCTGTCCCTTTTTGATCAAAGACCGAATTGCGTCTAGGATGTGAAGCCGGGTCAATCTCAGATCACTTTCGATTTTGGTGAGTCTGACCGCTCCCGCTTTTTGCAAGTAGCGATAGATTTCTTGCTCGTGTGCTTCTGCTTCTTGCAACGAGGCTTCTGCTGTGTCGTTCACTTCTGGGATGGCTGCTTCGGGGGGCGCTGCCTGGGATGATTCTGACTCGTTTAATTCTCGAAATAGCTCAACTAGCTGCTCTTTGATGGTCAGTTCTGGGGTTTCGTCCACCGTTTCTTGGGGGGCAACTGCTTCTGCAAAAGGAATGGCATCAGACGCTAACGTCTCGACGGGAACTTGCAGCAGATCGGGATGAAGCATGTCATTGAGCGATCGCCACAAAATTTTGGTTGCGTCGTCGATGGCGATGCCAATGCGTGACAGCAGAACGTCTGAGCAAATTTCTCGAAAGTCTGCATGGGTTGGCGAAATGGGAATCTCATGCTCTTGGCAAACTTTGGCAATTACGAGGCACGATCGCAAGCCCGAAATCTTTTCGCCCTTCGTTTTGGATCGAAAAGACTTAACCAGACGGACGATGAGCAGAGCGCTGGCGCGATCGATTTCGGTTTTTTGCACCAAAATTTCCTGCTGGGTTAGCTCATCCGGCTCAGGCATGGTGAGCGTCACCAACCGATCCATCAGCGCATCTTGTGTAGAGTGAACGCCACAGTATTCTTCAGGGTTGGAGGTCAAAATCGCCCGAAAATCTGGGTTGACGCGCACATATTCTGCCTGATTGCTGCTGGGGGGCAAGACTAGAAGCTTTTCCTCTAGGGCAGACAGCAGAACGTTGTTAACCTCTGGTCGAGAGCGGTTGAATTCGTCGTAAACCAGGGTGAACCCATCCCGACAGGCGAGGGTGAGGCGAGAATCGACCCAGTTTTGCCGCAGTTCATCTTCAACCTTAACGACACTGTGAATGAAGTTGTCTACCAACCTTTTGCGTGTGTAGCCAGACTGAGTGCCGATCAGATCAGAGCTTTTGGCTTCGTCGTCGCCATAAATCAACATGATCGGACGGGTGAGCAGATCGGCTAAATGCAGTGCCAGTGTGGTTTTACCTGTGCCAGCCGGGCCGCGCAGGTGAATTGAGAATCCAGATTGAAGATAGCGTAAGGCTCTGGTGGTGATCCGCTCGATTGCGGGTGTGCTGACAAATCGGCGGGGGCTGGCGCGAAGAACAGTCGTCACGGTGATCAATCCTTAGTTAAACGGTGAAATCTTCTTGAATGCGATAGACGCGATCGCGCTGGGTGACAAGCCCTTTTTGAATCAGCGATCGCAAAGCATCGACGGCGAGAAAACGGCTGATTCCCAAGGATGACTCGATCTCCGTGAGCCTTGCCCCTTGCATTGAGGCGATATACTGATAGACTTTCTCTTCGTAATTGTCTTCAGCAGACTTGGAGGGGGCAGCAGGCTTGGGCTGGGGATCAACTGCCCTAGAAGGTTGGGATGGTGCGATTTTCTGGGCAGAGGCTTCCGAAAAAATCGGCTTTTGAAGGAGCAAGTGAGGGGTAGATTGGGGCGCGATCGTGGCAGATTTTTGGGTTTCGCTGATGACGGGGCAAAGGGCCATTTCTTCACCCCAAACGATGGTTTTTAAGTTTGCGTGATATTGCTGAATTTGCAGACGAAATTCTGCTAGCTGACCAAACAAAGCCTGCACTTTAGCAGAGCGATCGCGGCGACTTTTCTGCAATCTTTGGGCTAAGAGTTCTGTCTCCTTCTGCCGAGTTTCGCTAACTTCTAATAGATATTCTTGAATGCTCGATCGCAAATTTGCTGTGAAAGCTATGAGATTTCTAGCTGACCGAATTTGAGTTTTAATATGCTGCTGTCGATATTGGTCAAGCAAAAGCTGTGTCTCAATTTGCAGATCTTGAAGCTCTAATTGAATGTCTTGACGTAGGGAAGAAACATTAGCTTCTAGAGTGCTCTGAAAACTCTGAAGATCATCTGCCAATTGTCTTGCCATCAAAAGTCTTTCAGCTTCTGTCATGGCTAAAAAACTGGCTGTTTGTTGTTGAAGATTTTGTACAAACTCATTCAACTGTTGTGCAGTTTTTTGAGCCTGAGCCTGACGCTGATTTCTAATATTTAAAAGAAAAGCTTGAGTTTCGGTTTTCAGTTCTGCGTAGAAATGCTGAAACTCTAGATTGCGGGAGCGATCGTCACTGGCAAGAGTTTCCCGAAACAAACTAAGATCGCTGCGAAGCTGAGAAGCTTTTTCCTGGCGTTCTTGCTGAGTTACTGTTAGGGCTTCATGAACTTTTTGCCGTCGCTCGATCGCGGCTTGTTGGCGTTGTTGTTTTTGCTGTTCCCAGGAGTCTTTCAGAGCCATGATTTGAAAGCGTTATTCCGTAGATCTATCAGGAGTAAAAAAACGAAACTGGGAGGAAAAATCTTGCCTCCCAGTCTTCAATGTTTAGGAAGCGGGAACAGCAGCTTGAGAGGTCAAACCGACTGCTTCGGCGTACTTCAAATAGGTTTCTACGGAAGCGATGACCACACGGGCTTCGATCGCTAACAGTTCGATGCCAACGAGAGAAACCCGCACCCAAGCATCAATCACAATTCCTTTATCAAGGATGCGATCGACGACTTCTGCCAAGCTAGAAGAAGAGTTTACTTTTTCAACAGCCATTATTGTAATTCCCTGAACATGAGTGATTTGATTTTAGTCAACCGAACCTCTTGGTTTTGACTTGCTTCGGAGTTTTCGGCTTCATTGTTAAGGTACGCTTCAAACTATTCAATTACGATTCGCGCAAACACTGAACATCAGATATAAATTGTTGAAGTGACTAGAGAAATTACGGATACTTTAAGTAATACTTAGATTCTCAATTTTTAACCTGAGTGGTTGCCTCAAATGATTTAAGTAGTGGGGTGAAACTAAAGCCAACTAGAGGCTGGGTTGCGTCTGATCAATTATTCTGCCTTCCTACTTACAAGTACTTTCAACTAGAAGTGATTTGATCTGCTTTGATGTGTTCTTGTTTGAGTTGTTGCAATAGGCGAGAAATCTCAGCATTTTTAAAATTTAGATCGGGCTGAAAAATTGCAGCGATCGCCATCTGTTTGCAGACTCAGTGGAATGTCCTTGAGAGATAAAGGCAGTAATTAGAGCAGTGAGCGATCGATCTTGATCGCCCACAAAAGTCGTTCTTTGAAACATGCGATGATGAGGTAAGTTAGCTGGTTGACTGACAAATCTTTCCCCTCATCCCTCAATCCCTTCTCCCACCAGGGGAGAAGGGAAGCCAGAACAAACCCAGATTGAAAAGCCCCTCGCCCGCTCTGGGAGAGGGGTTGGGTGAGGGCTTTTGAGTCTTGTCAGTCAACCAGGGTAAGTTAGAGAGCTTGACGTTGACTCAAAAGTGTCTGGTGAGCCGTGGTGAAGTCGGCCAATGTGATTTGAATGGTGACGGCATCGGTCACTCCTTGAGCGCGATAGCGTCGAATCGATTCGAGGGCAGCCTGATTGCTGAGAAGTGCTAGATCTGCGCCATTCCAGCCTTCTGTTTGGGTGGCAAAATCAGCGAGATCTACGTCAAACAAAGGTCGATCGCGGTTGTGAACCTGCAAAATCGCCAGCCGACTCTGAAAATCGGGTAAATCAACTTTGAGTTGCAGATCTAAACGGCCTGCCCTCATCAGGGCAGCATCGATCGCCTCTGGGCGGTTAGTTGCCCCAACTAGCAACACATCGGGGCAGTCTTGCAGACCATCTAGCTCGGTGAGCAGTTGCCCCACGACTCGATCGCTCACACCCGAATCGCCATTAAACTTTCCGCGGGCGGGGGCTAAGGTATCGATCTCATCGATAAACACGACGCAGGGGGAGGCTTGGCGAGCTTTGGCAAACAGTTCTCGTACCGCCTGCTCGGCTGCACCCACCCACCGACTCAATAGTTCTGGGCCGTTGACGGCGATGAAGTTGGCTCTTGCCTGGGAAGCAATGGCTTTGGCGAGTAAGGTTTTTCCGGTTCCAGGTTGCCCCCAGAGTAAAATGCCACGGGGAGCTTTTGCGCCCGTTTGTTGATAGAGTTCGGGGTAGAGCAGTGCCCCCTCAACAGATTCTTGCAGGGTGCGCTTGATGTCTTCTAAGCCGCCGATCTCGCTCCAGTCTACGGTAGGTGCTTCGATTTCGACCGATCGCAACACCGAAGGTTTGATGGCTCTCAGCGCTTGCAAAAAGTCGGGCTGCTCAATGGTCATCACCTCTGGCAACGGTTCTTGCAGCGAAGGAACCTGTCGGCGCAGGGCGAGGTAGGCCGCTTTTTGGCAGACTGCTTTGAGGTCTGCCCCGACCATTCCTACGGAGAGTTCCGCGATCGCTGCCAAATCTACAGAACCATCTGTGGGCATCGCACGAGTGAGAATTTGCAGAATTTCTAGGCGACCGTTGCGATCGGGTACGCGATATTGAACCTCGCGATCGAACCGACCCGGACGACGCAAGGCAGGGTCTAAGTGATCGGGGCGATTGGTGGCTGCTAGCAAAATCACGCCTTTGGTCTGAGAGAAGCCATCCATCAGCGTCAGCAATTGGGCAACGACGCGCTTTTCTACTTCGCCTTCGACTTTGCTACGATCGGGGGCCAGGCTGTCGATCTCGTCGATAAACACGACACAGGGAGACGACTTCGCTGCTTTTTCAAACACCCCTCGCAAGCGGGTTTCTGCCTCGCCGTAATATTTGCCCATCACTTCAGGGCCGGCGATCGCGATATAGCTCACGCCCAAATCTTCTGCCAGAGCACGCGCCGTCAGAGTTTTTCCCGTGCCAGGTGGCCCCACTAGCAGCACACCTCGAATCGGTTCCAGCCCCAACTTTGCCAACAGATCAGGACGCTTGAGAGGAATTTCGACCAACTCTCGCAACTCTCGCAACACTTCCCCCAAGCCGCCTACATCTTTGAGAGAAGCCGAGGGAGAAGCCGATTCACCCGGAGCAGTCACCGGAATCTCCGCCTCTGCGCTGTTGGCATGGCCCTCCGACTGCACCCGACTCGCCCCCCTGCCTGCTGGAGCATTGCCCTGACGCGGAATGCTAGTGAGATGGCGAGCATTAATTTGGATGTCAGTCTTGAGTTCTCCTTTTTCTGCCTTCTCTTCTAGGGCTTTGGCAAGCTCCAACAACTGCTCGAATCCCTTAAAAAAATCGCTCATTGACTTACTCAATTAAAGAAAGATTGACAGATTAAAGATTGACGGACTAAAGATTGACGGACTAAAAACTGACGGACGACGAGACGAAATATTGCGCTCGATCGCAGCTTGCCGTGACACCTGATTCGGGATTGGGAAAACTACAACCAAAGTGTTCCCAGAAAATCTTCGAGGGAATCTGCACTTCACAGTTCCGCCTCAGCCCACCACGCTTCCTAGTGAATGCTTTTTATGAATCAGTTTGACTCTCTCAATCTTGTGATGTTTAGCGGCAAAGGTGGGGTCGGCAAAACGACGCTTTCTTGCGGGTTTGCACGTCACTGGGCCCGGCAGTTTCCCGACGAAAAAATTCTTTTGCTGTCTACTGATCCGGCGCATTCGCTGGGCGATGTGCTGCAAATGTCAGTGGATAACACTGCAAACTCAATGCAAGACTTGCCCAATCTCACCGTTCGGGCGCTAGATGCAGCAGCGCTTTTGTCAGAATTTAAGATTCGTTATGGCGAAGTGTTGGAGTTGTTGGTCGAGCGCGGCAGCTTTGTGCAGAAGGGCGACTTGTCTCCGGTGTGGGATCTGAGTTGGCCCGGATTGGATGAGTTGATGGGCATTCTCGAAATGCAACGGCTACTGAGAGAAAAGGAGGTCGATCGCATTGTTGTGGATATGGCTCCGAGTGGCCACACTTTGAATCTCTTTGGTCTGATGGATTTTTTGGATGAATTTCTGTCGGCGCTAGAACTGTTTCAAGAAAAGCATCGCGTGATTAGTCAGAGTTTCACAGGACGCTACACCCCCGATCGCGCAGACGGTTTTTTGCTAGACATGAAACTCGATCTAGCCAATGGGCGGCAGCTTCTGCAAGACCCGGCTCAAACCGCTTGCATCGTCGTGGCGATCGCTGAATGGATGAGTCTGCTCGAAACTCAGCGCTTTCTAGAGGCTCTTAACACGCTCAAAATCCCCTTTGGGGGGCTGTTGATCAATCATATTTTGCCCACCACTAGCAACTTTGACCAATACAGCGACCAACAACATCTGATTGCCAAGCTTCTAGATCTGATAGAAGGACAATGGGCCGCGATCGCCCTTCAGCAGATGACGGAGCCTGTCGGTGGGGCGGCCCTCGATCGTCTGATTGCTCAAATTCAACCTGCCAAAGCGCAGACCTTTCGGCTCCAGCCTCAGCTTGCTCATTTCCCGCAAAAACTCCATCCTGGCTTCAACAATTTTGTGTCAGAAGGTCGCAAACTGATTTTAGTGGGCGGCAAGGGAGGGGTGGGCAAAACGACGGTGGCAGCGGCGATCGCTTGGGGCATGGCCAGCCAGCATCCCGACCAAAAAATTCGAGTGATCTCGATCGATCCCGCCCACTCCCTGGGGGATGCCCTCGGAACCCACCTCGAACATGCCCCGATGAACCTCACGGCCAATCTGAGTGGCCAAGAAATCGACGCAAGGCAAGTCTTGGAAGAATTTCGCGGAGAATATCTCTGGGAACTTGCCGACATGATGAGCGGCGACTCCCACACCTCAGACACCACCCTAAAAATTGCCTACGGCCCAGAAGCCTGGCGAAAAATTGTTTCTCAGGCACTCCCTGGCATCGATGAAATGCTATCGCTGATCAGAGTGATGGAGTTGCTAGAGTCGCAGGAGCAAGACTTGATCGTGCTGGACACCGCTCCTACAGGGCACTTACTGCGATTTCTAGAAATGCCCACCGCCCTCGGAGACTGGTTAGCCTGGATCTTCAAACTCTGGATCAAGTATCAAGACGTAGTAGGGCGAACGGAATTTATGAATCGGCTGCGAACATTGCGGCAACGAGTCATGCAAACCCAGAAAAAACTACAAAGCCCCCAGCACACTGAGTTTATCGGCGTATTTCAGGCACAGTCAGCGATCGTATCCGAAACCCAACGCCTGAACGAATCTCTGACAAAAATGAACATCTCCCATCGCTACCTCGTCCACAATCGCTTTGAGGCACAAAGCCCAGCTTTATTCGAGCTTTTCCCCAAGCAGACGATCGTGCGCTTGCCTTTGTTGCCGCGATCGCTCTCCCCAGCCGACCAGATTGCAGGAGCCGCTAGCCTTTTGTTTGAAGAAATTTCAGCAGATTACAACGGCTCTGTGGCAAATGCTCTGTGGGCCGATCGAGACAACGGCTACCCTAATGCAGCCATGATGCCGGCCCCAGAGGTTTCTAAGCCTACATTTCCTTGAAATCGTACACCATCACACCCGTCTCCGGATGGTTGCCGATCTCCACATAGCCTGTTCTCAGCATTTCTTGCAGCATAGACTCGACCTCAAAAAAGCTCAGACCTGTGGCAATTACGCCTTGAGTGACGGAGAGCTTGCCCCCTCTGGCTTCGGCGGCTTTGAGGAGATCGACGATCGCCGGATTGCGGAACGCAGAAATTGAACGAACAGGCATCTCGATCACCTGCTGAATCTCAGCCTCAGACGAAGGAACCCCCAACGCTGAAAGACCCTGGCGACCGCTGAGTTTGGCGCTGAGTTTGGCATTGTGCGCCTCGACCATTTTGGGGATGAACAGCAAATCTGCCAACTGCCCCACCCAAACAAGCCCCAGCTAAACATCCAAATCAAGCCCGTCACAATCTTGCCGTTGTAAAGGCGATGTAGCCCCGACAACCCCACTAGCCCGCCCAGCCAAAGAACATAAGCAGTGCCAACTTTGTTCATAGCGTTTCCTGCGATCGCTCCAGATGCTCTCGCTTCTCATCATAGAAACTTTGCTCTCAAATGTGGCAGCCTGCTGGGCTAATAAATTAATTGTAGAACTCTGGATTATGGAACTCTGGAGTTGCCAAAATTTGTCCCATTGGCATTTGTCCCATTGGCGTATCTGCACTTTCTGTCTACGCCCTTGAGTATTGATTGAGTATTGATGGAGATCAAACAAGCGCCTCCATCCATCTCCCCTTCTGTTGCAACTCTTAACGAAAAAGAGCATTGTCCTTACCTTCTAGCTTGGTAGACTAATTCTCATATTCAGAAAGTGCTTCGGTGTTCACGCAGTGCGGTTGTTTCGCAGTTTCCCGGAAGGGTAATTGGCGCTTTGAGGATGTTTAGCCCATCCCTGCCCAAATCGTAGACGTAGAAGTTTAGACATCAAGAGCGGTCATCACACATGGTAGATTCCCTTAAAAAACCTGGTTTTGAAGAACTCCGTCCTGGAATCAAAACTCCTGCAAAAGAAACCATTCTCTCGCCTAAGTTCTACACCACGGACTTTGACGCAATGGCGAAGATGGATATCTCCCCCAACGAAGACGAACTAAAAGCCATTCTCGAAGAGTTTCGGGCTGACTACAACCGACATCACTTTGTGCGCGATGCCGAGTTTGAGCAGTCCTGGGATCATATGGATTGGGAAGTTCGCAAGCAGTTCATCGAATTTCTGGAGCGATCGTGCACCTCCGAATTCTCAGGCTTCTTGCTCTACAAAGAACTCAGCCGCAACTCAAGGGCAAAAATCCGGTTTTGGCAGAATGCTTTGCCCTGATGGCCCGCGACGAAGCCCGTCACGCTGGCTTCTTAAACAAGGCAATGTCAGACTTTAATCTGTCACTAGACTTAGGGTTTCTAACCCAGAGCCGCAAATATACCTTCTTCAAGCCAGAATTTATCTTCTACGCTACTTATCTTTCTGAGAAGATCGGTTACTGGCGCTATATCAGCATCTACCGTCACCTCGAAGCCAACCCCGACAAGCGAATCTACCCGATCTTCCGGTTCTTTGAGAACTGGTGTCAGGATGAAAACCGTCACGGCGACTTTTTCGATGCGCTGATGAAGGCTCAACCTCAATCGCTCAACACCTGGAAGGCTAAACTTTGGTGTCGCTTCTTTTTGCTGGCGGTGTTTGGCACGATGTACATTCGAGACACTCAAGAGCCAGGCTTCTACGAAGTGTTGGGTTTAGATGCGCGAGAGTACGAAAACTACGTCATCAAAAAAACCAACGAAACTGCCGGACGAGTCTTCCCAGTCATGCTGGATGTCGATCGTCCCGAATTTTACGATCGGCTGGATGTTTGCGTCGAGAACAACCGCAAGCTAGCAAAAATTGCCGACTCTGACACCCTCAAGCCGATCCAGTTTCTACAAAAGCTGCCGCTCTATGCGTCTAACGCTTGGCAACTTTTGCGGTTGTATTTGATGAAGCCGATCGCTGCTGCTCCCGCGCAGGGTGTCGTTCGTTGATGGTTTAGTTGCCCCTTGGTTACTACGGTTCTGCCCTGATGGGTGGAGCCGTTTTTTTGTGGTTCGGAGTCGGTTTCTGGTGGGTTCTGAAGGGCAGTATGAATCAAAGGCAATTGCGCGATCGACTCCTCCAAGGACTCATCCTTTTTCTGATCCTAAAGCCTGCGCCGGGTTGTAGTTCTCCTCAAAAAAATGGAGTTTTCACCTCTGCCCAAGATCTGGCCGCCATCCCTTCTGAAGGGTCTAGAAGTCAACCGTCTCAAGCCTCTGCGCTCGATCTTGATCCTGCTCTGATCCAAAAAAGCCCTGTTCTCCAGCGCTGGCTACGGGAAATTCCTGATGTGGCTGCCGAGATTGCCAATGACCCTAGCTTTCGGACTCGACTGCGATCGATTTACACCCAGGCAAACTATGGGTCTGGCTTGCAGATTGGAGTTGAGGAGGTTCGTCTGGCGCGCACCCGTTTTACTGTGAGTGCAGACTATCGATCGGTCCAACGGCCCGCCTGGGGAACTGATCTGCGCTACTATGTTCGCCCTTTAGGGAGCTATGTCAACGTTGCGCCTGTGGTGGGCTATCGATCTGTGAAGGTAAACGATGAGTCGGTGCAGGGTGTCAATCTGGGAGTTCGTTTGCTGGTGGTGCTTTCTCGCACGGGTGGGGCGGATCTGTCTGTGACCCAAACCTGGGTTGCGCCGGGGAGCGATCGCGAGGTTGGTCTATCTACGGTGTCTTTGGGCTATGCGCTGACTCGGCAACTGCGACTCTCAACAGATTTTCAGCGCCAGAATTCGCGGGTTGGGCGAGACGATCGAGTGGGAATTGGGCTGGAATGGATGCTTTGAGAAGGGAAGAAACTGGAAACGGACTTTGGTCGCCGCCACGAGTTGGATTAATTTCGCCCACTACTTATACTTTGTCAGGGCATAAAATTAAAGATTTTGGACGGGGTGCAGGGGTGGAACCCCTGGCTGGGCGCAGCCCCCACACCCCTTCTAAACCAAAATCTATAGGCTGACGCAGTATAGCATC
>JAAUOZ010000075.1 GCA_012034655.1 Leptolyngbyaceae cyanobacterium CSU_1_3 | reverse complement strand
CCCTTTGCCCCCTCACCCCCCGCCGAAGAAAAAGTGTTTTGGGTGAAGTCATCCAGGGCTACACCAACAAGCAAATCGGGGATCATTTGTTTGTCAGCCCGCGCACGGTGCAAACTCACCTGAGCAACATCTTGAGCAAACTTCAGCTAGAGAATCGATCGCAACTCGTCCGCTTTGCCTTCGAGCAGGGCTATAAGCTGCCGATCGACCCCTCCGCAGACCCAGAGGCAGAAGTATAGGCGGGCAGAATAACTTCGGGCATTTGTCTTCTAGAAAAACTGCAACAGGCGATCGCCCTCCATCTCCAAGATTGGCGGCCCCTAGTTGTCCGTCAATGAATGAATGATTGACGGGTAACCAAGCGCTAGGAAATTGATTCAGGTTAAATTTTGAGGGTTTTCAACCCGTCAAAACTTTCTGGACAGACCACTAGTTGTCACCAACGGCTGCTTCGATCGGCTGCACCTGGAGCATGTTCGCAACCTCTAAACTGCCCGTCGGCTGGGCAGAGTGTTAGGTAGTGGGGCTAAACAGCGATCGCTCGGTTCAGGCTATCAAGCCGCCGTCCCAGGGGATGCCCCAACGATCGATCGTACCCCAAGCCGAACGGGCCGAAATCCTAGTAGCCCTCAGAATCTGTCTCAGGAGTGGTGATTTTTTCTCAAAAAACAGCCTGCCAACTGGTTGAAGCGCTCCAGCCGGAGATCTATGCTATAGGAGGCGACTATCAGATCGAGGCGCTCCCCGAAGCGACGATCGTCCAATCTTATGGCGGTCGGGTTGAATTGATTGCCATCAAATTCTCCAGGTCAACCAGCGCCCTCCTCGATCGTATCTTGTCCTCACAATAGTCTGGCGCTCACAATAATAAAGAGCTAGATCCCAAAAGAGCGGCTGTTCAGTTGCCTCCGTCTCGTATCACGCTTGAACCCCCTGTCAAACCTTTAAATCTGTTTCATGACAAACCTGGATACCTCATCAACGCTCAACCTCCCAGACAGCATTGCAACGCTTCAATATCAGTTGGGGTCTGAGCCTGAAAAAGTTCAATTACAAATTGTTGACCAACTGATCGCGATCGGAGAAGCAGGCTTTGCGGTGTTGATGGAGTATCTGGTCAATTCTCCTGCTTCCAGTTCTGCTTTCAGGGTAAATGCCAAAATTTACCAGTCCCTGTTCAATCAGCAATCACCCCAGGTGGCTGAGTTTTTGCAGCGCCATTTCCCCACGGGCACGGTTCCCCTACGATCGGACTGCGCGATCGACTATGCCCCCCTCCAACAGCTTTTGGCAAACCAAGAACTTGAGAATGCCGATCGCCTCACCCTACAACTTCTGTGCGAACTAGCAGGCACAGCAGCGACCCAGCGCAAATGGATCTATTTCACCGAGATCAAAAGCCTCCCAACCACCGATTTGCAGACGATCGATGCCCTTTGGTTGGCCCACTCCGACGGCAAGTTTGGCTTCTCAGTCCAACAAGAAATCTGGCTGAGTGTCGGCAAAAGTTGGGATAAACTCTGGTCAAAAATTGGTTGGAAATCGGGCAACAACTGGACCCGCTACCCCACTGAATTTAATTGGAGTCTGGAGGCTCCTAGGGGGCACTTGCCGCTCTCTAATCAGTTGCGGGGCGTTCAGACGATCGCGGCTCTGCTGGTGCATCCCGCTTGGGCAAAGTGAGCCTGCAAAGATGAGCCTGCAAAGATGAGCCTGCAAAAGTGAGCCTGCAAAAAGTCTCCGGCGATACCTAAGTTAAGTTTTGTCAGAATCGGGGCGATCGGGCCATTCTTCAAGCTCATTCTAACGGGTAAGAGTACGGTCATGAACCTTAAACCCTTCACAGGCAGACCCTCAAGGTTCCGTGATATTTCCAATATCATCCATTCTGTCACCCATAAACTTCAGTAATCTCTCTTGCACCTCCCCGTTGATTGCGGATTGTGTGAGGGAAGTCTTTGTATAGTTGAAGACTATTTAAATGGGTAATTTGCCTATGTATAGGGTCTCAATGGTTCACTTAGAGGAGTAGGGGTAGGAATGGGACTCCCTGAAAGCCGACTATTTTGTCGCTTAGATGGATTAACAGCCGCAGCAAGAGAGCAGCACCGCATGACGGTGTTGACCAAGTTGGGCTTAATGGAAACAGAAAGTGTCCCGATCTTTGAGGAAGCGACCCAGACGGCCGCACATTTCTTAGAGATGCCCATTTGCATCTTGAGCTTGATGGATCACGAACGTCAATGGTTCAAATCGGCTGTGGGCCTATCGCGATTGGGGCTGATGAATGACCTGGCTCTGTCTCGGCAAATGCCCCGCGATGAATCGTTCTGCACTCATGTGGTAGACAGCCATCAAGTATTAGCGATCGACGATACCCTGTCTCATCCCGCCTTCGTCAACAGTCTTCTGGTGCAGCAATACAACATTCGTGCCTATCTGGGTGCTCCCTTGCTAACTGCTGGAGGAGACTGCATTGGGACGCTGGCAGTCATGGATTTGTCACCGAGAATTTTTAGTGCCAAAGAAAGAGAGTTTTTGTCCCTGACGGCTCGCCTC
Source organism: Leptolyngbyaceae cyanobacterium CSU_1_3 (assembly GCA_012034655.1). Classification (GTDB taxonomy): domain Bacteria; phylum Cyanobacteriota; class Cyanobacteriia; order Leptolyngbyales; family Leptolyngbyaceae; genus JAAUOZ01. The sequence continues at coordinate 22,253 of JAAUOZ010000075.1, read as the reverse complement.
AGTATGAGTGAGTACGATCTCCTCTGTCTAGCAAAAATCAGGCTGGCAGTGCTAGGCAAGCTACGATCGACCTCACCCTGCCATTGCCCTTAGAGAGCACTTCCAATGCTCCCATTTTTCCCGCATCTAGCCAGCCCAACCTCGCTCACCCCATCAAATTTGAACTCTTAGCCCAACTCACCCAAGAACTGAGAACACCACTCACCTCGGTGATGGGTATGGCCAGTGTTCTAAATCGCGAAATTTATGGGCCCTTGACGACCAAGCAAAAAGAATATCTAGACATCATTCACCATAGCGGGCAGTATCTACTTTCTCTAGTCAAAGAAATCTTAGAACTCTCGCAGCTAGACGACACGACACAAGCGCTCAATCTCACCTCCGTTGATATTGAAATGCTCTGTCAGCAGTCCATTAGCACTTTAGAGCAGGCTGCCAATCGTCGTGAGCAACAGATTCGTCTCTCCGTCGAGCCTGGAAACCGCATTTGGCTGCTAGACAAAGAAAAAATTCGGCAGATGCTCTATCACCTGATTTTTAGTGTGATTCAAGCGTCTAACGCCGGAAGTGTGGTTCGTCTTCATGTTTCTCACAAGAGCAGTGGGCTAAGGCTCACCGTCTGGGCGACCCATCCCTGCTTAGGAGACGGGCTTGCCTACACCGAACTTTACCCTGCTCAAGCTGCGTCTCCTGTGTTAGTCGGCTTAGACTACGGTAGCCAGTCTGGCGGCGGTTTTGGCCACAGTTCCCTTCGCAGTGTCGATCGCAGTAAAGCGATCGACCTCTCCCAAAGCAGCAATGGCAATCAGTCCTTCAACGTCGATGAACCCGATATGCTCACTAGCATTGAGGCAGAAGCGTTCCGCAAAAATTTGGGGCTGTTGCTGAGTCGGCAGCTTGCTGAAATGCACGGGGACAAAATTTTGGTGCAGGGCCTTGCCGAACCGGGCTATCGTTATGTGATCATGCTGCCCCGGTTGACAGAGCGCGGCGAGAAATTCTGAGTTCGATCGGTCTTCTCTATCAGGCGATCTAGCTCAATCTAGCGTTCTTCCCTTGCCAGCGATCGATTTTTGAGGATAATAGCTCATAGCTCAAAAGCACCCTGAGTATTATTCTCTAAGGCAACTTGCATATGAATTCTGTTTGGCAACAGATCACTCTCACCACGCTGCCCCTCCATCAGTGGCGATCGCCGAGCTACCTGCACCGTGGCGTGGGGCTGCTGCAAGCTTGGCGGCAGCAGAGTTGGTTGATGCAGTGGGCAGACGCGATCGCAGGGTTGCTGATTAGTCTGGTTTTTTGCCTCGTACCGTTTGTCTCTAGCGATTTGACGGGGCTGCTGTTGCTAGCGTGTGCAGGCTACTGGGTGTTGTTGACGCTCACGGACGATCGTACCCCTAAAGTAGATGCAGTGCAGAGGCGAGTGGGGTTTGGGTCAGGGTTTACGCCCATCCATTTGTTGGTGCTTTTGTATTGGGGAATTTCTACGATCGCGGCGGCTGCGTCTCCGGTCAAAAGTGCAGCATTGGTCGGCTGGAGCAAACTGACGCTATACCTAATTTTCTTTGCCTTGATGGCGCGAGTGTTGCGATCGGCGCGGCTGCGATCGTGGCTGATTACGCTATATCTTCATGTTGCGGTGTTGATCAGTGGCTATGGGCTGAGGCAGTGGTTTTTTGGAGCAGAGGCACTGGCAACCTGGGTTGATCCAGAATCGCCTTTTGCCAAGACAGTGCGAGTCTACAGTTTTTTGGGCAACCCAAACCTGTTGGCGGGCTATCTGCTGCCAGCGATCGCTCTGGGCATCGCGGCTATTTTTGCCTGGCGGGGCTGGCTGCCAAAATTGTTGGCGATCGTGATGACGATCGTCAATATTGCCTGCCTGATCTTAACCTTTAGCCGCGGCGGGCTGATTGGCTTTGTCGTGATCACGTTTGCAATTTTGCTCTTGTTGCTGTTTTGGTGGAGCATTCACCTGCCTCGGTTTTGGCGAATCTGGTCAGTGCCGATTTTGGTAGGGAGTTTGACTGGAGTTTTGGTCGTCGCTGTCTTGTTTGTGCCGCCCCTACGCAATCGGGTATTTAGCATCTTTGCAGGACGAGGAGACAGCAGCAACAATTTTCGGCTCAACGTATGGACTTCTGTGCTTCAAATGATTCAGGATTACCCAATCTTAGGCATTGGCCCCGGAGATGCACCCTTCAAGAAAATTTATCCGTTCTATCAACGAGCACGGTTTAGCGCGCTGAGTGCCTATTCAATCTTGTTAGAAGTGGCGGTGGAGACGGGCTTGATTGGTCTGACTGCGTTTCTGTGGTTACTACTCGTGACCTTGACCCAGGGGTTGGTGCAGCTAAAACGACTGAGAAGCTTGCAAAATCGAGATGGTTTCTGGCTGATTGGGGCGATCGCGTCTTTGCTGGGTCTGTTTGGGCAAGCCATGTTCGACACGGTGCTATACCGTCCGCAGGTGAATACGCTCTGGTGGCTCTCGATCGCGTTGATTGCCAGTTTCTACGCCTACCACCAACCCCTCTCTGGGGGTCGTGAGTCGGACTCGATCGAGTAGAAAATTTTGCCCAACATTCTCCCAAAAAGATCTTTGGCTCCAAGCGCCGATCTCGTAAGTCATACTGATAATAAGGTAGAGCACACTGCCAACTGTTTTTGAGTCTCTCCATTTACTGAAGCCCTATGAAACGTAGACCTAGAAACCCTTCTTACAGCTACAACGATCGCGACAGAGACGATGATTTTATGCCACCTAGCAGCAATCAGCCGAAAGCTGCAAAATCTCCGTCGCTGTTCAATTACACCTCTTTGGCGATCATTGCAGGCATCTTTATTTTGGGAATTGGAGTAGGAGTGGGTTTCACATCTACGGTGAGTGCGAGTCCCAATGCGATCGTGTCTAACGTGCAGATCGATCAACAAGCCCCCAACCCCGAAATTTGCATTCAAAACGGGGCCAGTGCGATCGCGATGGAGACCCGTTTTTTCGTCACGCTCAATCCTTTTAAGGTGTATGTTGCTCAGGCGAGTACTAAGCCCGGCTGCGTTCTGCGAAGTGCAAACTGGGCAATTTTAGAGCAGCGCAAACTGGTCAGTGCCGACCAATCTCGCGAGTGCCGCCAGAGAATGAACACCTTTGGCTATACAGGAACGCTGGAAAACAGCCCTAAAATTGACTGTCTCTATCAGAGTGAGAGCGCCAAAACCTCTTCCTGACAGCGCCAGGGGCAGGAGCGGCTCCCCCCGGAGAAGAGAAGTTTTAGGGGGGCAGATCTCTGGGTTTTAAGGATCTGATTCACCGCCAGCAAGCATGGGTTGAAGCTTACCTTAAGTCTTCAACCAATCTCACCTGGAATATTTGTCCGGGGGCGATCGTGGCAGGTTTTGGGGAGGTAACGTAGGTGAGTGCTGCCCCTGCCGCCGCCCCGCCGAATACGCTGCCCTCAGACAAGCCGCCTAAAATTGCCCCCGCCAGCGCACCAATGCCAGAGTTGCGGAGCAGGCGGTTTTCCGTTACTTTGCGGGTTCCACTGAGCGGTTCAGACTGGGCGACGATCGTCACTCCTTGCCTCGGCAGCGCGATCGTTTGGGCAACAAATCGGCTGCCCCGGCTATCGGTTTCAAATTGTCCCAACACCGGGGTTCCTTCTGAGGCGATCAGGTTGCCGTTTGGGTCGCGCAGATCGGCTTGCAATATCAATGCTTCTTGATGGGGCTGGCCCGCTTGGAGGGAGAGGGGCTGGGTTCCGGGATAGCGCAAACTGAGTGCAGTTCCGGCAGGCAAAATCACGCCTGACAGGGAAGGGGCATAGCCCATTACGGGGGGTTGAGCGATCGGCGAGATCGGGAGCGGTTGCCCAAACTCGATCGTCGGTCCCTCCAGAGGGGGCATTGGCGCAAGGGGAGGAAGGCTCACATTTGCCGGAGGCAGAGCATCCGAGGTCGGGCGACGCAAGGGAGGAACGCTGACCGTTGGGGCACTCGTTGAGGTGGGAGCCGTCACCGGGGGCAGCGAGTCTGGAATATTTAAACTCGATCGCACGGCTGGGAGTTGTAGGGCGATCGCAGGGCGAGCCGTCTGGTGGCTAGGAGGGGACTGGTTCGATGCTTCTGTGCGAGTTGAGTCAGGGGTTGGCTCAACGGGTAGAATTCCAGGTGGAAAGCTTTCTGGCGTTGGAGGAACCGGGACGGGTGCGGGTTTAGCGGCCACCACAGTCGGGGCGATCGCTGGGGGAAGATCGGTCGAGGTAACGGGAGCCGTCGGCGGCAAGCTGGAAGTGGGGCGAGGGAGATTGGGCCGAGAAACCACGATATCAATCGGTCGATCTAGTTTCGGGGCGGCAGGCAGATTGGTGGCTTTTTCGGTTGGCGCTATGCCAGGCGGAGGGGCGATCGCAGGGGCTTCTGAAGGGACGATCGCAGGCTGAGTTGCCACCGGAATTGGACTAGGAGCGATCGCGGTTTGGGAGAGTAAAGGGCGCAATACCCAACGCTGCGAAGCCTTGTCACCACCGACTTGTTTTAGCTGGGCTTGCTCGCGTGCCAGCACTGTGTCGGGTGAAAGCTCTAGAACAATGCGCGTCAGCCCTGGTTGATACTGCGAGACGCGAACCTGGCGAACTGCCCCATCAAATGTCTTTTGAGTTTGCACATCTCCGACTTCGGTTTCCGGCAGATCCAGAATGATGCGAGCGGGTTGAGCCATTAAAAAATAGCGCGGCGTGACTCCACCTTTCACGGTCACTTCTAGTTGGTTGGCGGCCGGGTCATATTGCCAGTTTCGCAGGGGGGCTGACCAGGCCGGAGAACTCGTCAGGCAAAGGGCGAAGGGCAAGAGGTAAAAACCGCCTGCAAAGATGCCTTTTGGCTGCTTATTTTTTCTTGCTTTCTTGTTAAACATAATTTGCCCAAAATTTCAACCGATTGGCTTTCTAGGATAGTCGCAAGTGTTGAATTTGCAGCAAATTTTTCATGTTTTTCGGTTAGCTGGAGTGGGCAAAACTGAGAATTTCAGAGATTTGTTGAACCTGGTGAGAATAGGAGGTGTCATTGATCACAGGAATCGCATTTTCAAGATCGATCGCTGTCTCCAAATCTAGCCACGATCGACATCCCCCATAGGCTGCTCGATAGGGAATCGTGTGAACTTGAGATAACCTCGAAACCCTCAGCAACAGCACATAAAGAGGCGATCGAGGCTTCCACTGAAACCGTTCTGACACAAATTCAGCATTCCAAATATGAAAGGGCAACAGCGCTTCTAGAACTGCTGCTTCTGTCACCTGAACAATATGGGTAATCTCTGCAACCGACCCAATGCGGACTGTCTCAGGATGCCACCCCGACGGAACGGGCTGAACCTGCGATCGCTGATCATTCTTCAACAAATGCGGCTGTTGGTGCTCGTAGGTGGGGTAGAGCAGCACGGTTTTGTGAGCCACGATAAAGCGCCCCCGGTCTTCTCGAATTCCTCCTTTGCGAAGCAGGATGATCGTGTTGCCTTGCTCTAGGGCATTGACCGCGATCGCCCATTCCTTCAGTGCGTGGCAGATAGGTGTCATCAAAGTTTCACGTTTGAGAAAAACTCGACACAGACGGTAAACAGGGGAAACAGCACCCCAGCCAGACCGATCCAACCGCCAAACTGGCCCAAAAAACTGTAGAGAAGTTTGTTGGTGCTGGTGCGCTCGTGCATGAGGGCAATAAACCGAGAACTACTACTAATCAGCAACGCGCCGCCAATTCCTAAAGGGATGCTGATCATAAACCAGGTTCGCAGTCGAGCACCCGGATTGATTAGCCCCACCGACGGGAAAAACGCAAAACTGACAAACTCGACAACAAGCCACAAACCTAACGCGATGAACAGGTCTTTTCTCTGGAGTTCGTCAAAGGAGAAATTATTCATAGGTGACGGTGTTTGGGGTAGAAGCGACGGCGAATCTTCAGATTTTCTCAATCTCAGAGAAGTAAGAAATCGCCCTTTATTTAACTAGCATGGAATGAGCTAACAAGACACTGCGTTGTCTATCAATGTTGTCTGATGTTGTCTGGCATATAGATGTCGTCTGGCAATCATAGTGTTGTCTAACACTATGGGCGATTTGCAGTCTTGTAGCGATCGTACCTTAGAGAGAAAATTCCATGACGACCCATGATTTGCTGATGTTAGTTCTAATGCTGTCTCCTGGCATTTTGTTGTCGGTATTTGTGATGGTGACGTTTGCGGCGGGAGGTTGAGAAATAGGAGAGAAGAGGGGTGGGTTGAGGCGATCGCCCAGAAGTGATGAACCTTAAACTGGATCGCCGATCGTCGGGGCACGGCCGTGCCCTGCCGTAATCTCTGGTCACGGTTTGCTCACAAGAAAATCGACCCCAAGAATCATTTGCAGAATCATGCTTGCAACCTCACAGATCATTCAGGAAACTGACCCAAAATTAAGCGTAAACCCGATCAAGATATCCTCACCAGACAGGGTAGTTGGCGAGTTGAGGGTTTCTACATTTTGCCCAGTGCGATAGACTTCGACTTGGCGAGTTTTGGGGTCAATTAACCAGCCTAGCTTTACGCCACTCGCCAGGTATTCTTGCATTTTTGCCTGCGTTTCTCTCAAGCTGTCGGTGGGAGAGAGCAGTTTTAGCACAAAATCAGGGGCGATCGGGGGAAAATTTGATTTTCTGCTCAGGGGTGAGGGCATCCCAGCGATCACGACGAACCCAGGCCACATCAGGGGAACGGCTTCCCCCATTGGGCAACTGAAAGCAGGTCGAAGAATCAAAGACAACGCCCAGATTGGTTTGGCGATTCCAGATGACGAAATCAGCATTGAATTCTGAGTTGTAGATGCCCGTTTCTCCACCTGTAGGGGGCATGATCAGCAGGTCTCCTTTGGGATTGCGCTCAAATTTTACCTCTGGGTTGGCGCGACAAAGCTCGTAGAACTGGTCATCAGTGAGGCGAACGATCGATTCAAAGTTGATGGGGTAGGCAGTCATATTGTCACCTCGATCGGTTGACGAGCTTGAATCTCTAGGTAAATTAGCAAAGCGTTGACATCGGCTGGGTTTACGCCGCCGATGCGGGTAGCCTGTCCGATCGTCAGGGGTTGCACTTTGGCTAATTTTTCTCGCGCTTCTTTAGAAAGTGTAGCGATCGCCGCGTAATCTAAATTTTCTGGAAGCTTGCGATGTTCTTGTTTGGCGATTTGATCGATCTGATTTTGCTGGCGTTGAATGTAGCCAGAATATTTGATGTCAATTTCTGCCCCTTCCTTTTCAGCACGATCGAGGTTAGCGTTGCCCAAACCATGTTGTTCTAAGTCACCATAGTGAAACCCAGAGCGACGCAAAAGATCTGCCAGGGTAATCGAACCCTTGATCGCTTGCTGAGTCTGAGCCGCGATCGCTTGACCAATTTCTTCATGTTCTTTGACCCGTGTTTCGTGCAGCCGCTCTTTTTCGGCGGCAGTGTTTTCTTGCTTTTTGAGGAACCGTTGCCAGCGACGATCGTCGATCAGCCCGATGTCTCGTCCTAGGGGAGTGAGTCGCTGATCGGCATTGTCTGAACGCAACAGCAGTCGATACTCCGATCGCGAAGTCAACATGCGATAGGGTTCGCGCAAATCTTTCGTACACAAGTCGTCAATGAGCGTTCCCACGTAGCTCTGCTCGCGGGGGAAGATGATCAGAGTTTGAGCGCGGCAAAACCGAGCCGCATTTAGCCCGGCGACAAACCCCTGGGCGGCAGCTTCTTCGTACCCTGTTGTGCCGTTGATCTGCCCCGCGCAAAACAGCCCTGCGATTTTTTTGGTCATCAAGGTCGGAAAGCACTGCGTCGCTGGCAGATAGTCATATTCCACAGCATACGCAGGACGTAGCATCGTGCAGTTTTCGAGTCCGGGGAGCGATCGCAGCATTTTTAGCTGAATCATTTCAGGCAGACCTGTCGAGAATCCCTGAATGTAGAGTTCTGGAGTGTCACGGCCTTCTGGCTCAATAAAAATTTGATGGCTATCTTTGTCGGCAAAGCGCACAATCTTGTCCTCAATGCTGGGGCAATAGCGCGGGCCCTTAGCATCGACCCAGCCCCCATAAACCGGGGAAAGATGCAGATTTTCGCGAATAATGCGGTGCGTTTCGGGGGTGGTGCGGGTGAGATGGCAGGGCATTTGTTCACGATCGACCCAGGCATCTGGATCAAAGCTAAACCAGCGTACTTCGGCATCTCCGGGCTGCGGCTCTAGATTGGAGAAATCAACGGAGCGCCGATCGACCCGGGCGGGGGTTCCGGTTTTTAGCCGTCCTGTCTCAAATCCCAACCGATTGAGGGTGTCGGTCAGACCGATGGCGGCAAATTCTCCGGCGCGTCCGGCGGCCATTGATTTATTGCCCACCCAAATTTTGCCACCCAGAAATGTGCCCGTCGTCAGCACGACTGCTTTACACTCAAACGCTACCCCAAAATAGGTTTGCACCCCAATAACTTCGTCATTTGTGCCCAACACTAAATCGATCGCCATGCCTTCACGCAGGGTCAAATTCTCCTGATTTTCTAGAATGCCTTTCATCGCCGCCGCATATTCGCGCTTGTCGGTTTGGGCCCGCAGTGCCCAGACGGCCGGCCCTCTGGACGCATTGAGAATTCGTTTTTGCAGGTAGGTACGATCGCTGACTTTGCCCATTTCGCCACCCAGCGCATCGACTTCGTGAACCAATTGAGATTTGGCAGGGCCTCCGATCGCTGGGTTGCAGGGTTGCCAGGCAATTTTGTCGAGGGTGAGGGTCAGCAGTAGGGTACGACAGCCAAGCCGAGCCGTTGCCAGGGCCGCTTCGCAGCCCGCATGTCCGGCTCCGACGACCACTACATCAAAGGCATCCAGAAATTCTACAGGTGCGTTCATGGGCGGGTTTGACAAGAGATCCTTTTATTTTAACGGGTCGGTGGGGCGGGGGTTGGCTTCGTCACGCTGCGCGCGCAAGGCATCGGGAGGGGAGCAAAAGATGATAAGTAGGAAAGCAGAATGATTGAAGGATAAAAATTAAGTGCAAACCCTTAGGATCGTGAATTAAATAACTTGTGAGTTTGATTGCCTGGGTTCTCCTCATCCCTCACCCTCTCCCAAGTTGGGAGAAGAGGAACCGAACTCTTTCTAACTCCCCTCTCCCAAGTTGGGCGAGGGGCGGGGGGTGAGGGCGAATCCAAAGCCTTACAGTTTATTTAATTCTCATTCCTTAGCTGGACTTGATCTAGAAGTCGCGGATGGGTCAGATCAGTGCGTTATTCGGCAATGCCCAAAACTATGGGTTGGTCAATTCGTTTTTTCTCTCATTTTCTACCATTGGCCAAGCTTCAACCAAACGATGAAGAGCACATACACGCCTCATCGCTTATCTTGAGCCAAAAACCGGATACTATTAGGGATCAGTACCTGGTTGACTGGCAAAACTCCAAACTGTCCTCTCCTCCTCTCCCAGAGCGAACAAGAGAGCGAACAAGAGGACGCTTAACCCAAATTTTGCTCCGTCCCTTCTTTGACAGAGATAGAAGGAGTTGGCAGATGAAGGGAGAAGATTGATCCGTCAGTCAGGAATGAGTCCTGAATTATTAGAGTGCAAGTGTGCGCTTCAATAAAACTGCTCGATCGCTCTGCCTTTGGTATTCTTATTCTTGCTTCACTGATTTGCAGTTTCGTTCTGATGCTCGATCGTGTCCAACCTCTCCGCAAAAATACTGCCCTCCACCCCAATAGAAATGGCGGCTTTGGCTCAACATTTAGCCAGTTCTATCTCACTACAAACGCTCAAGGGGGGTGAAGCGATTCGATGAGGATTTTAGTGATTGAAGATGAAAAGATGTTCGGCTAAACATTGTGGAAATTTTAGCCTCCGGTGGCTTTGATTCGATCAACGCTGAAAATGGATTTGTCGGCATTCAACTTGCCAAAGAAAAGTCTCCTGACTTGATTATTTGTGACATCAAGATGCCAGATTTTGATGGCTATGGCGTGCTAGAAGAACTCCGTCAAAATCCTTCAACCGCTATGATTCCATTTATTTTTTTGACGGCAAAAGCCGATCGTGCAGAGATTCGTCAAGGCATGAATTTGGGTGCGGACGATTATCTGACCAAACCGTTTCGCCGGATGGATTTGTTGGAAACGATCGCCGCGCGGCTCAAGCGTCACAGTGCCCAATCTCAAATCCAAAGAAGGGTCTTAGAACTTCAAGCGCTCAACGCCCAAAAAGATGATTTGGTCAGCACGATCACCCACGATATGCGCGCACCCCTGACGACCATTAAAGTTGCTTTGCAATTGATGGAAGCCGTCCCTGACAATCGCAGGCAATATACCGAAATTGCCCTTTCTGCCTGCGATCAATGTGATGCTTTGATTCAAAATCTGTTGGATCTATATCAACTCGAATCTGGCGAATCTCTAGCCCCTCCAGAACCGATCGACCTGCAAGAACAATTGGCTAAAATTATCGCCTCCTTTGAGGTGCGGACTCGCGATTGCCAACAAACCTTCAGAACCGACTTGCCCGATCGCCTGCCCACCATTCTCTACGACACTGTGAGCCTCCAACGCATCTTTATTGAGTTGCTCAACAACGCCTGCAAATATACGCCTAGCAGTGGCGAAATCCGGTTTAAGGTGCGAGAGTTTACTACCAAAGATAGGCAGCCCATGTTGCGTTTTTTGGTAGCCAACCAGGCAGAAATTCCTAAGACCGATTTGCCACGAATTTTTGATAAGTTCTACCGGGGGGTGGGGCGAGATCGTTGGCAGCAGGGCGGCACAGGGCTGGGGCTGGCGCTAGTCAAAAAGCTGATCGAGCAACTTCAAGGGACAATTTACGTTAAGAGTAAAGACGGTTGGACGACTTTTATCGTCGAATTGCCTTACTAAATTTTCTTATTAAAATTTTTTACTAACGGATTTGCATAAAAATAAAATACCAGTGCATCGGGTTTCGACTCCGCTCAACCTTCAACCGTCGAGGGTTGAGCGGAGTCGAAACCTGGCTGGTGGTAGATTATTAACTCGCAGATCCCTCAGGCGATTTCTAAATTAAAGATATGACCTTCCGACCTTTGCCCTTCAACTTAACTCAGGGCGCAAGCTGGCAGAGCGCAATCGAAGACAGCGGTTCACTTGCTGGCTAGAAATTTTCTCAGTAGACAGTCCTCACTAAAATTAACGTAAATTCGATGCTGCTCAAAGTGCTCTCATCCTCTCAGCTTGCTGCTCCTTGGGGAGAAGGCGGAGCCGCGTCAGGCTTTGAGAGCTAATCGCCCTGGAGGTTGGGGGTGAGGGCAAAAGTCCAGTCGTCAAACTGAAATTAGGTTAAAGTCAAGCGGGTTTTTGGGTAAAAATTTAAGCAAAGATGATATTCCTGACCAAATCGTGCACAAAGAAACATGTGGGAAAAAGAGCAGATTAGGCTAAGGCAACGCAATGCTGAGCTAGAAAACCTGGTACGACACCTGCAAGTACAGCTTAGGGCGGGCGATTCCTCCTGGTTGACCGAGGCTTCAGCCCCTGGGGTATCGAATGGCAAAGCATCCGCTCGCGATGCTAAGGTCGATTTGGCTGAGGACGATCGCCCCACGGCGGCCGCGTTGCATCTGAGCGAAGCCCGATATCACGCGATCGTTGCCGATCACCCCGATCTGATCTGCCGTTTTCTCCCCGATGGCACGCTCACCTATGTGAATGCCGCCTGTTGTCGTTTTTTTGGCAGCAGCCAAGAAGCCCTGTTAGGCAGCAATTTTCTAATTCTGATGTCGCGATCGACCTGCGATCGCGAGTCAGAAAAAAATAGTTTGGAGCCAAATTCTGAGCCGCACTATGGGGCTTTCTTGGCAAGCTGGAGCGTGGGCTATGACCATTGCGGTGTGGCAGCCGACGGGCAGATTTGCTGTCAACGGTGGACTAGTCGGGCGATTCGCGATCGACAGGGTGTAGTCGTTGAGTTTCAGGCGGTGGGGCAAACCCTCACCGAGCACAAACCGCCCGCAGAATCCTGCTGGTTAGAGCGCCCCGATCGACCTGCCTCCGCAACCCAAATCACCCCCCTAGAACACGCCATTGAGCAACTGCAAGCCGAAGGACGGCGGCGCAAATGGGCCCAGGAGTCTTTGCGCGTCAGCGAAGAACGCTATCGATCGGTGGTCTCTGCCATGCACGAAGGCGTGATGGTCTTGAGCGCAGATGGCACAATCCAAACCTGTAACGCCAGCGCAGAGAGAATTTTAGAACGCTCCTCGAAGGAACTGCTCCAGCACCGAATTCTAGAAATCGGCTGGGAAATCATTCACGAAGACTATTCGCCCTTTGTGCGTGAGAGCTTTCCAGGAATGGTGACGGCAAAAACTGGCGTTGCGTGCTCAGAAGTCGTGATCGGGCTGTGCAAACCCAACGGCTTCATTACCTGGATTTCGGTCAACTCGCAGCCGCTCTTTCGCCCTGGTGAACTGCTGCCCCACGCAGTCGTGGTGTCATTCTCAGACATCACTCCCCGCAAATGGATCGACCAAGAACGCGCTCAACTGTTGTCTAGAGAACAGGCAACCCGCGCCGAAGCAGAACTGGCCAGAGAGCAAATTTCTCAGGTGTTGCAGAGCATCACCGATGGATTTGTGGCGTTCGATCGTGAGTCTCGATTCACCTACATCAACCACGAAGCCGCCCGCACCCTGGGCAAACCCGCTAGAGACCTGATTGGCAAAGTCCTCTGGAAAGAGTTTCCCCAGTTTGGCAACACCAGCTTTGGTCGGCTCTATCGTCGCGCCCTGGCGGAGGGCGTTCCTTTAGAATTGCTAGACTACTATGCCCCTTGCAGCCGTTGGTATTCGGTGCGGGCTTACCCCTCCAAAGGGGGGCGTTTCTCTCTATTTTCGCGACATGACCGATTCGGTGCAGACCGTGCATGAGCGCGACCAGGCCCAGGAAGCATTGCGGGCCGCGATGCAGCGTCTGACCTTTCATATCGATAATTCTCCCCTGGCGGTGATCGAATGGGATCGCAATCTCAGGGTGACGCGCTGGTCACGGGAGGCAGAAAATTTGTTTGGCTGGAGGGCAGAAGACCTGCTGGGGCAGCAATTTGGTAGCTGGCAGTTTGTGATACCAGCAGATATTGAAACGGTCGATCGCACGATCGCCGCCTTGCTGAATGGAGATACCATCCGCAACGTTAGCTATCACCACAACTACACCCAAACTGGGGCGATCTTGCACTGTGAATGGTATAACTCGGTGCTGTTTGACGAATCGGGCGAACTGATTTCGATTCTGTCGCTGGTGCAAAATATTTCCCAGCGCACCCAGGCCGAAGAAGAACTGCGCGAAAGTGAAGAACGGTTTCGGCAACTCGCAGAAAACATTCAGCAAATTTTCTGGATGTATGAAGTCGAAACCCAAAAGCTGATTTATATCAGCCCAGTGTGTCAGCAGGTGTTGGGCTACGACAGCGCAGACTGCTACGGCAAATCTCTAGGGTTTTGGCTGAGTCGGGTGCAAAGCGACGACCTGCACGCGGTTATGAAGGCCAGTCGGCAAGTGGTGCGCGGCAAACCTGCGGAAGTGATGTACCGTTTTACCCAGGCAGACGGCAGCCAGCGCTGGTTATTGGCGCGCGCCTTTCCGGTCAGAAATCAGCAGGGCAAAGTCTACCGCATCGCTGGCATTGCCGAAGATATCACCGATCGCAAACAGCAAGAACAACGACTGCGACTGCTAGAATCGGTGATCGTCAACGCCCATGATGCGGTCGTAATCACCGAAGCCGAACCCGTCGAACTGCCAGGCCCCAAAATCATCTACGTCAACGAAGCCTTCACCCGCATGATGGGCTACGAACAAGACGAAGTGGTAGGCAAAACACCGCGCATTCTCCAGGGCCCCAAGACCGATTGGGACATTCTGAAGCAGATTCGCACGGCCCTGAAAAAATGGGAGCCGAGCCTGGTAGAACTGGTCAACTATCACAAAGACGGCTCCGAAGTTTGGATCGAGTTGAGCATGTTTCCCGTGACGGATCACATCGGGCAATATACCTATTGGGTGGGCTTGCAGCGAGACATTACCCAGCGCAAAAAGACCGAACAGGCTCTACAACTACAAAGCCTGCGATCGCAACTCTTTGCCGATATCACCCTCAAAATTCGCCAGTCGTTGCAGCTAGAAGAAATTCTTCAGACCACGGTGACGGAAGTGAGAAACCTGTTGCAGTCCGATCGCGTGCTGATCTATCACCTTTCCACCCACGGCGGAGGGCAAGTGATTACCGAAGCCGTCAGCGCAGACTGGGAATCGCTTTTGGGAAAAACCTATCCATCAGATGTGTTTTTGCCTGGCTATCCTCAAGTGTCTTACAGTAACGTGATGCAGTCGGTCGAAGATCGGGAAGAAGAATCGTCTTATATCTCCAATTTTCTGCGGCAGATTGGCGTGAGAGCGAGACTGGTTGTGCCGATCGTGCAGCAAGATTCCCTTTGGGGTCTGCTGATCGCCCACCAGTGTGACCAGCCGCGCCAATGGTCAGCCTTTGAGATTGAACTGCTGCAACAACTCGCCAACCAGGTGGAAATTGCCCTGACCCAGAGCCAACTGCTCCAGGCTCAGTGCGAAAGCGAAGAACGGTTTCGCACGATGGCCAACAGCGCTCCCGTGTTGCTCTGGGTGATTGATGCGAGTGGGAATCGGATTTTTTGCAACGAAAGCTTACTCGAATTTACGGGGCGAACGATCGACCAAGAGCGCGGCATCGGTTGGTTTGAGACCGTTCACCCGGCGGATCTTGGCCCCTGCCAGCAGCTCTATTGTCAGGCATTAGCCGATCGTTCTAGCTTTGAGATTGAGTATCGGTTGCGCCGTGCTGATGGAGACTATCGCTGGGTCATCGATCGCGGCGTGCCCCAATTTTCGCCCAACGGCAGCTTTAACGGGCACATTGGCTCTTGCATCGACATTACCGATCGCAAACAAGCCGAGGTAAAAATCTACAAAGCTCTAGAAAAAGAACGAGAACTCAGTGAGCTAAAGTCTCGCTTTGTCTCGACCACTTCCCACGAGTTTCGCACTCCCTTGAGCACAATTCTCTCTTCAGCAGACTTGCTAGAATTTTACGCTGGAGACTGGACAGCCGAAAAGCAGATCGAACATATCCAGCGCATCCAAAACGCTGCCTTGAATATGAACAATTTGCTCAGTGATATTCTCGTGATCGAGCGCGCCGAGGCGAAAAAGCTGAACTTTGAACCTGCCCCGATCGACCTACCCGATTTTTGCCGCAGTCTGCTCGAAGAGATGCAACTCAACGATCAAGACCATCACTGTCTCATGCTCGAAGTTCAAAATTTCAAGCCCAATCCGCAAAATCTTCTGCCGCCCTGCATGGATGAAAAATTGCTGCGGCAAATTCTCAGCAATCTACTCTCGAATGCTCTCAAATATTCACCTGTGGGATCGTCAGTATGGTGTCGGTTGTCTTCTGAAGCCGATCGCGCCATCTTTGAGGTGCAAGACCAGGGAATTGGCATTCCGATCGACGATCAAGCCAGACTCTTTGAGCCATTCCATCGCGGCATGAATGTGGGCACGATTTCGGGCAATGGGTTGGGGCTGGCGATCGTCAAGCAATCTGTTGAGGTGCATGGGGGAAAAATTTCGGTCTCTAGCCAAGAAGATGAAGGGACGACGTTTTCTGTGGTGTTGCCGATGATCTCAGGGAGAAGGGAGGAGGGATAATGTTGAGGCTCAGAGTAAGTGTGATTAACTGGCATTAACCATTGACCTGTACCCTAAAAGCTACAGTGCATGGGAGTAAGGAAGATGGCAAGTCAGGCAACGCCACCGATGTTGAAGCGGGAAATCGGGGTGCTAGGTGCGGTCATCATGGGGTTGGGGTCGATCGTGGGCACGGGCGTTTTTGTCAGCATTGGCATTGCGGCGGGCATTGCGGGGCCTTGGGTAATTGGGGCAGTGGCGATCGCGTCCCTAGTGGCGATTTGTAATGGATTGAGCGCGGCTCAACTGGCGGCGAGTCATCCAGTGAGCGGAGGAACCTATGAGTATGGGTATCGCTATCTCAATTCTTGGCTGGGGTTTACGGCGGGGTGGCTGTTTTTGCTGGCAAAATCGGCATCGGCAGCGACGGCAGCTTTGGGGTTTGCAGGATATCTGCTGGGAGCGCTGGGGCAGCGCGATCGCGGATTGCTGGTTCCGATTGCCCTAGCGGCTGTCGTCGTGCTCACCGTCGTGGTGCTGGCTGGAATTCAACGATCGAATCAGGTCAATCTGGCGATCGTCTCGGTGACATTGCTCTCATTGGTGTTTTTTGTGACCGCAGGGTTGCCGCTTGTCGTTGCGTCGGGTGGGCAAAATTTTTTGCGGGCAGCCTCCGATCAATCGATCGGAGAATTGCTTCATGCGACAGCTTTGATGTTTGTCGCCTATACGGGCTACGGGAGAATCGCCACCCTGGGCGAAGAAGTGAAAAATCCACAGCGCACTATTCCCAGGGCGATCGTGATCGCAATGATTGCAACGCTGGTTTTATATGGTGCGGTCGCGATCGTAGCGGTTGGGGCAGTGGGGGCAGAGGTGCTCAGTCAGGGCAGTCAAGCGGCTCCCCTAGAACGGGTCGCCCGTCAGTTTGGCATTCTGGGCAGTGCTCAAATTTTGGCGATCGGGGCAATCACCGCCCTGCTGGGAGTCTTATTGAACCTGATTTTGGGGTTGTCGCGAGTGCTGTTGGCAATGGGGCGAAGAGGCGACATGCCGCGAGGGGTCGCACAATTGAATGCCGCCAGAACTGCACCCTCTGTCGCTGTTGTGGTTATGGGAGGGGCGATCGCCTCTTAGTTCTGATCGGCAACGTCAAAACCACTTGGTCATTTAGCGCCTTCACAGTGCTGAGCTACTATGCCCTAACGAATTTGGCATCCCTCAAAATCCCCTCCACTCAACGGCTCTACCCTCAATGGGTCGCGATCGTCGGCCTCGCTTCCTGTGTGCTCCTCGCCTTCTGGGTAGAACCACAAATCTGGCTAATCGGAATCGGACTCATTCTCCTAGGGCTACTCTGGAAAGCCACTCTAACTCGCTGGTTCTAATCCCCTCTTCCCCCTTCTCCTAACCCCTCCCCATGCCCTTCGACAACCTCTGCAAACTCCTCTCCGAAAAACACCCAGACCGTTTCGCCTACTGGATTCTCGGCGACGCTCCCCCCTCCATTCAAGTCCTCAAAACCGAACTCAGCATCGAACCCATTCGCGCTGATTCCGTCACCTTCCTGCACCTACAAGGACGCATTCTCCATTTAGAGTTTCAAACCACCCTCTGCTCCACCCCGCCCCTACCCCTACGGATGCTCGACTATTGGGTCAGACTTCACCGCCTCTATCGCCTCCCCATCACCCAGGTCTCGTCTTGCTGCTCCCACCTACAGACGACACCCCGATCGCAACAGCCTTCGCCCTTGAATCGACCCGCCACGAGTATCGAGTGATTCCCATGTGGGAACAAGACCCAAATCTGTTTCTGAACGACCCAGCCCTCCTACCCCTTGCCCCCCTAGCTTCGCCCACCGCCTCAGACCCTCTGCTGCAAAGCGTAGCCCAACGAGTCAGAGAGCTAGAACCAACTCAACGCCAGGAAGTATCAAGTTATGTGCAAATTTTGGCTGGGTTAAAATACAAAAAAGGCACAATCCAGCAGATTTTTCGGGAGGGCATGATGCGGGACTCAGTGATCTATCAAGATATTCTGCAAGAAGGCAGGCAAGAAGGCAGGCAAGAAGGCAGGCAAGAAGGCAGGCAAGAAGGCACACGATCGCTCGTTCTTAGACTCCTTACCCGGCAAGTGGGAACCGTCCCCGAAGGTTTACTGTTGCGTCTCAACGATCTCTCAGTCGCCGAATTGGAAGCTTTGGGCGAGGCATTGCTCGATTTCAGCCAACTGGCAGACTTACAACTCTGGCTTGAGCAACTTCCTGGCTGAAGGGATACCTAGGCTTGCTGCCTGCGGTGCAAAATCACGATCGACGAACCGACCACCGGATCGCGGGCCAGTAGAGTTCCCTGGCGATCGATAATTTTTAGATGACTGAAATCAAGGGTTTGCGCGCGACTGAGCACAGCATCCGCAAGCTGATTTTGCTCAGAAGAATTGAGACCGTACCAGCGATCGCTCAGCTTGACAGTCAATCGACTGCTACGAAGGTTGGTTTGTACCGATTCAATCAAGTCCTTTGTCTCTGGATTCACTTCAGCAAGTTGATCTTGAAGAGAGGCGATCAATTGCTGTTCGGGGGTGAGTTCGGGGGGCAAGAGAACAGGGTCGGGTCGGGCAGGAACTTCGACGCTAGGCGCTTCAGAGGGGCGATCGACCACGAGAGCAGGCGCTTCGGCAGTAGGCGCTTCAAGGGTTGCATCGACACTGACATCAGGCGCTTCAGAAACTTCAGAAACTTCAGGAACGAGCAGTTCAGGAACCTCAGGAGGGTCGGAAGAGGGGAAGGGTTGTAGAGTCGGCTCTGGGATGGGAGCCGGATCGATCGCGGTCGGTGCTGTGAGTTCTGTTGGAAATGCTGTGGGCGAGGGAGCCACTTCGGGGGAAATGGGCTTCGCAGCAACCACAGGAGGCGCAGGCTTAGAGGCAAAGAGGCTGGAGGTCGTCCACAATAGGACGATCGCTGCCCCAACCAGCATTCCACTCAAGGCACGATCGCCCAATTTCTGGTTCAGGTTTTCTGGCAGACGAGTGCGGATTTGCCTTAAAAGACCGCCCCACACCGGAAGAAGCCGTTGCCACCACGATCGCAGTTGAGTCTGAACCTGGGGCGGCAGGAGGGGCTTTGCGTCGGCATCAGCGGGGGCAGATTCTAGCCGAGAAGCAATGGATTCTAACCACTGGCCGGTCGATCGCAGCGTTTTGATGCTGGTCGATCGCAGCACCCTACGGACTGAATTCGATTGCTCGGTTGCAGGAGGCTGTGTCACACTGGATTCTGAAATACTGGATCGAGGCTCAGAAGAGTCTAGCGGGCTGGGTTCGTGTTCAGACATTGTATTGCTCCTCTCAGGCAGCACAAATCGGCTCCCATAGTGTCGATGCTGGTGGGTGCGAACTTCAATCTATCATTTCGCACTCGCCCACGCTTTGTTTTTCTACAGAGTTTATTCTTATGAGCTTGAAACGTCGTCGTTTTTTGGTGTTGGGTGGTCTGAGTGGTCTAGGTGTAGCAGTGTCCGTAAAGGCACTGTTCAATCGCGCCAATGCAGCTTCTCAGTTGGCAAAATCTCTGGAGCCGATCGAGTCACCGATTCAACCCAAACAACAGGACTTGGTGCTGAGATTTGTGGCATTGGCAGACACAGGAGCGGGCGATCGTAATCAGTATGCGGTTGCCAATGCAATGAATCGTCACTATAGCCAAAGTCCTTACCCAATGGTGATTTTGGCAGGTGACAACATCTACACAAACGGAGAAATCGAGAAAATTAGAGACGTGTTTGAGCTTCCCTACGAGCAGTTGCTTAAGCGGGGAACTCGTTTTTATGCAGCGTTGGGCAATCACGATGTGCGAACTGAGAACGGCGACCCACAGGTGCGCTATCCAGGGTTTCGCATGAAGGGGCGCTACTATACATTTCGCGAAAAGTCGGTGCAGTTTTGGATGTTAGAGACGAATCCGAGTGCCGATTGGCGGGGGCAGCTTGCCTGGTTAGAGCGGGAGTTGTCGAAGAGTGATGCCCCGTGGAAGGTGGTGGTCGGGCATCATCCGATCTATTCATCGGGGCGCTATGGAACAGATGCAAATCTGGTATCGCTGTTGACTCCCCTATTCAAAAAGTACGGCGTTCAGCTTTATATCAACGGGCACGAGCACAGCTACGAACGCACCCAGTCGATCGATGGCACAACCTATTTGGTGACAGGCATTGGCGGAGCACATTTGCGGCCGACGGGTCGATCGTCGTGGACGGGCTATTCGACCTCTCGGTTTGGGTTTTCGTCGGTGTCTGTGTATGACGATCGCTTAGAAATTTCGGGCATCGGCACAGACAGCAAAGTTTTTGACAAAGGGATCATCCCGATGGCAAAGGGAGAAGAAAGGAGGAGTGAGCCTAAGGGATCTGCGAGTTAATCATGTACTGTCAGTCAGGTTTCGACTCCGCTCAACCTTCAGCCTTCGAGAGTTGAGCAAAGTCGAAACCCGATTCACTGGTATTTTATTTCCGCGATCGCCCCTCAAGGGATCGGTATATTTCTGCCCGTATTTAGTAGAAAATTAAAATAATTTTGTGATTGACTGGGATTTATTTGTCACTTAGCTTCATCAGTGGTTTCGAGAGACCAATATTGCGAGTTAGCTTCTCATCTCTTTCTTCTCCCTTACTCCTCATCTCTAATAAGAAGTCACCAAAACTTCAGTGATTTTGCCTCGTTTTTCGGTGTTGCAGTTGATATTTCGACTCGCTTGAATCGTGTGAATTTTGAAGCCCTGGTAAAGGTCGCGCACGTAAGGGCAATCGGAATTTGAGAGCATCACTTTTACGCCGCGATCGCTCAACTGCACCATCACATCTCGCAGCCGCACCTGATCGGCTTCGCTAAATGAATAACGGTTGTACGCTGTAAATTTACTGGTTGGGCTGATGGGGTAGTAGGGCGGATCGAAATAAACAAAATCCTCAGAACCTTTGGCAAACTCTAAAACAACATCAAAATATCCCTCGGTAATTTGAGCCAGCTTTAGCGCTTGAGCATCCGCTCTCAAAATCTCAGGATCGTAGATTGAAGGCTTTTTGTAGCTGCCGATCGGCACATTGAAATGGCCCTTAGAGTTTTCTCGATATAAGCCATTAAAACAAGTTTTATTTAGATAAATAAGTCGGGCTGCTCTAGTTAAATTGTTGCCCTGAGAAAACCATTCATCAGAAGTAGTAAGCTGCGATCGTACTTCATAATAATATTCAGGACTGTGCTGATTTTGATGATCTTCTAGAAGATTAATTAACGCCTCAACCTGGTCGCGAACACAGCGATAAACATTCACTAGCTCAATGTTAATGTCTACTAGCAAAGACCGTGTTGGCTGAAGATAAAAGAAAACCGCCCCACCTCCGACAAACGGCTCATAATAAGCCTCAAAACTCGTCGGAAAGTAGGGGAGATATTGTTGAATTAACTGGTTTTTTCCACCTGCCCATTTGAGGAAAGGACGGGGGCAAACTGTATCTCGAATTTGTGTGATCATTCAGATATCATAAAAGAGAATTTAATATTTGAAACGACAATGCAAAACCTTTGGGAGACTGTTTCTAAATACCCTATCTTTGTCGCTGGCGTAATTGGAGGAGTCATTCTTAACGCCCTCAAGCCCCTCGCACCTCTATTTAAAAACCCTCTGACGGCGATCGCCATCATCGGCTTTTTTGTCGCTGCCTTCGTCTGCCTGAGCTTCACCCTGCGCGCCATGCTAGGACTCAATCCTGTCTGATCAAAATTTGCCCTCAGGGTCGATACAGCAGGGTCGATACAGCGTCTAGAAATCACTCAACCTGCCCCTCCTCTGCCCCATTCCAGATGTCACCCCAAACGAGAATGCTAAGATCAGTTGTCTTGACGCACCAAAGTATAGGGACAGACTGCAATGGCCACAGACCGGCGGATGGCACGAGTTGCCGAACAAATTAAGCGCGAAGTCAGCCTGATGTTGATGAACGGCATCAAGGACGATCGTGTAGGCACTGGCATGGTCAGCGTCACCGATGTGGATGTGTCGGGCGATCTGCAACATGCCAAAATTTCGTCAGCGTCTATGGAACTGACGAAGCTAGGGCAGAAACAATGGCAGGGCTAAAGTCTGCGACTGGCTATGTCCGCGGCGAGTTGGGGCATCGAGTTCGGTTGCGTCGCACGCCCGAAGTGACCTTTGTTGAAGATCGCTCGATCGAGCGCGGCGACAAAGTTTTAAATTTGATTAGTCGCTTGAGTCACGATCGCAAAGCACCTGATGCAGAAAGCCCAGATGATTCTGTGATGACAGAAGAGTAGTCATAACTCAAGCACTTCAACCTTGAACGCTCCCATCGTCTAAGTAGGTAGATGGTATTAAACTTAAGACCTTCATCCCCTAAACCCCTTCTCCCAAAATGGGAGAAGAGGAACCCATTTTTCTCCCCTTGCCTGCTCTGGGAGAGGGGTCGGGGGTGAGGGCTAATG
>JAAUOZ010000074.1 GCA_012034655.1 Leptolyngbyaceae cyanobacterium CSU_1_3 | reverse complement strand
GTCTACAATCCATTCGCGTCAAAGACTGTAGACTTTATACCAGTTCTGACTCAACGAGATATACTTTGTCAGGGCATAAAATTAAAGATTTTGGACGGGGTGCAGGGGTGGAACCCCTGGCTGGGGCGCAGCCCCCACACCCCTTCTAAACCAAAATCTATAGGCTGACGCAGTATAGCCTGCCCCACTCTCTTTAGAATTGTGGATTCAATCCCTCCGAGAACCGGGTGGGCCGGGCATCTTGCCTGACTGAACAACCCTTTCGGCTGGTTCCACTTTGGCTAATTCACGATCTTTAGGGGCTTGCCTGCAAACCCCATAACAACGCCGAGGGCACAGCAAGGAAATGCCCCTCCTAGAATTTGTTGTGGGCGGGTAGTTTATTTTTGCGCTGGTTCCTTTAAGGCAGACGTTCCCACGCTTGGGCCACAATCTCGCTCAACCAGCGTCGTTGCGATCGATCTAACAGGGCATCATCCGCCAAAACTTCGGCCATCAGGTCTTCGAGCGACTGACCCTTGTCACGAGCTACCTGCACCACCCCTGCGATCGCTGCCACAATTAACTCTTCATTGACAGGTTTTTGTCTCAATGCTGCGATTTCTTGGGGGTTTGCTGGAATAGGATAGTTCATGGCAGGCAGTGAGAGCACAATTGAGAGCACGGTGATCAAACGGTCAAAAGATTATGAGAGAGTTGTAAAGTTTCTTGATTCGGCTTGGGTATCAGGAGTTTAGCTTATTTTGATCCTCTGTCAACCCCTCTCTTTTGGTAACTTATACGGAGTTTAAATTTCTCGATGAAAGAAATCCTTTATTTAGAGATTCCTACCCCTGATGTTGACCTAGTTAAAGCCTGGCTACAGCAGGGCTATCAGCCGACGATCGGGGAAAAAATCATCACCCCAGAAGGGTTTCGGCTGCGCTTTGGGGGAGGCAGTGCGTCATCAGATACAGCAGCACATTTGCCCAATCCTGAACTGTCCCCCGAACGGTTTGCGGAACTCTCTGTTTTTGTGTGGTCTCTTCAGCGCACCACCTATCTAAAAGTGTTTCGCTGGGCAAAGGCAGCGATCGCCCACGAACAGCGCTTTCTGCGGCATTTTGTGCCCGCCATCCGCACCCGTTTTCCTGAGCGATACCCTGAGCCGCCCCAGGTTGACCTGTCTAAACAGTCGATTTTTGAGGCTTTAGCTGTCGCCTATCCGCAGACGGTGCATTACTTTCAGAAGATGCCCAACGGAGAATATGATCTCACACGGGTCTATTGGTGGGAGCAGCGCTGGCGAGAAGGCGTAAAAAATCCTCAAGCGCCCAAGCAGGTTTTGTTTCGTGACTCTAGCCATTCTACGCCACCCCAATTTGATCTGATCTATGTGGGAGGTGCGTTGGGGATCATTCATGCGGCGGTGATGGCGCGGTTGGGGTATCGCGTTCTGCTGATGGAGCGTCTGCCTTTTGGGCGGATGAATCGAGAATGGAATATTTCTCGCAGTGAGTTTCAGAGTCTGATTGATTTAGGATTGTTTACCCCGGCAGAGTTCGATCGCGTCATTGCTAGAGAATATGTCGATGGGTTCCATAAGTTTTTTGATGCCAACAATCCGCCTCAGGCTAAGGCAGGAGTGTTGCATACGCCAACAGTTCTAAATGTGGCGATCGATTCTGAGAAACTACTGCGGCTCTGCGGTGAAAAGCTGCGAGAATGTGGCGGCGAAATTTGGGAAGAAACTGAATTTCTGAAGGCAAATATTAGCGCAGAACAGGTGACAATTTCGACGAAACACCTACCCACGCAAACCGAAGGATCGGTGACGGGGCGGTTGCTGGTGGATGCAATGGGGACGGCCTCTCCGATCGCCTGGCAACTCAATGGTGGACGAGCGTTTGATAGTGTGTGCCCGACGGTGGGCGCGGTGATTGCCGACGGCTTTGAGCCTGGGGTGTGGGATGCAAACTATGGGGATGTGCTCAACAGTCACGGGGATATTTCTCGGGGTCGGCAACTGATTTGGGAACTGTTTCCTGGGGAAGGCAAAGATCTAACGTTTTACCTGTTTCACTATCACCAGGTGCATCCTGAGAATCCTGGCTCTCTACTAGAAATGTATGAGGACTTTTTCACAATTTTGCCGGAGTATCGTCGCTGCGATATGGAGAAACTGGTGTGGCGCAAGCCGACCTTTGGCTATATTCCGGGTCACTTTAGCGTGGGCAGCCAGGATCGGCAGGTCTCCTTCGATCGCCTGATTGCCATTGGAGATGCGGCTTCGCTCCAGTCGCCCCTTGTATTTACGGGGTTCGGCTCCCTCGTCAGAAATCTGTCTCGCCTGACGCACTTATTAGATACGGCGCTCAAGCACGATTTGCTGACGGCAAACCACCTCGATCGTATTCATGCTTACCAGAGCAATGTCTCTGTCACCTGGCTGTTCTCGAAGGGCATGATGGTTCCTACGGGGCGATCGCTGCCTCCAGAGCGCATCAATGCGATGCTCAACACATTTTTTGATGTATTGGCAACTCAGCCGCCTGCGATCGCCGATGCCTTCATCAAAGACCGAGTGACCTGGACGCGCTTTAACGGCATGGCGATCGTAGCTGCCCTCAAAAATCCATCTTTGCTGCTGTGGATTTGGGAAATGGCAGGCGCAAAAGATATTGGACGATGGCTGGGCAATTATTTCAATTTTGGGTGGAATGCTCTGCTGAGTTGGCTTTTGGCTGGCTGGTTTCCGGGGGTGCTGATGGGGTTGCAGCCCTGGTTAGAGAAGCGGTTTCCGGCTCTGTGGCTGGGGTTGCTGTCTCAGGCCTACGCAATGACCTATGGAATGGGAAAATCTCAGGCGATGCCAAGACCGCCGGTGCGGGGCGATCGACCTCAACCCGATCGCCCCGCCAGCGAGAAGCAGGTGGTGAATTTATAGTTAGGAAGACCGCATTCAATTAACTAACGGGCTGCTCGATCGTCTACATTCAGGCGTGGGCTGCCCTTTTTTATGATCTATTACTCTATTTGCAGTCGATCGCAAAAGATTGCGATCGACAACCTCTCAAAACTGCGCTATAACCATGACTAATTGTTGAAGCCTAGAACAATTGAAAAAAAGTGGTTGTGCAGACAAAAATCGTTTACTATACCGCTTTGATCTACCCTTACCTCTTCCGTGAAGCTACGGAATTTTTGCATTAAAAACCAGCAATTCTAGTGAATAAACAAAAAGTAACAATCCTCAATAAGAGAGAACAAAAAAAATCCGTTTTTCTTAGAAAAAATGTGAGCAAAGTCCGCGAAGTGAGATAAAGTTGGAAGCAAATTTTTGTGCAAATCCGCAACCTTGGCATGACCTACAATGACAACTAAATCACCTACCGACTCCTTTCCGATCGACTCAGTTGCTGTTGAACCTAACATCGACTTAGCCGAACTAGAATCCTTAGAAGACGAAGATTTAACCCCCGAAACCTTAGCGCGATCGGTGAAGGGCAAAACCAGCGATTATCTGGGTCTTTCTGATGACTCAGTTGGCATATTCTTACGAGAAATGGCTCGTTATCCACTGCTGACTCAAGCACAAGAAATCGAGTTGGCTAGAGAGATCGCAAAAGGAGGCATGGAGGGTGAACGCGCAAAACGAAGACTCGTTCGAGCCAATCTTCGTTTAGTCGTTTCTATTGCTAAGAAGTATCTCAATCGAGGCGTGCCCTTTCTTGATTTGATTCAGGAAGGTTCGATGGGCTTGATGCGGGCCGCCGAAAAATTTGATTACGAACGGGGCTACAAATTTTCAACCTACGCTTATTGGTGGATTCGTCAAGGCATCACACGGGCGATCGCGTCTCAGTCTCGCACCGTTCGGTTGCCCGTCCACATGGTCGAAAAGCTCAACCAGGTGCGTAAAGTTCGCCAAACCCTCTCGCAAACGCTCGGCAGAAAGCCCACCAAACAAGAATTGGCCGCCGCGCTGGATATGGAAGAAGACAAACTAGAGCAAGTGTTGGATGTGAGCCAGCGCACCCTCTCGCTTCATGCCTGGGTGGGGCGCGACGAAGACACTGAATTGATGCAACTGATCGAAGACTCAGACAACGTTGCTCCTAATGTTTGCCTCGACCACAAACTTCTGTGCGATCGCCTCAACTCGGTGTTAGATCATTTGAGCGATCGTGAACGCGAAATCATCAAGCTGCGATTTGGTCTCACCGACGGGCAACACTACACCCTGACAGAAATTGGAGAACTCTATCATTTGTCTCGTGAGCGGGTTCGCCAAATTCAAGCCAAAGCAATGCGAAAGCTTCGTCATCCCCGCAGACAAGCATTGCTCAAAGATTGGATGTAGAAAGACAATGAGGAATTGCCTGCTATACTTTGTCAGAGCATAAAATTAAAGATTTTGGACGGGGTGCAGGGGTTCCACCCCTGGCTGCGCAGCCCCCACCACCCCTTCCTAAACCAAAAATCTATAGGCTGACGCAGTATATTTGTTGCAGAGATATAAGCGATTTCTAAAAAATTTTACCCTCCGATCTTTACCCTAAGAAAAATTGAAGACATCGGGCTATTTATTTGCTAGACATCCCCTAAGTCTTATATACTCCTGACCGCTAGATCAATATTTCGGTCTTATTTAACTAGTTTTCTCATCCCTCATTTCTCCACTAAAGCATCGACAAGTCTCCAACTACTTCTAGTCGCTTGTAACGTCCGATCGTCACATAGGTCTCAGCCAGCGCCTCGGCAACGGAAGGAGTGATCCAACCCATTTGTTTGAGAACATGGATGGCAACGGCGTATTTGGCTCGTTTTGCGCCGTCAGCCACTTTGATGGCCAATCCTACGCCTTCGCCGACTCGCCCCACACATTGCACGCCTTCTGCACCCGACTTACTGACGATTTCGCCCTGGGTTAGCTGCATCAGTTCGGTGTCAAACTCGCCCTCTCCGGCGACCATCGCGGGGTGGTGGGTCATTGCTCTAGAGATGCGCTCCATGTCTAGGCTGTTGCCAGAAGCAAGCTGGGCATAGAGCCAGGCCATCTGACGCAGTTGCATAAAATAAGTCGGTGCGCCGCAATCGTCTTTGGCGATAATGAACTCGATCGCTGGAATTTTCATTAATTCAGCAATTTTGTTCAAAATTAACTGCTGCACGGGGTGATGCTGCTGAAGATAGCTGTTGAAGGGAAACCCGCGCTGTTGGCAGACGGCCAACATGCCTGCGTGCTTGCCAGAGCAGTTATATTCTAGGGTGCTGCGCCTGCCATCGGGAACGGGACATTGCAGCACGGTAGGATCAATGTCTGACCGCCACAGAATGTTAAACACCTGGCGCACCTGCTCCATTTGCCCCTTGTGAGAACTACAGATAATAGCCAGGTCGCGATCGGTGAGGTTATAGCGCTCTAAAGTGCCAGTGGTAGTCACCGCTAAGGCTTGAAACGGCTTCAATGCCGATCGCGCAAATGTCGCTGCATCTGCATTTCCGGCCATCAAAAGAATGCGACCACGATCGTCACAGATCACTGCTTGGGCAGAATGAATCGACTCCGGAATGCCCTCCCGCAGCAATCTGATTTCAAGTTCTGCCGATGATTGATTTCTTCTTCCCCTTGTCATGTATGGCACTCTAGCACTAGACGGGGACTCCACCCCAAAAAATTAATTATCAGCTTTAAGACCACTCGCTACAAAATCCACCAGACCAAGCCACCGCCTAAAAAGGCAGCCCCAAAAAAAATAAAGGTACGCTTGAGTCGTTGCAAAATTGGCTCGATCTGGTAGGTGACAATTAGCCGATCTTGGGTGAGCACCTCGATCGGTTTCTCCCAGGTTTGCCCGTCATACCAGCCCGACTCTTCGTAGAAAACAGTGATATTCAACAGGCGTGTCTTTACATACGACCATCCCAAATAGAGACGCAACAGCGCTAGCGCGGGAATGATAGTCGCCCCAGCAGCCCCCAACAGTGCATATTGCAGAGGATATTTAGCAGGAGAAAAGCTCACCGCCGCCACCGGCCCCGCCAACAGCCAACTCAAGCCCCACAAAACCACAACCGGCTTGATGTATCCCACCAAGTCAAGGGTTGCCCAACGAAAGAACCAGGATGTTTTGAGGTCTTGATACTCGTTAATCGGTCTCTGTTCCACCGGAACGGGGCATACGACTGAGGAGTTCATGGTCAAGCCTTGAAATCTAAATATATCCGTCAGTATAGAAGAGTTTTGAGTCTTGGGTTTCAGGTTTTGGGGCTGAGTCCATGAAACGTAAAAGGGGCCACTGGTGAGCACCCCCTTTTCTTGGCTCATTGGCTTAGGCGGTGGGTGACTTCTGTGAACCATCCTCCTTCTTCTCTGCTTTACTCAGAGAAAATAGAAACCTGAATCAGGAAAATGATAGAGGGCTGAGCGAAGTCGAAGCCCAATCCAAATAAATTCGATATAAATTCGATGCTGCTCAAAGTGCCCTCCTTCTCCCAGCCTCCTTCCCCCTGCGGAGAAGGAGGAGCTACGTCAGGGTCAGGCTTTGAGAGCGACTCACCCTGGGGAGAGAGGTTGGGGTGAGGGCAAAAGTCCAGTCGTCAGGAGCAGATTAGTTGGCGGCGATCGGGGCGTAGGCAACGCGGGGGGCATGTCCCCAGAAGGCTTCGAGGTCGTAGTGCTCTCGCTCTTGGGGCATGAGAATGTGAACGATCACATCGCCATAGTCTTGCACCACCCAGCCTCCTTCGGCGAGTCCTTCCGAGCGTAAGGGCTTGCGGTGTAGCTTTTCTTCCACTTCTGCTTCGATAAAACCAGCGATCGCCCGAATCTGCACCTTAGAAAAGCCTGTCACCAGCACGAAATAATCTGCCAAAACGGTGACTTCTCCGACCTTCAGCAGCAGAATGTCTTCGCCTTTGCGGGTGTCGGCAGCGTCTGCAATCCGGGTGGCCAGTTCGTAGCTTGTGTCGAGGGCTGGGTCACTGGCGATCGTCGAAAGAATTTGCTCTCTAGAGAAATTTGTCATTAATGTTTAAAGTCCTTGGTTTGGTAATAGAGGGTAGATTGGCGAGGAATAAACGTCAGAGGGGCTAAGCTACGAGGTGGAAAGCGAATGGGGTGGCATGGGGTCAGTCTTCTGGTCAAGGGGGCGGGTTGCAATGTGCTGAGGCCGGACTGGTTCGATCGGGAGGATGTTTTTTGGGGGGCTTGTGGGTGACGGCTTGCATAAACCAATTGCGAGTCAGAACGGTGCGAGGATGAATCAGGTGATGGGCATTGAGCAGATGTTTTAACGAATGATCAGACGCTCGCCAGATGGCTTCGTCTAGATCGCGGTGGCTGATCTGCCGCAGGGCGACTAGCTCTGGTGTGTTGCCCCGCCCTGGCTCCAGACCATCCGCCAGGTAGACCACACAGCTTAACCGACCCATCCCCGGCCGGCCCAAGGTATGGTCTCGAATGGCGTGCAACACTTCGGCATCTTGGATGCCAAACTCGTCTCTGGCCACGATCGCCCCAGCAGCAGCATGGAGCAAATGAGGATTTGCCTCATCCACGGGGTCGAGGGTTAGCCCTTCGTCTGCAACCATTTGTAGAAGGCGCTGGGGTTTAAAGAATTTAGCTAGGTCGTGCATGAGGGCTGCCTGGGCAGCTTTTTCGACCTCTAGGTGATGGTGTTGGGCAAGGGCGATCGCCAGTTGCTCGACCCGTAAGATGTGTCGAATTCGAGTTTCAGGAACGTGGGATTTCAGCCAGGTTAAGATGCTTTGGCGTAGGGGGTGAGACGGGTGCAAAAAATCAGGCGCGATCGAGTCATGAGCTTGACGTAGATCAGCTTTGGGCGGGTTGGGACGCACAGCTTCAAACGACTCACGCATGAAGGCAGAAAACTCCTGTCATTACCACACAGTTCATGACTACACCATCAAGGTCGCATTCTAAAGGTCTAAAAAGCAAGGTTCTAGAAAACAACTTGTACACAAATAATTGTGTTCAAGAGGGCGAGTTCTGAACGGCATTTCTCTTTACATCTTAGCGTAAGGGTCTCGATCGCGCGGTTTGCTAACAATCTGTGATGATGTACGGAATCCCCCCAAAGAGGGTTGTGGCGTGAAATGTTAGCATAGACCCAAAACATCAGTTCAAGACATCGGCTCAAAGCGAGTCAGCGAACCTATTACGCACCCTTGTGTAATAGGTTGTACAAAATGTTTTCCACAACGTTTCTACCCCATAGTTTGGGCAAAAGATTATGTATTTTCATCCGTCTTATCTGTTGTTGATTCCGGGTATGATCCTGGTGTGGTGGGCGCAGCAGCGTGTCCAGAGCACCTACCATAAGTATTCAGAAATTCGTTCTAGCCTGGGAATGACGGGAGCGGAGGTCGCGCAGACCATTCTCAAGCACATGGAAGTTCATAATGTAACGGTCGAGCCAGTCGCCGGGGCGCTTACCGATCACTACGACCCTAGCGCCAAGACAGTGCGGTTATCTGAGGTGGTGTATGGCTCCGATTCTCTGGCGGCGGCGGCTGTGGCGGCTCACGAGTGTGGGCATGTGCTGCAAGATGTGAAGGGCTATAAGCCGATGAATATTCGAGCATCACTGGTTCCGGCGGTGAATTTGGGGGCAAATTTTGGCCCAATTTTGATTATGGCTGGGTTGTTTATGGGGGCGATCGGGGGCATCTTTATTCAAATCGGCATTGCTTTGTTTGCAGCGGTGATTGTCTTCCACATTGTGACGTTGCCTGTAGAATTTGATGCCTCTAGTCGAGCACTGCGAATCATCGACGAATTAGGAATCTTGCAGGGTGAAGAAAACCGAGCGGCTCGTAAGGTGTTGAATGCTGCGGCGTTTACCTATGTAGCGACTGCGTTGTATTCAGTCTTGCAATTGGTGCAATATATTATTCTGGCTAATTCTCGCCGTTAACCTTGACCTGAGTTGGAATGGTTAAAAGGGTATCTCCTGGGAGATGCCCTTTTGTTTTATATCAACTCAAGATGTGGAGCAAACAAAATCAAAAGGAACCACAGAAAACCAGACTTATAAGTAGGGAAGCTTTTAAGTAGGGAAGCTTTGCCCCTACTCAAAAACATCAATGCTAGGCCGATTCAGGTTCGGGGCGATCGAGGCTGGCTTTGGCATTGAGAGCATAGGCTCGAAACCGCTCTAGATCGGCTTGTAGCGTCGATTCGACCACTCGGCCCAAAAATAAATTGTCCATCAATTGACCGATGATTCCCGGAATCGCGTAGGAGACAGTCATTTTGACGATGCTGGTAGTGCCTCGATCGTCAAAATCGAATCGCCCCCCGATTGGGCAACCCATCTACCGACTCCCACTGAATGATCTGATGGGTCGTTTTCTTGAGAATGCGAGACAGCCAACTAAACTCTAAGCCGCCAGTTGCCAGCTTCCAGCGAGATAGCTCAGGGTTATCTACAAGAATTGTCACCGAATCAATCCACTTCATCCAGCGAGGCATCTGTTCGAGATCTGACCAGAGATTCCAGACGAAATCGATCGAGGCATCTACTTCAATTTGAACGGTGTGTTCTAGCCAGTCGGACATAGGAGGGATGAGGGATGAGTTAATACTTAAACAAACCGACACCCTGGACTTTGTAGCCAGTGGGTTCAAGAATGGCTTGGGCGGCTTGCTTGCCGGAGATGGTAGCGCCTTCCATGCTGTCAATATAGTCTTGCTGGGTGTAGCTTCCAGCTAAGAAGAAGTTTGCAACAGGGGTTTTCTGAGCAGGGCGGTAGACATCCATTCCCGGATTTTCGCGGTAGAGAGACTGAGCCAGTTTGACGACATTAAACCAGGTTAGGGTCAGTTCTCGTGACGAAGGGAAGAGGTCGTGAATCTGCTGGAGAGCGTGTTGGGCGATGTCCTCATTGCTCATGGGCACGAAGGGATCGCCAGGAGTCAGAACGACCTGCATCAGAGAACCCTGCCCTGGGCGATAGTAGTCTTTGGGGCTAGAGAGGGCAAGGTCTGTAAAGCAAGAAAAGTCAGCATCAGCGCTGTAGAGTAAGTTGTCGATGCCAGCGGCGTGTTCGACCTGCTTTCTTGCGTCGGGGTCGTTCATTTCTGTCACCCAACCGTCAAACCGCAGTTGCACCGTGGCCACTGGAACGGCTTCTAGCTTGTAGATATTCTCAAAGGTTTTGAGACTGCGCCATTCAGGGGGCAGGAGGCGTTGAATTCCTGGTACATCACAGGCGGCGAGGTAGGTGTCAGCGACGATCGTGTCTTCCCCTTCTCCATTGGCAACCAATAACCCAGTCACTTTTGTCTCTGTGCCTTGGCCCTCAAAAGAATTTTGCGCGTTTGCCGACGAGTGTGAACCTGACCGCCTTTAGATTGGATGTAGTCCACGATCGGCTTGAGCAAATATTCTCCCGGCGAGCCTGCCAGCAAATTTAATCTTGACGCTTCGGTTTTGGAGGCAAACATCATAAAGATGGTCAACATGCACCGGGCAGAAATTTCTTCGGTGTCGATAAACCCCAGGGCCAGGGCGATCGGGTTCCACATTCGTTCTAGGCTGTTTTGCGACCCGCCATGACTGCGAAACCAATCGGCAAAACTAATCCCATCCAGATCGCGAATCAGCTTCATGGCAAAGTCAAAGTTAACCAAGCCAGGCACGATCGGACTGGTTCCCAAGGCCAATGCATTCTGCAACTTGTCTTGAACGGTCAACTGCCCAGTTGTGAAGAAGGCTTTCAGACCGTGAAAGGGTGCGCCGAGCAGAAACCGAAAATCGAGTTTGCCAATTTCGCCATTGCGGTTGACAAAGGTGTGAACGTGCTCTTTGGGCAGAAGATTCTCCCACGCGCCCACCTTTTTCATCAACGCAAACAGGTTGTAATAGTTGTTGAAGAAGACGTGCAGACCCATTTCGATATGATTGCCGTCTGGGTCAACCCAACTGCCCACCTTGCCGCCCAAAAACGGACGCGACTCGAAGATTTCAACTTCATGTCCCGCATCCACCAGTTCAACTGCCGCAGCCAACCCTGCTAGCCCTGCCCCGACGATCGCAACCCGCATTCCGCATTCTCACTGAGACTTCTTTACAGATTTTAATGGTAATTGGGATTCAAGGTGAAGAAGTTCGCGATTTGGGGCCACCTCTAAAAAATTGGCTCTACCTGCGATCGTGCCCCATAGGCAGCGTCCTTATATTTGAGAGATTTCAAAAATTTGAGGGATTTCAAACCCAAATATCAATGCCCCTATCTGAAGGGTGATCAACCTAGCGCCCTGTTCCTCCACGCTCAGCATCCAGTTTTGGTCTAAGATATTCACCTTCTCGATCGCGCCCGTCTTCAAGTTTTTCCTCAAATTCCGTATGCAAAAATATCTTGGGTTAGCCTTTCTGATCCTGTTGCTCGTCACATTACCGACCTGGGCTAATTCCCCTCCCATCCATTCACCCGTTCTTCAAAAATTACACGCCCAAAAATTACACGCCCAAAAATTACAACCTAAGAAATTACAAGTTGTCTACCCCTCCACCGGACACGAAACCACCGCCTCACAAATTTTTCTGATCGGCACAGCCCCCACCCCAGGGCAAGTCTCCGTCAACGGACAACCGATCGTTCGATCGCCCGCCGGGCATTTCGCCCCTAGTTTTCCCCTTCGCATCGGGCCCAATCAATTCACCCTCCGCTACCAAGAGCAGTCTCTCCAGATCAACGTGACTCGCCAATCGATCGAGCCTTCCCCCCCGATCGCCACCACCTTTGGCCCAGACTCCCTTACCCCTGCCGTAGATATCGCCCGCTCTCCGGGTGAACTCCTTTGCTTTAGTGCCATTGCACCCCCCAACGCCCTTGTCTCCGTCCAACTTGCCGACCAGATCATCCCCCTCCAACCTCAGACGATCGTCAACCTCCCCGAAAACTCTGGAGTTCTTACGGGTCTCACCCAACCTACCCCTAGCCCGTCTCCTGAGTATGCAGGCTGCACGATCGCTCCCCCTAGCGGTGAACTAGGTCAGCCCCAATATCGCCTCAACCTCAAAGGCTCCAGTTTCACCCAACTTGCCCCCGGCAAGATCACCATCCTCTCTCCCACAAAGCTCGAAATTGCCCAGGTTACTGTCCCTGCTGGCATCGCCCGCACTGGCCCCAGCACCGACCACTCTCGCCTTACGCCCCTGCCCCAGGGCACTCGCGCTACGATCACCGGCCGCCAAGGAGACTGGCTTCGCCTCGACTACGGCGCATGGATTAACCGCAAAGAGGTCAAAATTTTTCCTGGGAGCGTCCCCGTACGATCGCTGATTCGCGGCATTATCTCCCGCCAAATCCCCAACTGGACGGAAATTCGCTTTCCCCTGCAAGCCCCCGTTCCTGTGAGCCTGCACCAAACCCAGACCACCCTCAAACTCATCCTTCACAACACCACTGCCCAAACCGACACTATTCGCCTCACTCGCGATCGCCTTATTTCTCGCCTCGACTGGCAACAACCCCAACCCGGAACCGTCGAATACACCTTCACCTTCGAGACTCCCCAGCAGTGGGGCTATAAACTGCGCTACCAGGGCACGACCCTAATTTTGTCGTTGCGCCACCCTCCCAAACCCAACCCAAAATCTCTATCGGGCTTCAAAATTCTCCTCGACCCCGGCCACGGCGGCCCCGAAGATCCTGGCTCAGTTGGCCCTACGGGCTACCCCGAAAAAGACATTGCCCTGCTGATCACCAAAGCGCTCCGAGATCAGCTAGTTCAGCGTGGCGCAACGGTCTTGCTCACCCGTGATGCAGATATCGACGTTCTCTTGGGCGATCGCATCTCCCTCATCAACCAACAAGAACCCACGATCGCCCTCAGCCTCCACTACAATGCCCTCCCCGATGATGGCGACGCAGCCAACACCCAGGGCATCGCCACCTTTTGGTATAACGCTCAATCCCACGATCTTGCGACCTTCCTTCACGATCACCTCACCCAAACCCTCGATCGTCCCTCCTACGGCATCTACTGGAACAACCTCGCCCTGACCCGGCCCACTGTTGCACCTGCTGTTCTCCTAGAACTTGGCTTCATGATCAACCCGATCGAATTTGAGTGGATCACCAACCCCCAAGCCCAACAAAAGCTCGTCCAATCCCTGGCCGACGGCATTGCCAAATGGCTCACCGATCGCTAAGGAGGTTTCTAGCAAACAAGTTAGGGGTTTGCATAAAAATAAGATGCCAGTGAATCGGGTTTCGACTTCGCTCAGCCAGCTTGCACCCTGAGCGAAGTCGAAGCGCAAAGGTCAGAGGGCCATATCCTTTTTAGAAATCGCCTAACTAACGGTTGGGAGGCTCAACCCAAAAGTCGGGGATCTGAAGCTCTCTATTGGGGCTTATTTCACTCAAGCCTGGTTTCATGGCTCAATTGTTCATCCCTGCGATCGAAACACCGGCAGCGTGAAATGAAAGCAACTCCCCTGGCTGGAAACCGAATCTACCCAAATCTGCCATAGTGCGATCGCACAATTCGCTGACATAGCGACAGCCCGATCCCATACCCATCCTGCGCTTCATCCCGTTGCAGACGATAGTGATCATCAAAAATTCGCTCTCGATTCTCCTCCGGAACCCCCGGCCCATTATCGCAAACACTCACCTGCACCTTTTGCGTCGTTCGATGCAGCATTGATACATGAATCGTCCCCTTCACAGGCGTATATTTCGCCGCATTATCCAAAATATTCACCAAAACCTGTCTTACTCGTTCTTCATCTGCGTAAACTACAGGCAAATCCTTGGGGATGTCTGTATCCACCACCTGCGACTTAGACCGAAATCGTTCCTCTAAATCCTGCAATACATCTGCACACAACCCGCCCAAATCCAGTTTTCGAGGCTGAATATGCAACTCAGAACTTGTCCCCCGCGCCGCTTGCAAAATATCTGTAATCATTCGATCGATCGTCCGAATCTGCGATCGCGCATGTTTCAATAGCTGCGTCTTCATCGCCCCAGTCAACCGAGAAACCTCCGCCTTGTGGCCAATTTCTAAGGTTTCGATCGCCAACGAAGCCGCCGTCAGGGGATTCCTCAAATCGTGCGCCAGCATCGAAATAATTTGATCCTTAAACTGCAACTGCGCCTGAAGCTCTTCCCGCTCCTGTTTGAGATGAAACACCTCATCTGAAAGTTGCAAAACCTCCGTCGAATGGGCCAGCGAAGACCCCCTAGCCAGAGTCTCCTCAAGAATCGGCTCCACCAACTCCCCAACCTGCACCTGAAACTCCTCCGCCGATCGCTGCCAGCGCGGCCAGCAATTCTTAAGCTGACCCACCAGGTTTGTTCCCATCAGCATTTGGCGAGGCTCAGGATGAATCTTAATCAACGCCGGAGTCGCCACCAGCCGAAAATGCTCCGCCAGATAGGGTTGCTCACTCACATCGATCACCTGAAGCTCAAACGGATACGCTGCGCTCAACTCCTTCAAAAAGCCGTGAATCTGCAAAATCTGCTCCCGCGCATTAGGGCGACGATCGACAAAGAGCAGAATTTGCAAGGGCACTTCAGCATTCGTTAACTTGTCAGGAGGTGAATGCATGTCTCGTGAATCGCTAAAACAAGTGAACATGATCACTCTGAAACTAGGTTAACAGAGCTTAACGAAACAGTACGACTTCATCGCTCAATGTCCCCAAGGGAACACTAACCAAATATACTGTCAACTTCAGACTAAACAATTAGAGAGGCAAGACTCACATCCACACCCCAACCCTCAGCCACATAACTTAACTATTTATATAGATTATCGCGTTCTGGGAGCAGTGAAAGACCGGAGACAAATGAAGGCAAAAGGATAAAGAATGCAAGAGAGGAGATCAAGAAAGCATCCACTTCAGCAAACTACCATCCAGATTCCTCGCCTAAATTAGCTGAGTCTCTCAGCCTTAAGCAGACAGTAATTAAACCGTCAGAAGCTTGGCCAGTCTCGCTACTCAGCAACGTCCCCTCATCCCTCATCTCTTAAGCCTGATGAAGATTTTGGTATTGACCTGGGAATTTCCGCCTCGCATTGTAGGCGGCATCGCCCGTCACGTTGCAGAACTTTACCCCGAATTGGTCAAGCTAGGACATCAGATTCACTTGATCACCGTTCAATTTGGGCAAGCCCCCCACTACGAAGTCGTAGACGGCGTATATGTGCATCGTGTCAGTGTTAGCGAAAGTGATAACTTCTTCCACTGGGTCGCCAACATGAATGAGAGCATGGGGCGACACGGTGGCAAACTGATCCAAGAAGAAGGAGCCTTCGACCTGATCCATGCCCACGACTGGCTCGTCGGAGATGCTGCGATCGCCCTCAAGTTTTGCTTCAAAACCCCCCTCGTTGCCACCATTCACGCTACGGAATTTGGTCGCTACAACGGCATTCACACCGAGGCCCAACGCTACGTCTACAACAAAGAAAAGCACCTGTCCTACGATGCTTGGCGAGTCATCGTCTGCACAGACTACATGCGTCGAGAGGTGGAGCGATCGCTTCACACCCCCTGGAACAAAATTGATGTCGTCTACAACGGCATCCGCGCCGAGAAAAAGCAAACCCACCCTGACTTCGACTCCCGCAGCTTTCGCCGTCGCTTTGCCGCCGACGAAGAACAAATCGTCTACTATGTCGGGCGCATGTCCCATGAAAAAGGGGTAGCCGTTCTGATCAATGCTGCCCCCAAAATCATCCGTGCCATGAGTTATCAGGTTAAATTTGTCTTCATCGGCGGCGGCAACACCGACCACCTCAAGCGTCAGGTCTGGGATCTCGGCATCTGGCAGAAATGCTACTTTACGGGCTTCATGCCCGATGCAGACCTCGACAAATTTCAAACGATCGCCAACTGCGCTGTTTTCCCTAGCCTCTACGAACCCTTCGGCATCGTCGCCCTAGAAAGCTTTGCTGCCAAAGTTCCTGTAGTTGTCTCCGACACGGGCGGTCTCCCCGAAGTTGTCCGCCATGCCAAAACTGGCATCGTCACCCAAACCAACAACTCCGACTCCCTCGCGTGGGGGATCATCGAAATTCTCAAAAACCCCGACTTTGCCCAATGGCTCGTCCACAATGCTTACAGAGATCTAGCCCAACGGTTTGACTGGGCAAAACTCGCTCAGCAAACCGTTGGGGTATACGGGCGAGTCTTACACGAACGATCGCAGGTCAATTGGTGAAGAGCAAAACAGAAGAGTTCAGTTCTCTAAAGAAGGCTCTTGCTATTAGCCCGGAGTTTTAATTCATCAATTCGACGACTTGCGCGGCTGACTGGCTAGATTGATGCGATCGCCCAACTGCCGTAACGTCTGTGCCATACTCGGATCGGTGTTCTTGAGTTGAGAAATCTTGTCGCAGCTATACATCACTGTCGTGTGATCTTTACCGCCAAATTCCTCTCCAATTTTTGGCAAGCTCAACTCCGTATGATGTCGCATCAGATACATCCCAATCTGTCGCGCCACACTGATCTCCCTGCGCCGAGAATTTCCCTTGAGATCATCGATCGACACGCTAAACGCCTCCACCACCGCATTGATCACCGCACTAGGTGACGCTTCCACCTTCTCCACTGGTGGGTTCAACACCGGAGCAACATTTTCCACCGTCATCGGCAGCCCCGAAATCGAAATATATGCCACCGCCCGAATCAGCGCCCCTTCTAACTCCCGAATGTTAGACGTATAGCTGGAGGCAATATACTCAATCACCTCACGGGGCAGGCGCATGTTTTCATACTCCGCCTTCTTTTGCAGAATCGCCATCCGCGTTTCTAGATCAGGGAGTTGAATATCGGCAATCAAACCCATCGAAAACCGAGAACAGAGCCGTTCTTGCAGCTTAGGAATTTGATTAGGCGGACGATCGGAAGCCAGCACCACCTGCTTCCCCGCTTCATGGAGCGTATTAAACGTGTGAAAAAACTCCTCCTGCATATATTCTCTGCCTTCAATGAACTGAATATCGTCTACCAGCAGCACATCTACCGCTCGATAGAGTTCATGAAAGCTTGGCATACTATCTTTGCGGATTGCAGCGATCAGATCATTCTGAAATTGCTCCGTCGAGACATAAACCACTTTAGAGTTGGGGCAAATTTCTGACCGATAATGCCCGATCGCCTGCATCAAGTGCGTCTTGCCCAAACCCACCCCACCACAGAGAAACAAGGGGTTAAACTCGCGCCCCGGCGACTCTGCCACCGCCAACGATGCTGCATGGGCC
This sequence comes from Leptolyngbyaceae cyanobacterium CSU_1_3, assembly GCA_012034655.1. Classification (GTDB taxonomy): domain Bacteria; phylum Cyanobacteriota; class Cyanobacteriia; order Leptolyngbyales; family Leptolyngbyaceae; genus JAAUOZ01. Next base: position 7,611 of record JAAUOZ010000074.1, on the reverse strand, counting down.
ATGCGATTGTTTGGCCCAACCACCAGCCGCGAAAAAATATACTTCGGATTTAGATCAGAATTGCGTCGTTGACCCGTGGATGGCTCTGCTACGCTGCCCTCGATCGGCATTGGGTAAAAAAACAGATCCGAGTCGATGTCCATTCCATCTTCTCCCTGGGCCGCCAAAATCTGAATCTCTACCGGGCGACCCAGCACATCGTGCACCACTTCCGTCAGTGCCCTAATGTAATACTTTTGAATCCAAGTGCGAGCAAATGGGTTTGCCGTTCGCAGCACCAAACAGTCGTCATCCAGATGCTCAGGGATCGCAGTTTTAATCCATGTATCAAACGTGGGGCGGCTCAATCGGACTTCCAACCGCTCCAGCACCTGAAACCAAAGACTCTCGATCGCAATTTCCACAGCTACCTCTAACGAACTATCGCAAAGTGGACTCAGCCGCTAAAAACTCAAAGCAGAATTGAGGCATCTCCGCTTCCTAAACCTTCGTCAACCCCACCAAAGCCAACCCAGTCAAAAACCTTGCCTACTGCTCGTGCTCAGAAGACTCAAAGCATAGAACAATTTACTCCATTTTTTAGAAATTTTTTGATCGTCTCACCCTCAGCACCCTCAGAAAACTTCCCGATCCTCCCTCCCCTGAGTTTCTCAATTGCTACACCGCTTGACGCAGGGTTTAAAATTTAGATCAAAACTCGCTACAGTGTGACACTTGACCTAAGATTGATAAACCTCTCCGGATTATTGGGTGTGAACAATTCCCCGCCATCTTCTCGACTTGATCTGAAAGCCCTGTTTCCCTTCGCGCTCGACGAATTTCAGCAACAGGCGATCGCGGCCCTCGAAGCAGATAAGTCAGTCGTGGTGTGTGCTCCTACGGGTTCTGGGAAAACCCTGATCGGAGAGTACGCAATCCATCGAGCCTTAGCGGGCAACCGTCGTGTCCTCTACACCACTCCCCTCAAAGCTCTATCGAATCAGAAGCTGCGCGACTTTCGCGAGCAGTTTGGCCCAGACAACGTAGGACTGCTGACGGGCGATATCTCTGTCAATCGAGAGGCTCCCATACTCGTCATGACCACCGAGATCTTTCGGAACATGCTCTACGGAACCCCGATCGGAGCAGTGGGGGCATCGCTCACAGGCGTAGAAGCCGTCGTGTTAGATGAATGCCACTACATGAACGATCGCCAACGGGGAACCGTCTGGGAAGAATCGATCATCTATTGCCCCGCCGAAATTCAACTCGTTGCCCTCTCTGCCACCGTCGCCAACAGTGACCAACTAACCGATTGGATCGATCAAGTTCACGGCCCCACCGAGCTAATCTATTCCGACTTTCGCCCCGTCCCGCTCCATTTCTCCTTCTGCAACCCCAAAGGGCTATTTCCTCTCTTAGATGACGATCAGCAGAAAATCAACCCTCGCCTCAAGCCCAAGCGCGGCCAATATCGCCCCAAAGGAGCCAACCAGCGTGGCGCACCTCGTCCCGAAGCTCCTCCGATCGCTTTCGTGTTGAGTAAGCTACGCGAAAAAGACATGCTGCCAGCTATCTATTTCATTTTTAGCCGTAAGGGCTGCGATCAGGCAGTGGCTAACCTCGGAGCACTCTCCCTCGTCAACGATGCCGAAGCAGCTCGACTAAAAGCCGCGATCGATGAATTTCTAGCTCGCAACCCCGAAGCTGGACGTATTGGGCAGGTTGCCCCCCTCTACCGAGGCATCGCCGCCCACCACGCCGGAATCTTACCCGCCTGGAAAGGTCTCGTCGAAGAACTGTTCCAGCAAGGGCTGATCAAAGTCGTCTTCGCCACCGAAACCCTAGCCGCCGGGATCAACATGCCCGCCCGCACCACCGTCATTTCTAGCCTCTCCAAGCGCACCGATCTGGGCCATCGCCTGCTCAACCCTTCAGAATTTTTGCAGATGGCCGGCCGGGCAGGGCGACGCGGCATGGACAGCCAGGGCTATGTCGTCACTGTCCAAACTCCCTTTGAGGGGGCAAAAGAAGCCTCCTACCTGGCAACGACTGGAGCCGATCCTTTGGTGAGCCAGTTCACTCCTAGCTACGGCATGGTCTTAAATCTTTTGCAGACTCATACGATCGACGAAGCCAAAGAACTGATCGAACGCAGTTTTGGGCAATACCTTTCCACTCTCTACCTTCGCCCTCAACAGCAAGAAGTCGATCGCTGCAAAGTCGAACTCGAACAACTCCAAGCCCAGGCCGAATCTGTTGATTGGTCACTGTTGACCCAATACGAAAAACTCCAGGAACGCCTCAAAGAAGAAAAGCGCCTGCTAAAAACCCTGCAACATCAGGCAGACGAAATGCAGTCCGGAGAAATGGCGATCGCCCTCTCCTTCGCTGTCGCCGGAACACTCGTCACCCTCAAAGGGGAACACGTCCGCACGACCTACCCCTTACCCGCAGTTTTGGTGACAAAGTTTCAGGGATCGGGTCAGTTTCCATACCTTGCTTGCCTGGGGCAAAACAATCGTTGGTACATTTGCACCGTCGCCGACGTAGCCAACCTGCGCGGCGAAATACCCCGCTTGCGCGAAGTCGATCAGATTTTGCCGCCCTCAGACCTACCGCCCAAACCAGGGCAAACCCGCAACGGCGACGAAGTGACGGCGTTTATCGCCCGCAAAATCCCCGATGCCCCCGGACTGGCCGATGACGCGCCCGAAGTCTACGCCCAACTGCAACGCATGGAAGCCATCCACGCTCAGATTGCCGCCCATCCCGTCCACGCCTGGGGCGATCGCAGTTACCTGCTCAAGCGCCAGAAACGCATCCAAACCCTAACCGAAGAAATTCGCGATCGCCAGGAAAAGCTCGATCGCCAAACCCAACGCCACTGGGAAGAGTTTCTTAATCTGATCGAGATCCTACAAAACTTTGGCTGCCTGCACGGCCTTCTTCCCACCGACCTAGGGCAGGCAACCGCTGCCATCCGGGGCGACAACGAACTCTGGCTGGGCCTAGCGATCATGTCCGGCGAATTAGACAATCTCGATCCTCAACATCTGGCAGCAGCTTGTGCCGCCCTAGTGACAGAAGTTTCTCGCCCTGATAGCTGGACGCGCTACGAAGTCTCCACAGCCGTGGAGGAAGCGTTAGCAGGGCTGCGCGGAATCCGTCGCCAACTCTTCCAGATTCAGCGCCGCCACCAGGTCACGCTCCCTGTCTGGCTCGAAGGTGAACTCATTGGATTGGTAGAACAGTGGGCCCTGGGAACCGAATGGGTAGAACTTTGCGCCAACACCAGTCTGGATGAAGGGGATGTCGTGCGATTGCTGCGCCGCACCCTAGACTTTCTCTCCCAAATTCCCCACATTCCCCACGCCCCCAGACAAATTCAGACCAACGCCCTGCGAGCGATTGGCTTAATCGATCGCTTCCCTGTCAACGAAAGTATAGAGTAGAGAGTAGAGAGTAGAGAGTAGAGAGTCCATCCCCCTGGCTAACACCCTAGACTTCTCATAAGATCTCATCTCTGGCAAAACATTGACCCTTACCGTTCAAAGTCTTTTTCTATTCAACCTTTAGCCGCTGTCATCCGATTTCATCTCTTAAGGGAAGGATTTTCTGATCTCCGTGAAAAGCCTGATTGTTTCATAAAAATATTTGCCCATACTAGAAAAAGAGCGCTAAAGCGGTTTGGCGTACTTACAATGCTGAATTTAGGCCATCAGTTCTCAGAAATTTGGCTCTATTTTTATCTCTATTACTCAATTGTTTAGGGTTTTTCCAACGTGAACGACCTTGATTTGGAGCGACCTAGAATTCTTGTGGTAGACGATCATCCGTCTAGCCGCCTGACCGCCTTAGCTCTCCTATCTGTAGAAGGCTACGACGTGATTGAGGCAGAAAGTGGTGCAGCCGCACTCGCCCAAGTCTTGGAAGCTAACCCTGACCTGATTTTGCTGGATGTGATGATGCCCGGCATGGATGGCTACGAAGTCTGTCGCCGCCTCAAAGAAGACGAGCACACCCGACTGACTCCGGTTGTCTTTATCACCGCCCTAGACGATCGCCGTGCTCGTCTCAGAGGCATCGAAGCGGGCGGCGACGACTTTCTCACCAAACCCTTCGATCAGCTAGAACTTTCGGCACGAGTTAAGTCGCTGATTCGTCAGAAGCGGCTGAATGAAGATCTAGATCATGCAGAAAAGGTGTTGTTTTCGATCGCTCGCACCGTCGAAAGCCGCGATCCCAATACAGGGGATCACTGCGAACGGTTGGTGATGCGCGGCAAAGCCTTCGGTGAATTTTTGGGGTTGTCTCGTCCTGAAGTGCGAGATCTGATGTGGGGAGGGTATCTGCATGATATTGGCAAAGTCGGCATCCCAGATGCAGTATTGCTCAAACGAGGCAAACTAACCGCCGAAGAATGGGACCTGATGCGGCAGCACGTCCTGATCGGTGAAAAAATCTGTCAGCCCCTGCGAACCATGCGCGGTGTTGTGCCAATTATTCGCCATCACCACGAACGCTGGGACGGCTCCGGCTACCCCGATGGCTTGACCGAAGGGGAAATTCCTCATCTAGCTCAAATCTTTCAGGTGATTGACATCTACGACGCACTGACCAGCGAACGCCCCTACAAAAAAGCTTTTTCACCCGAAGAAGCGCTGAGCATGATCGCCGAAGAAACCGACAAGGGCTGGCGCAACCCCGAACTGATCGCCAAATTTAGCGAGTTCATTCACATGACCGAAATCAAACAAGCCAGCCTATCAGGTTGGTTTCAAAAATATATTAAAGCTCCGCGCAGGCGTTAAGGAATATATCGATCGCAGCCTCCTTCATGAAGCTGTATACGACTTACCGGACACCCTCAAAAAGCTACTCTAAAATTGAATTACATCCGGGGATCACCAGTTTTTCGTCAGAAGCTTAACCATCGCCATCTCAATGTGAAGTCTCGTGAAGTCTCGTGAAGTCTACTGGAGGTATAGGGCATGTTAGTCATCCTGGTGGGCGATCAGATCGTTCCTTCCCAAAAGATTTGCCAGACCTGCTTGCTAGCCGATCAGACGGGTCAACCTCGCTGGCATCAAGGACAACTTCGCTGTGGTCACGCTCTTCGCAAGCTCACTGAAGCCCAGCCTGATCAGTATGAATGCCAGATGGGGTTTCGTGTGGCTGACATTCAATAAGAGGTGTGCAAATCAATCTCATGTTTCGCTGAGGCAGTGCAGTGCCATGCCTCTACCAGAACTCATCTCTGGTAGTCTGTCAAACTTTAATTGACGAATGGGGAGCGGAGAAAAGGTTATTTTTAAGGGGTTTTCAACCTCTCAAAAAATTCTTGACAGATTACTAAGGACCGTAGATTAAATAATTCCGTCAACTGCAAGGTGGTCTCGCCCTCTCCCAACTTGGGAGCAGGGGTGAGGGGATGAGGGCGAAGATCTCGGCATTCATAAATCCACATTCTTAAGATGCTGCAAATTGTGAGTCGGTTAGCGAAATTTAAAGGTAGGGATTAGGATGAAACTAATCAAATTTTCTCAAACCAGATCGCCAATTTAAGCTGCTATTCTGTGCAAGAGATCTCTAAACCTACACTTGAACTAGGAGAATCCACATGGCTTGGCGTGGGTCTACGACTGTATCCGATCGCATTTTTGCCTGTCTCGTCTATCTGCTGCCGTTGCTTGACTTGATCACTTTGGTGGGTCGCCCCCTGATCTTGACACAATCCTTTCTAAGCCCCGTGCTCAGAGTAATTGCCATTCCTCTGTCGCCCCTCTTGGCAGTTTACGGCAGCCTAGGAGGAATTGTTTCCTTCATTGTCTTTTTCGCACTCTTCTTACTCGTGGTGAGAAACGAGAGTATTGCTCACTTCATTCGCTTCAACACGATGCAAGCCATCCTGTTTGGGATCGTGCTGAGTCTGGTCGGGCTGATTTGGGGATACGTCTTGGCTCCGATTCTTGGCTCCAGCCTGTTCTTGACCCAGACGCTATTCAACACGATTTTTCTAGGGATGATTGCTGCGGTTGGGTTTTCTGTGATTCAATCCGCCCTTGGAAAGTACGCAGAGATTCCAACCATTTCAGAGGCGGTTTATATGCAGGTGCGCTAGGTCTGCGATTCCTGTGGAGCAACGGTTCGTGCAATCACAGAATTCTCTAAGTAGCCAATGCCTTCAATTTCGATTCGGACGCGATCGCCCACGCCGATCGCGCCTACACCTGCTGGTGTCCCTGTCAGCACGACATCTCCGGGCAACAGGGTCATCACTCGACTGATATACGACACCAACACATCCGGCGGAAATACCATCTCACTGATCGCCGCTGACTGCACAGGCTGATCATTTAAGAAAGTTTGCAACCGTGCCCCCGGATTGATCTCGCGCACGACCCACGGGCCAAGCGGGCAGAATGTATCGAAACCTTTAGCCCGTGTCCACTGGCCATCTTTTCTCTGCAAATCTCTCGCCGTCACATCATTCGCGATCGTATATCCCCAGATCTTGCTGTGCGCCTCTTCGGGTGTGCAGTGGCTACAGCGATCGCCAATCACCAGCGCCAACTCCCCCTCATAATCAACTTGCTGAGACTCCGAGGGGTAAACTACCTCAGCCTCCATGGCAATCACTGTCGTCGGCGGCTTCAGAAACAACAAAGGCTCCTGAGGAACGGGCGTTCCCATTTCGGCCGCATGGTTGGCGTAGTTTTTGCCCACCGCCACAATTTTAGAAGGCGCACAGGGGGCTAGGGCTTGGTAGCTTTCGGCATCTATTACTCGATCGGTGAGTTGCCCCTTCATCCAGGGTGGTGCATCTAAAACCTGAACCCGGCGATCGATCTGCAACAAGCCATAAAAAATTTTGCCATCTAGGGTTTGAACTCGAACATAGCGCTGTGCCATAGGAGAAGAGGTGCTTTGTGGTGGATGAAGCGTCTGTAAATCAAGCGTTCGTGAATCACACTTTTCGTAGATGAAGCGGCTTGAGACTCTAGACTTTGCCCGGATTGCTTAAAAACTGGGATAGAATGATAAGTCCTTGCTTTTTCATTATTGGGGAACTGAGTAGCAGGTCAAGTATTTCTTTGGCACAATTCCCTACTGAGAAACCTCAACCCTGAAAAAGCCGACCTGTCCATAAGGAGAAAAGCTGGAATGAATTTCATTTACGAAACAATGTACATTTTGCGCCCCGATCTCAACGATGAGGCCGTCGATCAGGCGATCGAAAAGTACCAATCCCTGCTGCGAGACAATGGCGCAGAAATCATCGAAACCCAACACCGTGGCAAACGCCGTCTAGCCTACGAAATTGACAGACACCGCGAAGGCATCTACATTCAGATGAACTACAGCGGCGATGGCAGTCAGATCGCAGGCATGGAGCGAGCCATGCGAATCAGCACCGAGGTCATTCGCTATCTGACGGTCAAGCAAGAAGTGCCCAAAGCCGAAGCCGAACCCGTAGCCGCCGAAGGTTAGGTGATTTTCAGGTACGAGTAGAACCTGAATCTAGTCAAGTGGCGGTGATCCAGGAAGGCTCGATCGTGAGGCTGGGAAGCCCGCACTGTATTGCAAAGCAATCAGGGTTGAGTAAAATTGCAAAGCAATCAGGGTTGA
>JAAUOZ010000073.1 GCA_012034655.1 Leptolyngbyaceae cyanobacterium CSU_1_3 | reverse complement strand
CCCACACCCCACACCCTAAACCCTCCCAGTGGTTGCCAAACTTACGCCGCATTCTACTAGGCCCAGAGAAGTGCGACAGATGCTACTTCAGAGCTTGCAATTGATTTGTATGCTCAACCTCCCCGATCGAGGAGGGTTGAAGGTTGAGTGCAGTCGAAACCTGGCTGGTGGTACAGTATCAATTCGCAGATCCCTTAGGTTTATTTTTCTCAGGCAGATTGCGCGGGGGCGTTCTGCGACCTTGGTAAAATTGACGCTCTAATTTGCCCAAACCATACCAAACGATCGCCCCTGTTAGAGGAACAAGACTAGAAAGGAGCGAGATCGGGGTGGGCTGATTGAGAGCCAGCAAGGGAAACACGAGCCAGGAGACGGCTCCAAGGATGGCTGTCAGCGATCGAATTCTTTGAATATTAGCCAGCGCTTGACGACAACTAGCGCAATGTTGAGTGTGGGAGTGGTAGCGATCGAGCAGCGTTTCGATCGCAAGAGGTGGCGAGAGCGCTTCACCCGGAAAGGGATCAGCCTGAAATTCATTCACCCATTTTCGCAATGCTGAGACAAAAGAATCGGCGCGAGTGGGCAGATAGAACGCCTTTGTGAAATTGAAACCGCCCCCCTTTGCGGCTAGATATCGCTCTTGGTAGTGAAGGAAGATTTGATCGTCTTCGAGAATGTTGTTGTTGCTGATGTGCGAGTACCAGCGCGGCGTGAGTTTGATGAAAAAGCCCGGCAGTTTAGAGGAAAACTTGAAAGGAAAGCGAGCAAACACTCGACATTCTCCTTTGCGGATGGGGGTCGCGTAAACAACGGTCATCGTGCGACCAAATTGTTTGGAGGTGAGATCATGCCACATCAGGTTGGGCGCGACAAAAAGGCTGTGTTGTTGCCCCAATGTGCCTTTGCGTGGCCCATCTGCCCAGAAACCCGTGAAACCTTGCCGACTCGACTCCAACACTTCTAGCTCAACCGGAGCCGCATTCGATCGATTGCCCACCGATCGGTGATGGGTAAACGGCACATGACTCGAATCGAGCACGTTTTCTAGCAACGTCAGGGCATCATAGGGCAAATCACGAAACGTATTGAGACACACCCACTCATCGGGCGTTTCTTCGATCGGTTCGATAATGGGAACTGACACACAGGGCGCATTCTCAGCCTGCCCAGGGTAGACGAAGAGTAAGCCTTGCCGTTCGGCGGTGGGTAGAGACGCAACACAGGCGCGTTTTGAATAGTGGGCGGTGCTATCAGAAGGCTGTTGAGGAATGCGATCGCACGTCCCGTCTCCCTCGAAGGCCCAGCCGTGATAGGGGCACTCTAGTAGGCCATCTTCGGCGATTCTGCCTTCTGAAAGGGGCGCAAGACGATGGGGACACTGATCTTCAAACGCTCGCCAATAGCCAGTATTTTTATCCCACCAGATGACGAGATCTTGACCGAGCAGCGTAAATTTGTGGAGCGTGGTTGGATCGAGATCTTGCAGGTAATAGACCGGATACCAGGCTTCTTTACAGTCGAAGCGATCAGGATCTGTGCCCCCCGCCGGGAGTTGAGCATCTTGAACTTCACGCGCTTGAGCCAGCATGGCGATCGCCCCTTAGAATAGATTCCTTCACATAGCTTAACAATTCAGTGCCCAGTTAGCCCGAACTTTGAGTCACAGACTTCTGGCTCTCTTCTCCCTGGAGAGAAAGAGGCTGGGAAGATGAGGGCACTTTGAGCGGCATCGAATTCACGTTAAAACATGCCCTAGTGGTTTGTCAGGCTTGATTGTGTGCCTTCGGGTGAGGTGAGGGGTGTTATTTTATGAGTCTTTAACTCACACAATGAAGTCTTGACAGACCCCTAGTTTGTAGCGGGGGGTGCAGACCTACGATCGCCTTGCGGTTCACATTAAGATAAAAGACCCTGATCTTTCCCATACCCCATGAGCTTTACCATCCAAAACGCTCTGATTCCTTCTGACACGGGCTATACTCCGGTTGACGTGCAGATTGTAGACCATCACATTCACGCTATTGCACCCCATTTGAGTACGATCGGAACTCCAATCGACGGTCACAATAAATTGCTGTTGCCAGGGTTCGTCAATGCTCACACCCATTCCTCCGAAATGTGGCAGCGGGGTATCATTTCCCCCCTCCCTCTAGAACTTTGGATCGCAGAACTCTACGACTTTGCGCCGCTTGACCCAGAGCAAGTTTATCTAAGCGCGGTGGGCACTGCCGTCGAAACGCTGTTGTCGGGCGGAACCAGTGTCGTTGACCATTTGGTGATGATTCCGGGGCAGGAGCTTGAGACGATCGCTGCTGCCGTTCGGGGCTACCGTCAGGTGGGCATTCGGGCATTTGTCGCGCCCTTGATCCAAGACCAAGCGCTGGCATCGGGCATTCCGACGGGTGGGTGTGAGCAAAAATATGAGAGCTATATTCGCACAACCGAGGCGACGTTGGCCTTGGTCGAAGAGGCAGTTGATCGCTTTCACCGACCCGACGATGGAATCAATCTTCTCGTTGCGCCGACGGGGTTGCAGCTTTGTTCGGATGCTTTGTTTGAGGGTTGCATTGATCTCAGCGATCGCTATAGCCTTTGCCGTCACGCTCACTTGCTCGAAACCAAGGCTCAGAAGCTACTCGCCCAAGAAAAGTATGGCTGTAGCGCGGTAGAGCATTTGCAAACAATTGGCTACCTCGGCGATCGTACCTCTCTGGCCCATTGTGTTTGGCTCGACGATGCAGACATTGAGATCATGGCAAAGACGCGATCGACCGTGGTGCACAATCCACTGAGTAATTTGCGGCTCGGCAGTGGAATTGCTCCTATTCTCAAATACCGTCAGGCAGGGGTGAATGTGGCGATCGGCTGTGATGGGTCTGCTAGCAACGATTCTCAAGATTTGCTCGAAGCCATCAAGATCGGATCAATTTTGCACAACGTGACCGATCTAGACTATCACCACTGGATCACCCCCCACGAAGCTGTAGAAATGGCAGCTTTAGGCGGTGCAAAGGGTTTAAATCTGAGTGATGACCTCGGATCTTTAACCATTGGAAAGAAAGCAGATTTGGTTTTGTACGATTTGATGAATCTTTCGCTGTTACCACGAACCGATCCAATCGGGTTACTTGTTTTGGGCCGCCCGGTTAATGTCGTCGATCATGCCTGGGTAAATGGGAAAATGATTGTCAAAGATGGTGAAATGTGTAACGTGAATGTGAATGACTTAAAGCAAGCTTTGTGCGATCGTAGCCAATGGAGCACCAAGCGTCAGGCTCCTTCGGTGGCCGAGGCAGAAGTGGGCTATCGCTCCGTTATGAATTTGCCTAGCATTCCGCAGGGCTATGCTTGATTGAGCAGCCATCGCGAAAATAAAGTACCCAGGGCAGGCTTAAATGATGGGTGAGGGTGAGAAGCTCTGTGGGAAAGGATTCCACAGGCATTCTCTCTCGCAACCCAAATAGGATCGCTATAGCGATCAAAATCACCGGGCAAGCAAGGCGATCGTGCTTCCTGGAGAGGCTTAAAATGGAGGTTTGTGCCCTGTTCGCTTCTACCCATGCCGCAGTCTTTCAGCCCTGACGAATTTCTGAAAATGTCTCCTGTGATCTTAGATGCGAGAAGCCCTGGAGAATATGAGCAGGGGCACATTCCCGGAGCGGTCAGCTTTTCATTATTTAGCAACTCAGAACGGGCACAGATCGGCACTTGCTATAAACAACAAAGCAGAGAACAGGCGATCGATCTGGGGTTAGAACTCGTCGGCCCTAAACTCGCTCAACTTGTCAAAACTGCCAAAAAACTGGCTCCCGATCGACGGGTGCGGCTGCACTGTTGGCGCGGGGGGATGCGAAGTGGCAGCTTGTCTTGGCTGCTAGAAACAGCCGGATTTGAGGTGTCGCTTTTAGAAGGAGGATACAAAGCCTTTCGGCGCTGGGGTCGATTGCAGTGGTCTCGATCTCAGCCAATGATCATTTTGGGCGGCATGACGGGCACGGGCAAGACCCATCTTCTGCATCATCTGGCAGAACGGGGCGAACAGGTGCTCGATTTGGAGCAACTGGCCAACCATCGCGGCAGTAGTTATGGCAGTTTGGGTTTGCCACCGCAGCCGACCAATGAGCAATTTGAGAATCTGATCACCCTGGAGTGGCTGGGGTTTGATCCGCAGCGCCCGGTTTGGGTCGAGGCAGAAAGTCGGCGGGTGGGCATCTGCCGTGTGCCGGACGAAATTTTTGGGCTGATGTCGCACTCTCCCGTGATTCAAGTCGAGCGATCGCGATCGCAACGCATTAAAATTTTGCTCGAAGTATATGGTTCAGCGAATCCCGATGCATTGATTGCAGCCACCGAGAGAATTAGTAAAAAGCTAGGCGGACAAAACGCCAAAGCTGCGATCGTTCATATTCAACAGGGAGATTTATCACCTGCGATCGAGCTTGTTTTAGACTACTACGACCAGACTTATTTGTTTGATCTACAACGACGAAATGTGCAAATTCATCCCGTTATTTTGACGGAATTATCATTAGCAGAAAGTGTTGATCTTTTAATTCAAAAATCTCGTCAATTGTTGGGTGACTTCTCGATCTCATCGTCGCCGGTTCAGTCTCCTGGCGAAGAGGGCTAGGGCGTGTTTCAAAACCCTCTGGCTACGATCGCGTCTCACCCCAAATTGAAAATCCAGGGCTAACCGAACCCAGCCCACTCAAGGGACTGAATACAAGACTCGGCTGCCAGTCCGTTCAAACGGACTTCGCCCAGTTAGCCCAGACTTTGAGCCACAGGTGGGATGAAACCGCAGCAACGGAGTTTTAAAGCACCTCCTAGAGTGCTAGACAGCATGACAAGATAATGCCATTTCAGCAAGCTAGCTAAAACTGTTTCAAGAAGCGCAAATCGCTGCTGTAGAGCCGACGAATATCATCAATTTGATGTTGCACCATCGCCAATCTTTCGACCCCAAACCCTGCGGCAAACCCCGTGTAGATTTCTGGATCGTACCCTACTGCTTTCAGCACATTAGGGTCAACCATTCCACAGCCCAAAATTTCTAGCCAACGCCCCTTCCACTGCACATCTACCTCAGCCGATGGCTCCGTGAACGGGAAAAAACTGGGACGAAAACGAATCGGCAAATCCCCAAAAAGTTCTTGCAAGAACACTTTGATCGTGCCCTTGAGATCTGTGAAGGTCAACCCTTCGTCTACGGCCAAAATCTCAATCTGATGAAACACCGCCGAGTGAGTTGCATCCACCGTATCGCGACGGTAGACTCGCCCCGGCACGGCAATGCGAATGGGTGGCTCATTAGACTCCATATAGCGCACCTGCACCGTTGAAGTGTGCGTTCTGAGCAGGTTGCCGTCGGGCAAATACAGGGTGTCTTGCATGTCTCGCGCCGGATGGTCGGGCAAAAAATTTAGCGCCTCAAAGTTGTAGTAGTCTGTTTCCATTTCGGGCCCTTCCGCCACGGTGTAGCCTAGCCCCACGAAGATATCTAACACTAAATCCGTGGTGCTATGCAGGGGATGGGTGCGACCTTGGGGTCGATAGACTCCGGGCATGGTGACATCGATCGCTTCTGCTTCCAGTCTTGCCTGAATGGCCGCCGTTTGCAGATCAGTGCGCTTGCGATCGATCTCACCCTGAATCGACTCCTTCACCTCATTAGCACGGGCCCCAATGCGCGGACGTTCTGCTGGATCAAGTTTGCCCATCCCCCCCAACACCTGCGGAATCGGACCCTTTTTGCCGAGATATTTGACGCGGAGTTGTTCTAGTTGATCAAGGCTGTCAGCGGCCGCGATCGCCTGTTGGGCTTCTTGGCGGATGGCTTCGAGTTGAGATTCGAGTTCGATCGTCTGAGCAGTCATAACAGAGGAGGAATGAGGGGTTGTCTTCGACAGGTTTCGCGAGAGAGTAGTGGCTCATCTCTGCTGTTTAGTCTAATAGATTTGGCGTTGCTGCACCTGGTTCGGCTGACTGAGATCTTGCACCTGACGCAAGAGTTAAGGGGTTTGCATGAAAATAAAAGACTCGTGAATCGGGTTTTGGCTCCGCTCAACCTGGCTGGCGGGACATGATGAACTCGCAAATCCCTAAGGCGATTTCTAACAAAGAGATGACCTTCCGACTTTCGCTCTGAGCAAAGTCGAAGACAGCGGATCACTGGTTTGCTAGAAATCTCCTAAGCTCACCGTCTTCGGGAGATACAGGGCAAGGAGGGCAATTCATAATTTATGGCGCTGTTGCGATCGCAAGCCACAATAGAAACGCAAACGAGCCGGGGCAATTTTGATGAAACTACTGATCAGCAACGATGATGGAATTTACGCATTGGGAATTCGGACACTGGCGAATACGCTGGCGGAAGCAGGGCACGACGTGACAGTGGTGTGCCCCGATCGCGAACGATCGGCGACGGGGCACGGGTTGACCCTGCATGACCCCATTCGCGCCGAGGTGATGACTGAAATTTTTCATTCCACCATTCAAGCCTGGGCCTGTTCGGGAACTCCGTCTGATTGCGTCAAGCTGGCACTGTGGGCACTGCTCGACAGCCCCCCTGATTTGGTGCTATCGGGCATCAATCATGGATCAAATTTGGGTACAGATGTGCTCTATTCGGGTACGGTGTCGGCCGCCATGGAAGGGGTGATTGAAGGCATTCCCAGTGTGGCATTTAGTCTGACAAGCTTTGCCTCTAAAGAATTTCAGCCCGCCGCAGATTTTGCTTGCTCGCTAGTGCAGCAACTAGAGAAGCAGCCCTTCCCAGAATTGATGTTGCTGAATGTGAACGTTCCCGCTGTGCCGCCAGACGAAATCAAGCAAGCGATCGTTACCCGTCAGGGAGTGCGTCGCTATACCGATGTGTTTGAAAAGCGCACCGATCCCAGGGGCAAAAATTACTATTGGTTGGCAGGCGAACTGCTAGAGGATATTGACGATCCTGATGTGCCCAACGATGTACCGACCGATGTGCAGGCAAACCGTGATAACTACATTACAATCACGCCACTGCACTACAATCTCACGTCTCCATTAGGTTTAAAAAACATGCAGAAATGGACGCAAGGGTTCTCTCGAATGGCTGGCAATTCCTAGAAATCTGCTAATTGACCCAGCCAAAAACCTGCCGGATGTCGAGAACAACTTGAGAATAACTATGGATTTTGTCAGATAGGTTGAGCGATCGTACGCTACAAAACTTTGCCAGTAATTTATAAATTGAGTACTGTAGCTAGACGTTCTTCAAACTGACACAATAATCTACGATCGTAGAGGCAATCTGCTTGTAGTTTGATCCTAGGACTTAGAGAAAGATTCTCCCTACTACTAACGCCTCATCAATACATACGTATGTTTGCCAGAACTCGCCGTTTTCTCAACCGTTTCTTCAATCGCGCTAGAACAATTAACAACGAACCACTCAATAAGGTCAGTTTAATTGTCCTTATTTTGATTGATCTGTTCATCCTATTTAATGTGTTTGCAGGTCTAGATGATATTAGCCGATGGCACGTCAGCCCATCGCAAGCTTATCCCTGCTATTCAGAATGGAAAAGCTACCAAGATCAAACTAGTCAAACCAAAGAATATGATGTGATTCGGTCTGCACTCACAGCCTCACCTCAGATAGATTTTTCCCGTTCTCAACCTGCTTTTACGTCCTCACCTTCGCTGAACGCAATTAACTTTCGTCAGGCTTATCAACAAGCAAAAATTGGGCGTTTAGGCAACATTTCTGAAACTTGTCTAACGTATGCTGACTTCAAAGACAAACTTAGAACTCCTGATAATCAAAAACAGTAGGTTGATTAATCAAAAACAAAATCGAGTAGGAACGATCGAACAAACCAATCGCAACATTCGTGCTCAATACGACTCTACACTACTAGAAAAAATTGCAGGTCAACCACGGGGGCAATCCATCAATTCAGTTGCGGCTGAGAAAGCCAAACAAGAACTCGACCAAAACAATCGGGCGATCGCAACCCTAAAGACAGAACTTACTAGCCTCAAAAATGAACTGCTTGCCAAACAAGAAAGTTTAAGCTTCCTTGCTTTTCTTAAAGATGGTGGCAGCTTTGAAGAAGTCGAAAAAGGCTATCAACAATCATCTTTTTGGTATCCCAGCATTCAGCTTGCCCTTCAATCGCTCTTTTTGCTACCGCTTATTTTTATAGCGTTGATTGTTTACAGGTTTGCTCAAAGAAAAGGTTATGGGTTAATTTCGCTCATTAGCTGGCACTTGTTGGCAATCTTCTTTATTCCTTTAATCTTTAAGGTCTTTGAGTTTCTTCAAGTTGGGGCGCTTTTTGAATTCATCTTTCGACTGATCAACGCTTTGTTTGGTGGGCTACTGTTTCTGATCAACTATGTCTATATTTTGCTGATTCCACTGATTGGTTTTGGCATCATCAAATTCTTTCAAAAATTTGCGTTCAACACTAAAGCGCAAGCACCCATAAGAGTTCAACGATCGGAATGTATTCGCTGTGCTAGAAGAATTCGACAGCACGATTTACACTGCCCTCATTGTGGCTATTCTCAATATGTTGAATGTCAAAACTGTCACGAATTAACCTACAAAAAACTGCCCTTCTGCAAGCAGTGTGGACATTCTCAAGACTTTACCAATGCTTAGCTACGATCGGACACATTAGCTTGGCAACAAAACACACCACTGAGGTGAGTTTCGACTGCGCTCCCCCCCCTCCTCATAATGGAAATTTTGAGCATTGGGCGCGGTCGAAATGCATTTTATAAATAATCAATGACGTTGCAAACGCTGTCATAGACACTTGATAAGCGACGATCGCCCCCCCTAAGCTAGACATATCATCTCTATTTCTTTAACGATGACCCCCACAGAGCGCAATTCCGTTGTCTTAGTGCATGGACTGACTGACACCAACGCTATCTTTAGAACCATGACGGGCTATCTAGCCTCCCACGGTTGGAAGGTTTACACTCTAGACTTGATTCCCTCGAACGGCGATCGTCCCCTTGATTACCTCGCCCAACAGCTTGCTCAATTTGTCGAGACTACTTTGCCGCCAGACCAATCCTTCGATCTGGTGGGCTTTAGTATGGGCGGAATTGTGAGCCGATATTATATTCAACGCCTGGGTGGTCTCGATCGTGTGCAGAAGTTTATTACGATCGCTTCGCCTCACAATGGCACATTAACTGCCTATCTTTCCCAGCGGCCAGGTTGTGTACAGATGCGTCCCAATAGTCCGTTTCTCAACGATCTCAATCAAGATATGTGGATGCTAGATCGGTTGAGCTTTACCTCGATCTGGACACCTCTAGATTTGATGATCGTGCCCGCAAATAGTTCTCAACTTCCCGTAGGACGAGACATGCAAGTGGGGGTTCCGCTTCACGCCTGGATGGTTAAAAACTCGAAGGGGTTAGAAGCGGTTGTCAGGGCCCTCAGCTAGGGAGAATTGAATTCTTGACCGCGTTTCATTAGCGATCGCCAATCTGCCCATAGTCACGATCGCCAAAAATCGCTGAACTATGTGCGTAATATTTAAACTCCATCAGGTTAGAGAACGGGTCTGAGAGAAAAAAGGTGTGATGTTCTAAGGGTGTGCCGCCAAAGCGCTGCTTGGGTTGCTGATAAAGCGCCAATTGCTTTTGCTGAACCCGTTCTAGAAGGCTTTGCCAATCTGACAAACTCGTGAATATCAGCCCAAAGTGTCGCGGATAAATTCCTTGTTGGGGGGCTAGAGGCTCCTCTGTAAGATGGGCCACAAGTTGATGCCCATACAGGTTGAGAATCACTGCTTGAGGGCTTTCTCTCCCCAAAATGCAGCCCAATCCATCCACATAAAATTCTTTGGTCTGAGCAATATCACTCACTGGGAAAGCCAGATGAAACAGAATGGGAGAAGTCATGGGAGGTGAATCAGAAGTTTGAGGATGTCACAATAAATTATCGCGAATCTCTAATCAGAGTGATATCAATTTAAAGGATGAGGGCGACCCATACTGCTTCGTCCCCTTCCTTCCAGCAGGCTTCTAGACTCTATTAACTTGGCAACCCAAGCTCCGATCGGAGCAATGGGACTGGGCCTCGCTTCCGCTCAACTCACGGAGCCGTTGAGGGCTGAGCGAAGTCGAAGCACAACCTCCAAACGGGTCACAACCAACATTGCCGGGCTAATGCCGGGTTAATAAAGTCGCCAATCTCAAAGTGCAAAATGCTCTGACCCATATAATACTCAACCATGCTCCCCTCTGTCCTTTCTGACTTCTTCCTGACCCCCTGGCTAGTTGCGATCGTGCTCAATACCGTTCTCTTGACGATCGTCTGGCTTGCCCCTAAAAAGCTGCTCACCCTGGCAGGGGTCATTCACGCTGGGGTGCTCGGTGTGATAGTTTGGGGAATCTTGGGCTGGCAGGGCTACGCCGTAGTAGGGTTCTATTTTTTGGTGGGATCTGGGATTACGTTTGTCGGTAAGGCACAAAAAGAAGCCCTGGGGATTGCAGAGCAGCGATCGGGCGCACGCGGCCCCGAAAATGTTTGGGGTTCAGCGCTAACTGCCACTCTGTGCGCTTTGGGTGTGCTGTTGGCAAAAGCTTGGAATCAAGATGCTTTGATTTCAGTTTTGCTGCTGGGGTATGTGTCCAGCTTTTGCACCAAACTGTCAGACACCTGTGCCAGCGAAATTGGCAAAGCCTATGGAAAAAGAACTTTTTTGATTACCACCCTGCAACCCGTGCCACGAGGAACTGAGGGCGCAGTCAGCTTAGAAGGAACGCTGGCGGGAATTGTAGGCGCGATCGCGATCGCCCTCTTAGCCTGGTTTGTCGGTATGATTGCCCCGATCTCAATCGCGTTGTGCATTCTCGCTGCTTTTGTCGCCACGAACTTAGAAAGCGTAATCGGGGCAACCCTGCAATCTAAGTTTGATTGGTTGACCAATGAAGTTGTGAATATCTTTAATACGCTGATTGGGGCGATCGTCGCCATGCTGCTCGGATGGGCGATCGGAGTTTAAGGACAAGCACGACAATAAAATACCCGTCCCAGGTGAATGCTGGTAGAGGCACGGCCATGCCCTGGGTACATGATTTGTCCGCACATCTTTTAGTTGCTAATCGATCGCCGCAGAAAGCTTTCCAGGGTTTCTAGTTTCAAGTGAAACAGTGACTCAATTCGCTCTACTTCGGCAGGTGTACAAAAAAACTCATTGGCCAACAGTGCCCTCAAAGTTCCTAATGACTCGCGGACTTTAGGATTCAAAACGCCTACTAAATTACGTAGCCCATCAAAGGCCAAAAGCGGCGGATTTAAGAGAATAGGTTCGCGATCAAAAATCCGCCTCAAAATCTGAGGAATTTCTTGTCGCTGCAAAATCTCTGGGCCACCGACTGAGAGAATCTGATTTTTAGCGCCTTCCGTTGAGACGGCCGCGATCGCAATTCTAGCCAAATCATCGGTGCTCACAATGGAGGTGCGGCTCTCTGGATCGCCAATCAGCCAGTAGATTCCGGTACGGCGAAACTGTTCCGCTAGAGGCAGTAGGTTAGACGAAAACCCCGCTGGACGCAGAATTGTATAACTCAATCCGCTTGCTTGCAGATATTTCTCAACCTCGCGCTTGGCCTTGAACGCCGGAGCATCGTCGTAACCTCGATCGACCCCCAACACTGAAATGAACACAAAATGCTGCACATTGGCTTCTAGAGCACGATCGATGAGTTCCAGGTTGGCGCGGTAGCTAATCGGCTCACTCTCTCCTCCGTGGGCGCTGATCACAAACTGCACGTTCTGCATTGCTTTCTGAATGTCGCGATCTCTAGATAAATTGCCGATGAACAACTCAGCACCGCGATTTTCTAGTTCTGCATAATCTGACATCAAACGCACAAACGCTCTGACAGGTTGCTCTTGCTCTCGCAACTGGCGAACGATTCGCCGACCCAACCCACCCGTTGCACCAGTGACTAAAAACATAATTTTTTCGTCGCAATTTACGTCTCGATCCTAAGCTCGATTCTAGCCATTTTGGAAGGAGGGAAAGAATGCCGACGTTGAGGCAAGGGGGCGATCGTAAGCCCTATAGTCATCAGTTCACTGGTTTATCGAACCCTGACACCCTAAATAAAAGTACGATCGCTCCAGCTTGAATGCTAATACGGGTCGGTCAGTCACCCTAGACGAAAATCACCAAAGGTAACAACAAATGACACTCCGTAAGCTCTACCGCTTGCCTGCCAGTGTTATCAATTGCTTGAGGTTCACTAAATGAATCACCTGTTCACGCGGGTTGATTTTGATCCAACCTTTGCTATCGAGCTTTTCGAGAATTTTGGTGGCTTCCTCAATGCTAATATCGGTCACATCTGCCAGGTCTTTAGGCGGAATATTGAAAATATTGATGCCACCTCCAGATTCTTGACCATAGTTTTCACCCAACGCCACCAGCGTATTCACAAGCTTAATGGCAGGCGGCTGATTGCGGAGTTGAAAGCGGAAATTGGTTTGACGCAATCGTCTGACCATCAACTGCAACATTCGATGGTGCAACTGCGGATCTTTGAACAGAGTTTGGATAAATCGCTGCGCCGAAATGCTCAGAAGACGCACATTTGACAGGGCAATGACATCGGTCGATCGCGGCGACTCGTCCAAAATCGCCATTTCTCCAAAGAAATCTCCTCGACCTAAAATTGCCAGCGTCGCTACATCTTCGCCCGTTCCAGAGTGACGACGCACCTTGACCCAGCCCGACACCACAAAATAGACGGCGTTACCCCAGGCATCTTCCATCAAAACAGCCCTACCAGAGGGATATTCGTGTTCGGTTGCCACGGATAGCAGCCAGTCTAGGGTTTCTGGGTTCGCCGCCGCAAGAAGTGGAAAAAGCTCACTGAAAACTTCAGTCTGCATGAACAATGATCTTCAGGATAGAAGTTTATGGTAGATGATCAAATGTAAAAACGTATCAGATGAGACACATTCCCTCTTATCTTGGCAAGGATAGGTAGGCTTGTCTCAGAGCAATTCTACTGATCCTTGGATGTAGCCAAAATAAATGATTGACCTTGGTTTAACGGCTCGATCGTCCTCTCTACTCAGCCGCAACTTGTACAACTAAGAATTGATGACGGAAGCAACCACTGACCTTATTTTAGGTAACAGCGACTCCACATAGGGTTCCCATCCAATGACGATCGATTGCTGATGGGCTAAAGTTTCTAGGTTCATTTTGTCAGAGGCGTAGCTCAACTCGTTGCCGTCTAAATCACAACAAACTAATCCAGCGACTTTTGCCAACGCTAGGGGCGCAACCGTATCCCAAACCTTGACCCGTCCATTTAAATAGAGATACAGCCCAGCCTGACCCATAATCACATTCATTACCTTCAGTCCAAAGCTGCCCAAAGAATAGACAAACTCAACTTCAGGAATCGACTGAGCGATCGCTGCGCCAAAATTCTCCCGATCTTTGTTGCCGACGATTAGCCGGAAATGATTGGGCGAGGGCGGTTGTGGATGGGAGGCGGCTAACGGCTCAGAGGTCGAGCCTCCCGAAGTTTTCCACAGACCCCGATCGCGCCCTCCGTAATACATCACATCCGGTTCGGGAGCATAAATCCAACCTGCAAGGGGCTGCTTTTTTTCTAGCAAGCCTACCATCACCGCATAGTCAGGTTGCTGACGAATAAAATCTTCTGTACCATCAATGGGGTCAATACACCAAAGCCTCACATTTCCTGACTGAAACTGCTGTCTTGATGCAGAATTTTCTTCTGTGATCACGCCATCAGCCGGGAAAAACTTGGCAAATCCAGCGGAGAGTTGGCGATCGAGGGCACGATCCACGTTCGTCACAAAATCTGCTGGAGCCTTCTCAAAAACCTCTAACCCTTGGGCGGACATCTGTTTTGCTTGCTGCCCACACGATCGAATCAGCGATCGTATCTGAGTATCCTGATCGTCATCAAAAAGCGTCATGTTCGTTAAAAGGCGGCAGCAGTGACATTTTGACACAAAAAAACGGGTTAACCTAAGGCTAACCCGCCAGCTTGGGAACGCGCAGAGAAACTACTTTTGCAGAACTAGCTTAACGTTCGCGTTTTGCAGACCAGGACGCTTAACCTCAGAGAGGGTCTTGTTCACAGCGTACTTCTGGTTGATGGAATTGATCAGTTCGGTTTGGTTGTGCTTTTTAGCGACACCCCAGAGGTCAGCAATGAGGTCAAAAGAACCATCAGCATTGCGGCTCCAGCCCAAATCATATTCGCCATCGAGAACAGCAACGATATCAGAGCGAACGCGCTGACC
Source organism: Leptolyngbyaceae cyanobacterium CSU_1_3 (assembly GCA_012034655.1). Taxonomy (GTDB): domain Bacteria; phylum Cyanobacteriota; class Cyanobacteriia; order Leptolyngbyales; family Leptolyngbyaceae; genus JAAUOZ01. Next base: position 10,590 of record JAAUOZ010000073.1, on the reverse strand, counting down.
GTTGTATCCCCGCACATCAGCTTCAGTCTTAACGTTGATGCCGAGGTCGCGAAGCGAAGACTTGAGAATTTCAGCGTCGGTGATTTTGGTACGCAGAGTGCTAAAGTGAGACATTGGGTTTCCTCCAGTGGAAATTTGAAAACAACGACAACGTTTGGTTTTCGCTCTTAGCGGGTTGGCTAATTGCGCTTTTGCAGACTACTGGCAAGTGCCAGTCTTTCCTCCTGTTGGGAAGCAGGAGAAAGCTTTTAGAACTCAAGTCGCTGATATTCTGCGACTGAGGACGCAGCAGGTCGCGCTCGCTGCCTGGCCCAATCCCGAAGGGCCGTTACCTGCTCTGTCATAGTTTTGGATAGCGGCATTGTGGCTCGGCTGGCCGCAATAATATCCAACTGTGTAAATTCTCTATCTTGTGCAAAGGCTTCATACATGGCAGCCACGAGTCCTTGCTCAATTTCGGCTCCAGAGAAGCCATCACAGACACTTGCTAGCTGGTCTAGGTCAAATCGTTCAATCTCACGACGACGTTTGGAGAGATGAATTCTGAAAATCTCTTTTCGTTCTTCGGCGGTGGGCAAGTCAACGAAGAATATTTCATCGAAGCGCCCTTTTCTGAGAAACTCGCCAGGAAGACGCTCTACACGGTTGGCGGTTGCCATCACGAACACAGGAGAAGTTTTTTCTTGCATCCAGGTCAGGAAGGAACCAAAGATTCGGCTGGATGTCCCGCCGTCTGAGTCGGCAGAGCCGCTCGTACCGGCAAAGGCTTTGTCCATCTCGTCGATGAAGAGAATGGCTGGGGAGATTGATTCGGCGGTTTTGAGAGCGTTGCGGAGGTTGGCTTCTGAACGCCCTACCATGGAGCCGTCGTAGACCCGCCCCATATCCAACCGCAGGAGCGGCAAGCCCCAAAGTCGGGAGGTAGTCTTGGCGATCAAGGACTTACCACAGCCAGGTACACCCAAAATTAGCATTCCTTTCGGCTGGGGTAAACCGTACTCTCTGGCGCGTTCGGTGAAAGCGTTCGATCGTTGGGTCAGCCACTTTTTGAGTTCCTCAAGCCCTCCGACCGAGTTGAGGGTTTCGTCTTCTTCGATATACTCCAGAATGCCATTGCGACGAATTAGCTGCTTCTTCTCAGAGAGAACAATGTCAACTTCTTCTTCTGTTAGACGACCGGCTGTCACCTGTGCTTTACGATAAACCTTTTCTGCTTCGTCTCGCGTCAGCCCTAGGGCTGCCTTCAGAAGTTTTTCGCGAGTCTCAGTGGTGATCTTGCGGCCTCGAACTTGTTCAAGCTGATTGGTGAGGACTTGATTCAGTTCTGCCATATCGGGCAGGGCAAAATCGATTACAGCCACTTCTTTCTCTAGCTCGATCGGGATGTTTTGCACAGGGGACATCAGAATAATTGCTTTCTGAGTGCCCTTAAAGCTGGCGATCGCATCCCTTAGCCATCGAGTCACCGCAGGCGAATCAATGAAGGGGTGCAAATCTTTGAAGATAAAAATGCCTGGTTCTCGCTGACGCATCACCCATTCGATCGCGGCTTCAGGGGAGACCGTATTGTGCTGGGTGACATTACGAGGCTGACCGTGCTCAACAATTCCGTGAGTGACAGTCCAGAGGTAGACTCGGCGAACAGGCTTAGCTTGTGCGATCGCTGCAATGGTCTGCTCGGCTCGCTCCTCTTCTGAGGTCACAAGGTAGATTAAAGGATACTGAGCTTGTATAAGGATATTTAGCTCTTCTTGCATAACCACCCAACCCATTAGAAACGGCGCAGATCGATTGTGAAACGAGAGCTTCTTGCGTGTCTGCTAAAAACATCACAAAGGGCGATGAAGCACCAATGAAGCTAAACCAGATTGCTTGCGACTAACATGCGACTAACAAGGAACTAGCTCACCCTCACCCTGGTTTCCGGCGGCAGAGCTTACCTTTTGCTTCTCAACCGGCAACGGCTCGTCTGTGATGACGCTAGGCTCTTTACCTAGGAGGACAATCTCACCATCCTTTAGGACAACTGGAGTCGTACACTCAGGACAGTTATAAATCCGATGGACTTGACCATGCGCTTCTTCTAACTGCTCAACCACCTCAGGATGGGTGAGATAGAAAACAAGTGCCTTTTCCGCTAGGGCTGACATCGCTTCAGCGGCGACGGCGGCCCGAATTTTTAGCTGTCGGTGCAGTTCTGGCGGAAGATACAATGTGACTTTTTGCTTGTCTTGCATATAACTCTCAGTCGCTTTACCCGGGTATGTGAATTACGATATCGGCTGTTTCTAAAGCTGTCAAGATGCTAAACCAGCATGACGGCATTATTGTTACATCACTTTACATATGAGCATCCATTTCGGCAACTTATCTCGCAAATCTTTCGTCTTCAATGGCTTGCTGGGAGCGGGCTTGATCACCCTCCTTTGGGGATGTCAGGGCAACAATCGCACCTCTGTGGGAAATTGGCAAACCTACCGTAACGATCGCTTTGGGTTTGAGTTTCTCTACCCCGATGGCTGGGTTGCCTCCAATCCTCCAGAAAATCGAGACGGCATCGCCTTTAGTAACCCTGAGAACCCCGATGTGGAAATTCGTGGGTGGGCGACCGCCGATTTGGGCAACTCCGCCAAGAATGCAGCCCCGTCGAATTTTACGACCCAGCAGGGGTTATCAGGGAATCTTGAAATCAAAATTGACGCAAAGTTAAGCTCGATGCAGGTAACGATCGTTCGCAACAAGATCCGCTATTTTTGGGGGGGTACTTCACCCAGCCAAGAGTTTGATAGCTATTACCAGTCTTTCTACTACATTGCCAGTCGCTTCAAGGTTTCTAGCTAGTAGGTGAATTGAGATCTTGCCCCCGTTTCAACGATGCCCCCGACTCGATCGAAGTTTTAATTCCGGGCTAACAGCAAGGTTTTGTCAGTCAGCCAGGCGATAAGCCAGAACTTCAGTTTTGGGCGGTGATTGCCAGAGGCGCAAGATCTCAAGAGACTTTGACTTCAGAAGAGCCGATCGTTGGGCAGAGGGTCACGTTTTCCTTAGAGACTTCCTCAGTTGACCTGCTTGAAATTTTTGGGGTTCTCTGGGTTCGTAAGAGAGGTTTCAAGATCAGTTCTGGGCAATCTACAAACAGATTTAGACCGCTTCTAAGGTCTTGGCAAAGTTGTGTAGCAGAACTGAGGCATCGCGATGGTTTCTAAGGTGAATGGGGTATGGAATCCGTTGATAGTGGGAGCTTGTATTACTGCTGTCGTGACGGTTGCCGGAACTTTCTATGCCGTTTTGAATCCTCGGTCTGATGGGTCTAGGTCTTCGGTACAGTCTACGGCGATCGCCACGGCTACCAACCCTCATTGTCGGACGATCGTCAACGATCCGCAGCCGCCTCTAAATGTGCGATCGGAGCCTGCTGAACTGACGAATAATGTCGTAGGTCAGGTGAAAAATGGAGAAATGCTGACCGTTCGCGGGGGCAACGAAGCTTGGTTTGAGGTCAGTTCTCCGGTGCAAGGGTGGGTCGATCAAGCGCTGACCAAAACGGTTTGCGGCAGTGCAGAGCAAATTAATGAAGAGCGATCGAAGGCGGCTCAGATAGCAGCCAAGCCGATAGAGGATCAGGGCGATCGCATTTTGGCTAGCGCGATCGCGATTTATCAGGCAGGCGACTTGCCAGGCGCAATAGCACTGGCTAAAACGATTCCTTCTAGCAGTTCTGCTTACCCCAAAGCCCAGGCAAGGCTCAAAACAATGCCCTCTGACTGGAAACATGCACAATCGTTGTACGCCAAAGCCGAAAAAGCACTCAAGCAAAGCCAGTGGGAGATTGTGCTGAAGATTGTAGATAACTTTCCAGATATTCGATTTTGGAGGGAGCGATTGGCTCCCCTCGTCAAAGAAGCGATTCAACTACGCCACGCGATGCAATCTCCGTCAAAATCTGAATAAAAAGTAACCACGTCCCATAAATCGGGTCGAGGCATGGTTGACTAGCATTAACCCTCTACCCTCTTGAGCGGAATATCCCATCCGCCCATGCGGTGGTAGGGTGGTTTCATACCAGTAGGACTTACGCAATGCTCTCGAAAGCCCTCCCCCCTAGCCCTCTTCTCCCTAAGAAAGGAGAACAAGATTTCTAGATTCCTTTCTCCTTGGGGAGAAGAACCGAGGAATGAAGGTTGTCCTCAATTGCGTAAGTCTTGACCAGAAAGGAATCGTTTGAACCGCTGATTCTCTCGTTGACGCTTTCTTAAAATTGTGATTGCAGCAACCCAAAACTCATTCTAGTTTTTCCTTTTGGTGTATGAAGCCACCCTGAATCCCTCTTGACGGCGGAGAGGATGTCAAATTCCGATATTGATAGGCTTCTTGGTGAAGTTAATTGCCATCGCAGAGACTCAAATTTTATGGCTCCTAAATCGGTTTTAGTTGTGGCAGGTTTGGCAGGGCTTGCTGCGGTCACAGGCGTTACTTCGGCCGTGATGCAGTCTCAATCTCCTCAGCCGACAGTGACGGTTTCAGAATCACCCCAGGCGATCGCGAGTACTTCTCCTTCGCCAAAGCCCAAATCGACTCCTTTATCTCCACCCAAGCCTCAGAGGGCAGAACCTCCGGCTGATCAAAGCCCTGAATCTGCCCCTGAACCTGAGAAACCTGCGGAAGCAATCCGAGAGGTTGAGTCTTGTAAGGTGACGATGGCCAAGATTTCTGATCCAAATCCACCTTTGAACGTGCGATCGACCCCTAACACTGCTTCAAACGAAAATGTGGTGGGTCAACTTAAAAATGACACCTTTGTCACCATCCGAGGTGAGCAAGAAGGCTGGTTTCAGATCAGCACGCCACTCAAAGGTTGGATTTCGGTGAAAAATACAGACAGTGGCTGTAACCAAAAAGTCGAGCGGGTAAGTTTTGGCAGGGGAGGGAACGCGGCGACGATTAGCGATCGCTTCGTTGGCACGGGATCTCATCAATATCGCTTTAGCCTAGCCAAAGGGCAAACGTTGACTGTGAGCAGCGATCGAGGAGATTTGCCGATAATTGTTGCTCCCGATGGCAAAGTGATGGGCGATCTAAAAGACAGCCAGCAAACTTGGAGTGGCAAACTCTCTGCCACAGGCGACTACACCCTGGAAATGGAGTCAAATTTTAAGGGCTACAAATATTCTTTCTTGGTGGAGGTCAAATAGGGTTGCGATCCCCAAAATTTGCTGATGAACAAATTGATTGTGGGCTAACTTTGGGGAGTCGTTCACAGATTCAAGCCAACCACTCAAGCATCGCTGTACGATCGCGGCACAAGCGACAATTTTCAAATCCCCAGTCTTTGGTAAACCTGATCTAGGTTTTGAGATGGGCTTGTGGATCGAAGCAATCGTCAATTTCGCTGGGTGATAGCTTCTCGGTGACGCGAGCCTCTGCGCTGATCAGTTTGCGGAAATCCCCATCTTGCTTGTTCCAGGCTTGGTGGGCGCACCCTTGAACGATCGCATAAGCGTCTTCACGCCCCAAACCTTTACTAACCAATGCCAACAACACTCGTTGACTGAAAACGACACCCCCGTAAAGGTTCATATTTCGGGCCATGTTGTCTGGGTAGACGAGGAGATGCTTTACCAGATCAGTGGTTTCCACCAGCATGAAGTGCATGAGAATGCAGGCATCAGGGAAGGCAACACGCTCCACGGAACTGTGAGAAATATCTCGCTCGTGCCAGAGGGCAACGTTTTCTAGCGCAGCAACGGCATAGCCTCGCAGCAAGCGCGCCATTCCAGTTAGGCGCTCCGATCGAATTGGGTTGCGCTTGTGGGGCATTGCCGAGGAGCCTTTTTGCCCCTTCGAGAAGAATTCTTCGACTTCGAGAACGTCGGTGCGCTGGAGGTTGCGAATTTCTACGGCAAAGCGCTCGATCGAAGCTCCCAACAAAGCCAACCCATTCATAAAGTCGGCGTGACGATCGCGAGAAATCACCTGAGTTGAAGCTGCGTCGGGTTCGAGTCCGAGGTTTTGGCACGTCAGAGATTCAATTCTGGGATCGATGTTGGCATAAGTGCCGACAGCACCAGAAATTTGACCGACGGCAATGCTTTTTTTGAGGGCGCAGAGGCGATCGCGATGGCGCAACATTTCAGCTAGCCAGCCAGCCAGCTTGAAGCCAAAGGTGATGGGTTCTGCGTGAATGCCATGCGATCGCCCAATCATTACCGTATTGCGATGCTGCTGTGCCTGGTAGCGCAGTGCCTGAATCAACGCTTCGACATGAGACATAATCACATCTAAGCTGGCGACAAGTTGCAGGGCTAAGGCGGTGTCTAGCACATCAGAACTGGTCATTCCTAAGTGAATGTAGCGACCTGACTCACCGACATACTCATTAACATTGGTGAGAAAGGCAATCACATCGTGCCGAACCTCCGCCTCAATTTCTAGAATTCTTTTGGGGTCAAAGTTTGCCTTCGCCTTGATGTCTTCGACCGCCTCTAACGGAATGTAGCCCAGTTCTGCTTGAGCTTCACAGACCGCGATTTCTACCTGCAACCAGGTTTTAAACTTATAAGCTTCTGTCCACAGATTGCCCATCTCAGGCAGGGTATAACGCTCTATCAAGGGTCATAGCAGAATTCGACCGTCACATTGTACCGCCTAATCTGCCCAATGACAGGCTGACTGACAGAATTGAAGTTTTGCGATCGCTCCTCTAGGGGTCACTGCATTTAGGGGTCACTGCATTCGGTCGATCGTTCGGTATTGAATTGCTTCTGCGACATGGTGGGTTTGGAGGGTTTCGTCGCCTGCCAGATCTGCGATCGTTCTGGCCACTTTGAGAATGCGATCGCTAGCCCGAACTGATAAACCCAACCGCCGAATCGCATTTTCTAACAGGGTACGGGTGGCATCATCCAGCGCGCACCATTGTCTGAGGTGAACGCTCTGCATTTCGGCATTGCAGCGCAGAGACGTACCCTCGAAACGCCGTTGGGCACGATCGCGAGCCGACTGAACCCGCGATCGCACGGTTGCAGAATCTTCACCGTTGGGCTGTTGAGTGATTTCTTCGGGCTTGAGGCGATTGACCCCTACCTGCAAATCGATGCGATCCATCAACGGGCCCGAAAGCTTCGCCCAATATTGTTCTCTAGCCCTTGGCGAACAGGTGCAAGCCTGAATCGTGTCTGCATAATATCCACAGGGGCAGGGATTGGTACTCGCAACCAGCGTAAACCGAGCCGGAAATAAGACGGATTGACGAGTTCGCGATATAGTAACGTACCCATCTTCTAGCGGCTGCCGCAAAAACTCTAGGACATCTCGCTTAAATTCCGTTAATTCGTCAAGAAATAAAATACCTCTGTGTGCTAGAGAAATCTCACCAGGGCGAGGGTAGCTGCCACCGCCAACCAAAGAAGCGCCCGATGCTGAATGATGGGGACTGCGAAACGGACGAATGGCCACCAGCGCCCCTTTTTCTCTCAGCAAGCCAGCGACGGAGTGAATTTGTGTGACTTCGAGCGCTTCTTCAAAAGACAGGGGTGGCAAAATAGCGGGAAGTCTGCGGGCGAGCATGGTTTTGCCACTTCCGGGTGGGCCCACAAAAACAACGTTGTGCCCTCCAGCCGCCGCAATTTCTAAAGCCCGACGAGCGTGGGCTTGCCCCTTTACGTCTCGCAAATCGGGCGCAGCGATTTGTAGTTGCTCAAGCTCTTTTTTTGCGTCGATCTGCACTGGGAGATAGTCGGCAGGGCTGTTGAGGAACTGACCAATTTCTGACAGATGCTTGAAGCCGTAAACGTTTAAACCTTTGACGACCGCTGCTTCTCTGACATTATCAGACGGCACAACCAACCCAGAGAAACCTAACTGCTTGGCGGCGGCGGCGATCGCCAACACTCCCGCAACCGGGCGTAGCGACCCATCTAACGAGACCTCACCTAAAAACAGATGCGTCTCTAATAAGTCTGCCTTCACCTGCTCTGATGCGGCTAAAATTCCGACGCTGATGGGCAAATCGAAGCTGGGGCCTTCTTTTCTGACATCTGCGGGTGTGAGGTTGATCACAATCCGACGCATCGGAAAGCTATAACCCGAATTTTTGATCGCCGTTTTGACCCGTTCTTTCGACTCTTGGACGGCGGTATCTGGAAGCCCGACGACGACAATGCCAGGCAAGCCGCCTGCAACGTCTACTTCTACTCCAACCTTTAAAGCCTCAATGCCAATTAATGACGCGCTCCAAATCCTTGCCAGCAATTCACGATTCCTACTACTGCTCAACGGTAAGATGCCCAGAATCTGCCCGATCGCAACAGGTTCAATTCTGAGAGTGGCTTACTTAGAGATAACAAAAGAGATAACAAAGTAGGATTTTGAACTCGCACCATTGAGGACGAGCGCAAGTAAAATCAAGATTCCCTTCTGGCGATCGCCCCCCAGAACCCAGTATCGTTTTCTAGAAGATCCTAATTCTAAAATATGTCTGAATCTAATATTGAATCCATTCTGCATGAGAATCGCGTTTTTCCGCCCTCTGCCGAATTCTCACAAAAAGCTGCGATCAAAAATTTAGAGGAGTATCGGCAGCTTTACGATCGCGCCAAAGCCGACCCGCAAAAATTTTGGGCAGACCTGGCCCGTAAAGAATTGCACTGGTTTCAGCCGTGGGATACCGTGTTGGACTGGAGCAACCCACCCTTCGCCAAGTGGTTTGTCAATGGTCAAACCAATCTGTCTTACAACTGTCTCGATCGCCATCTCGAAACGCGCCCCCACAAACCCGCGATCGTCTGGGAAGGCGAACCCGGAGATTCTCTGACCCTCACCTACGCTCAACTGCACACCCAAGTCTGCAAGTTTGCCAACGTGCTCAAACAACTGGGCGTTCAGAAAGGCGACGTGGTGGGGTTGTATATGCCGATGATTCCCGAAGCGGCGATCGCCATGTTGGCCTGTGCTCGCATCGGTGCGCCCCACACTGTTGTGTTTGGCGGATTCAGCGCCGAAGCCTTGCGCGATCGCTTGATCGACGGTCAGGTGAAAGTGGTGGTAACAGCAGATGGCGGATGGCGAAAAGATGCGATCGTTCCCCTCAAAGATCAGGTCGATAAAGCACTAGCCAATCCCAATGTGCCCGTGGAGAAAGTGCTCGTTGTCAGACGCACGGCCCAAACCATTCAGATGAAAGACGGTCAAGATTTTTGGTGGCACGACCTCGAACCAGCAGCCTCCGCCGATTGCCCGCCGAACCAATGGACAGCGAAGATATGCTGTTCATTCTCTATACCTCTGGGAGCACTGGCAAACCCAAAGGAGTCGTCCACACGACGGGTGGCTACAACCTCTATGCTCATATGACCGCCCAATGGATCTTTGACCTGCAAGAATCTGATGTCTACTGGTGTACTGCCGATGTCGGCTGGATCACGGGTCACAGCTATGTTGTCTACGGGCCGCTGTCGAATGGAGCCACCACAGTGATGTATGAAGGTGCGCCCCGTGCCGCCAACCCAGGTTGCTTTTGGGAGGTGATCGAAAAACACAAAGTCACGATTCTCTATACTGCGCCGACTGCGATTCGGGCTTTCATCAAAATGGGTGATGAATACCCCAAAGCGCGCGATCTCTCCTCCCTGCGGCTTTTGGGAACCGTGGGCGAACCAATCAACCCCGAAGCGTGGATGTGGTATCACACCGTGATTGGGGGAGAAAAATGCCCGATCGTCGATACCTGGTGGCAAACCGAAACTGGCGGCATCTTGATCACACCCTTGCCTGGGGCGATTTCGACCAAACCTGGATCAGCGACGCTACCCTTCCCTGGCATTCTGGCGGATGTGGTGGATCTAGAAGGCAACTCCGTCCAGGTCAACGAAGGCGGCTATCTGGCAATTCGTTATCCCTGGCCGGGCATGATGCGAACGGTCTTTGGCGACCCCGATCGCTTCCGCAAAACCTACTGGGAGCACATTCCCGTTAAAGACGGAGCCTACACCTACTTTGCAGGCGATGGCGCACGACAGGACGAAGACGGCTACTTTTGGGTGATGGGTCGCATTGATGACGTAATCAATGTTGCCGGACACCGCCTCGGCACAATGGAGGTGGAGTCGGCGCTAGTCTCTCACCCTGCCGTCGCAGAAGCCGCCGTAGTTGGCAAACCCGACGACCTCAAGGGACAGGACATCGTAGCCTTCGTCACCCTAGAAGGCAACCACCAACCTAGCGACGATCTAGCTACAGAATTGAAAAAACACGTTGTGAATGAGATTGGCGCGATCGCCCGTCCGGGTGAAATTCGTTTTGCTGACGCTCTGCCCAAGACGCGATCGGGCAAAATCATGCGTCGTCTTCTACGTGATCTGGCCAGTGGCGCTGGCATCTCTGGCGACACCTCCACCCTAGAAGATCGCAGCGTTCTAGAAAAATTGCGTCAGGGCTAAGGAGATTTCTAGCAAACCAGTGATCCGCTGTCTTCGACTTTGCTCAGCCAGCTTGCGCCCTGAGCAAAGGAACGTGGATTCAATCATTCCGCCCACTGCAAGGCTGTCTTGCCCTCACCCCAACCCGCTCCCAAGTTGGGAGCGGGAGCAGAAG
>JAAUOZ010000373.1 GCA_012034655.1 Leptolyngbyaceae cyanobacterium CSU_1_3 | reverse complement strand
CTATAATGGTGATATAAGTTCACGAATTTAAGCAGAGTGGAGATTCGGACTATGCTAGGACTGGATTTAACCAAAGAGCCACGCGCGATTCGAGAAAGCGAAGCAAGAAGGACGAGAAGAAGGACAAAGATTAGAGGCGATCGCATTAGTCACTCGTCTTCTAACCCGCCGACTGAGACAGGAAATTTCAGAGGAATTGAGATCGCGTCTTTCCAGTCTGCCGCTTCCGGTTCTCGAAGACCTCAGTGAAGCGTTGCTAGATTTTTCTGAAGTCAGCGATTTGGAAGCATGGTTCGACCTGTCTGAGCAGATATCTCTTCGAGATCGCTTAAACGAATAACAGGCGCGCTGCTTTGCAGATACCGCAAAGGTCGCTGAGTGAGAAGTGCGATTACTAGCGATCTCAAGCAAGGTTGAGATCGTTGCGGGGTGAATGAGAGAACCCGGAGTAGTATGATGAAGCTGCTATGACTGAGGAAAATCGGGATGAACATTCAATTGGTTGAATCCATTAAGCAGTTGGTACTTTCGCTCTCTGAAGAAGAGCGGGGCTGGCTAAAAGCTCAATTGATGCCAGAGCAGATTCCTGCTGAAAAGCGCAGGGTTGATCTAAATTTGTTTAGCGGTATTCTTCAACTTCAAGATGACCCACTTGAGTTTCAACGGCAGATTCGAGGTGAATGGACAGAGTAGTGATGCAGTATGTCCTCGATACAAATGTGGCGTTGTACCTTTTGGGTGGGAGGCTGGTACATCCTCTGCCCGTCGGGGAGTTTTACTTATCTGTGATTAGTGAGATAGAGTTGCTCTCCTATCCAGCAATCTTAGAGGCTGAAAGATTAAAGGTGCAGCAGTTTTTATCTCAAGTTGTTGTGATTGGTATTGATGAAACTGTAAAAAATCATACGATCGCATTGCGTAAGAAATATCGATTAAAGCTACCCGATGCGATGGTTTGTGCTTCAGCTTTGGCAACAAATTCTGTGCTGTTGAGTAATGATGCTCAGTTGAGTAGAGTGACTGAAATTACTGTTGATACGGTTCAGATATAGCCTGCAACTTACTTTACGATCGCGATTAAATGAAATTGAGCGCTCGACATTTTAAGCAATGATCGCGTGATCGCACTTGGTTTATGCGATCACACTTCCAGGCTTAGCGATCGCGCTCATCACCCGACAGCTAACCCGCCGACTGAGACAGGAATTATCCGAAGAGATGCGACCCTTGCGGTATCTGCAAAGCAGCGCGCGCCTCTCCACTCTGCCGCTCCCAGTTCTCGAAGACCTCAGTGAAGCATTGCTGGATTTTTCTGAAGTCAGCGATTTGGAAGCATGGTTTGATCTGCTATGAGCAGATATCTCTTCGAGATCGCTTAAATGAATAATGTGCGATCGTAGGTCTGTTGATTAAAAGCAAAGTGATTGCTGACCTGTAAAACTGAATCTACGAGATAATAGAATTTGGGTGGTGTAGGAGTAGTTCAGGTGAGCGATTTATCGAATGAGGAGGTGTATCGAGCAGTGGGAGCGATCGTCCGTCAGTACAGTTTATTTGGGTGTGCTGACTGTGCCAAAGCTGTTCTGAAGTGGCTGAGGGCAAATGGAATTCCAGGGACGGTACTGAAGCTAAGGACGCGGTTTCGAGAATCTCACATTTTGAGTACACGAAAGCTGAATGAAGGCTTTGGGGATTCGATTACGGACAATGGAGTGCATTATGGAGTTGAGGTACGAGGGTTAGTGTTCGATAATTTATCTTCAGAAGGGATGACTAGAGAGCAATGGTTGCTTGACTTTTCTTGTCCTAGTCAACAGTTCTCACTGCAAGAGTTGGATCGGTTGTAAGCCGTTTAGAGGTAGACACTATGAGCGCGATGTTTGAAGTCCTTGAGAAGCTCCAGAAGCATCCTGGTATGTACCTTGGACGCACCTCTGCCAGGGATTTATTTATCTTTTTAGAAGGGTATAGAACGGCTAGAATGGATCTTGGAGTTGAACTCACAGAACAAGAGATTGAGTTTCTGGATGAGTTTCAACCGTGGATACAAAAGCGGTATAATATTTCTGTATCAGCTTCTTGGGCAAAGATTATTGAGCTTTATACTGGAAGTGATGAACGAGCTTTTTATGAGTTTTTTAAGCTACTCAATGAGTTTTGGCATCGTCACGAGCAGACGGAATGGAGTGAGATTGAGTCGCCACTTGAAACTTGGAAGGTAGGATAGGCGCTGCTGAAACTGTAAGGGACACTCAATCACTCTTAGTTCTGCGATCGCGCTAAGTAGAACTCAGCTATTACCACAAGTGCGATCTTAGTTCTAAGAAGTAGATTTTTCTGAAGTCAGCGATTTGGAAGCATGGTTCGATCTGCCTGAGCAGATATCTCTTCGAGATCGCTTAAATGAATAATGTGCGCGCTGCTTTGCAGATACCGCAAGGGTAGATCGTTGGCTGAATGAATGGTCAAGGCGATCGCACCTGGTAAAGCCACTGAGATCGCACTCATTGAATAGACATCAGCGCGATCGCAGTTCTAGCACAAGCTCTGAAGTGAGCGCGATCGTAGGTTTGGAAGCTTGACGCGATCGCTAAAGGTTCTTTGAAGTTTGATCGCACTGCACCAAGAGAAGTTAAAGTACCACAAGGGCGATCGCTCAATAAAAGTTGATCGAGTATTTGACTCAGGGAATATCGATCCATAGCGTTTGAGGCTTAACAATTCATTTGGCTTCAGGTTGAACAAACTGTCGAATTGTTTCAATAGGAAAGTTGTAGTGTTGGGCAATTTGCTCAACAGTCATCCCATTCTGAAGAAGCAGAGGAACTGTCTTCTCAAGGATATCTTCTTGTGCTTCTCGATACGCACGAGTCTGCTTTAGATCGCCAAGTCCTAACATATTGCCTATCTCCTGAAAATTTAGCTCTGGAAATTTATAAACGAAGACAATCTCTATTAATTCTATAAGATTTCGCTGGATTGTCACATCCGTAAGCTCTTGTCGCGATCGCTCAATCAGTGCCCGTCCTTTCGCTGGAGCCTGCTTCTGCTTTGTTACCAGCAGTTGTAAGAGTGCTAACCCTAACGTGCGTTCTCCTAATTCCTGCGGCAACCGATTGAGGTAGATGCGTTGGAGTCTGGGGTTGTTTTGATATTCCGAGTAACACTCTGGTAGTTCTGGATCGAAGCGTTTCTCGGTGAAAATGACAACGGCTTGCCAGGGGTGAGCAGGCTGGTAGTCTCTCAGGTAAAGATGAATTTCACCAAAGAAGCGGTAGTAAAAGTTTGCTTCTTCTCTGTATGCTTGGGCTTCGACAAAGTAGATGGGAAATTGGCGTAGACGAGGCGGGGGCATAAAGATGCCATCAATACGAAAGGCGGTTTGCTTGACTTCTTGCGAGGTGAAGGCATAGGTGGCGGTACGTGGATCGGTTTCGTCAATCAGATCGAAGAACGCACTGGGGAAAGTTTTGAAGATGCGGAAGAAGAGGGAATCGGTTTTCATGCGATCGCACTGTGCCAAGAGACATCAGAGTACCACAATGACGATAGCGGTCTTTTCTTCAAGCTGCGGCTCGCTGGCTGAATGAATGGTCAAGGCGATCGCACCTAGTAAAGCCACCGCGATCGCGCTCATTGAATAGACATTAGTGCGATCGCATTCTTAGCACAAGCTCTGAAGTAAGCTTGGTCGATGTACTTTTGATCATTGTTTAAAGTTGCTGAAAAGCGATCGCGGGGTCTTAATAAATACACAGTAAAGCCCTGATTGCAAAATGGAAAGCGCAGTCGTACACTTGACCCGATAGTTTGAGTGTAATCGTATGCGGCGTGACCCCTTGTTTTATCAACTCTTCCAGCGTTCTCCTGAGTTGCTGTTTGACCTGCTGGGGACTCGACCGAACAATGCCGTCGCCTATCGCTTTGATTCGGTTGCTGTGAAGGAGCCAAAGTTTGAAATTGATGGGGTGTTCCTGCCGCCAGAGTCAGAACCGGGGGTGATCTTTTTTGCCGAAGTGCAATTTCAAAAAGATGCAGAACTGTACGAACGATTGTTTAGTGAAGCATCGCTGTACTTTATCGCAATCGTGCCCGCTTCTCGGATTGGCAGGCAGTGATTATTATCCATCAAGATCGA
>JAAUOZ010000372.1 GCA_012034655.1 Leptolyngbyaceae cyanobacterium CSU_1_3 | reverse complement strand
CTACATAAAAGGATCTGAAACCACGTAAATTCATTGAATCAACTAAGTTTTTATAAAAAAATTTCAGATTTTGGTCAATTTGAAAGTTTTGTAAAAAAGATCGAAGTACTGAAAGCCTTAAAATCTGTAAGAATGACGTTACGATCGCTCAAGAAAGTTAACAAAAACGCACTAGAAAAATGAAGATAGATATCAATATGATGAGTGCAGGTAAATCACTTACCTAATTCATTCGATACGACTCCATATCTTTGTCGTTTCAAGCAATTATCATCACTATGACCACAACATTAGAAAGACGCGAAGGTGGCAATCCGTGGGATCGGTTTTGTAACTGGGTGACAAGCACAGACAACCGCATCTACGTAGGCTGGTTCGGCGTTCTCATGATTCCGACCCTGCTTTCGGCTACCCTTTGCTACATCATCGCCTTCGTTGCCGCTCCTCCTGTAGACATTGATGGCATCCGTGAACCCGTATCTGGCTCACTGATGTATGGCAACAACATCATCTCTGGCGCGGTTGTGCCCTCCTCTAATGCGATCGGCTTACACTTCTACCCGATTTGGGAAGCGGCTTCCCTAGATGAGTGGCTCTACAACGGTGGCCCTTACCAGTTGATCGTCCTGCACTTCTTGCTGGGCGTTTTTTGCTACATGGGCCGCCAGTGGGAACTTAGCTACCGCCTCGGAATGCGCCCCTGGATCTGCGTCGCTTACAGCGCTCCGTTGTCTGCTGCGACGGCTGTGTTTTTGATCTACCCGATCGGGCAGGGCAGCTTCTCTGACGGGATGCCCCTCGGTATTTCTGGAACCTTCAACTTCATGATTGTCTTCCAGGCAGAGCACAACATTCTCATGCACCCCTTCCATATGTTGGGGGTTGCAGGGGTGTTTGGCGGCAGCCTGTTTTCGGCGATGCATGGTTCGTTGGTGACTTCTTCTCTGGTTCGCGAAACCACTGAGAACGAAACCCAAAACGCTGGCTACAAGTTTGGTCAAGAAGAAGAGACCTACAACATTGTGGCGGCTCACGGCTACTTTGGTCGCTTGATCTTCCAATACGCATCGTTCAACAACTCTCGCTCCTTGCACTTCTTTTTGGGTGCATGGCCAGTGATTGGGATTTGGTTTACGGCGTTGGGGGTAAGCACGATGGCCTTTAACCTGAACGGGTTTAACTTTAACCAGTCGGTGCTTGATTCTCAGGGACGAGTGGTCAACACTTGGGCTGACATGATCAACCGTGCCAACCTGGGGATGGAAGTAATGCACGAGCGCAATGCCCACAACTTCCCGCTTGACCTGGCTTGCGAAGATGCGACTCCGATCGCGCTTCAAGCGCCTGCCATCAACGCCTAACTGCTGTTCTCCTGAAGTTAGTTTGATTTAGAGTTAGTTTGATTTAGTAAAAATCCTCGATCGCCAGGTCGGGGGTTTTTTTATCGAAAAATTGTTGATCAAAAAATTGCTTTCAATCGATCGCAGAGCGATCGTCCTGTTCCGCCGCGTCGCACCATGATTAACTCTGCCCCAATGCTCACGGCAATTTCTGCGGGGGTGAGGGCCCCAATATCTAAGCCGATCGGGGCATAGATCGTTTTTAGTTTCGTCTTGGCAATGCCATTTTTCTCCAGGGTTTGGTAGACCTGGCGCACTCTTTTTTCGCTGCCGATCATGCCGATATATTGACATTTGTGCTGCAACAAAAGGTTGAGCGCTTCTAAGTCTTGTTGAAATCCCCGTGTCACCAGAGCGACATATAAATAAGGGTGGGTTGAGAATGGCTGGATCACATCAGCGATCGTGCCTGTACAAATCATTTTGGCTTGGGGATAGTGCGCTATGTTTGCCCATTCGGGACGATCGTCCTGTACGACAATTTCAAAGCCAATTAAATCAGCTACTTTCGCGAGTTGTTTGCCAACGTGTCCGGCTCCTACAATTAACAGAATGGGTGGCGGTTGTAGCACTTCTATAAAGGCATTTATCAAGGCATTGGTTAATGTTTCAGAACGATCGCTCAAATAGGGAAATTGATCAGCATCAAACGGTGTAATTAAAGTTATAGGTTTCCCAGACTCTAAGCGAGACAGAATTTGTTGAACTAAGGCGATCGCTCTTGCTCCTGACCAGTACTCTAGCCACACCTGCATTCTGCCTCCACAGATGCCCTGAGTTTCGCGGTGAGGTGCGCCAGAGAGGTCAATTTCTACCACCTGTTTGGCTCCCGTCTCGAGCGCAATTCTGGCTTGTTGAATGACTTTTGCCTCACCCGCACCGCCACCGATCGTGCCCAGACACCCCTCTGCATACACCATCATTTTTGCCCCCGCCTCCCTGGGAACTGAACCCTGGATACTGGTGACGGTGCACAAAACAACGGGTTCTTGCGCTAGAAGGGAGGCAAGTTGGCGATAATAATCTAGAGAAGACATATTTAATTGACCAACACGCGATCGCTCAATTCGTCGAGTGACAGGGCTTGCACCCGCTCGATCGCCCACAGCGTCGCCTCCGGAGTCGCGGGAGATGCTAGTGGGACGAAGGTAGCCCTCCCAAAAGCAGCGATCGCGTCGCGCAGCGCCTCACGAACAGACATCGCCAACATCACAGGCGGCTCACCGACTGCCTTGCTGCCATAAATTACGCCGTCTTGGGCTGCCCGTTCGAGCAGATGGACAGTGAAGCGATCGGGAATCTCGCTAATCGTAGGAATCTTGTAGGTGCTGGGGGCATCGGTGCGGAGCCTTCCCTGAGCATCCCAAACCAGTTCTTCCATGGTCAGCCAGCCCAGCCCTTGCACAAATCCACCCTCAATCTGCCCCCGATCGATCAGAGGGTTGAGCGACTCGCCTACATCATGCACGATGTCTACCTGGCGCAGTTTAAAGCAGCCCGTAAAGCCATCTACTTCGACTTCGCTGACCGCCGCTCCAAAAGCAAAATAGTAGAAGGGTCTGCCTTTGCCGGTGGTGTCATCCCAGTAAATGTTGGGGGTACGGTAGTAGCCAGTGGCAGAAAGGCTGATCCGATCGGCATAGGCTTGCTTGACGACTTCTTCAAAGGCAACCCGATCTTGGGGATAGGTGCGGCAGTAAATCCAGTCATCTGCAAAAACCAGATCTTCGGGCGTGTCTAAGGTCAACAGGCGAATGGCGACTGTTGCCAGACGAGATTTGATCGTTTCGCAGGCATTTTTGATCGCTTGACCATTGAGATCTGATCCGCTAGAAGCGGCTGTGGCAGAGGTATTGGGAACTTTATCAGTGCTGGTGGGCATCATGCGAAAGCGATCGAGCTTCACGCCCAGCGCTCTAGACGCGACTTGCAGCATT
Organism: Leptolyngbyaceae cyanobacterium CSU_1_3; assembly: GCA_012034655.1. GTDB lineage: Bacteria > Cyanobacteriota > Cyanobacteriia > Leptolyngbyales > Leptolyngbyaceae > JAAUOZ01. Next base: position 802 of record JAAUOZ010000372.1, on the reverse strand, counting down.
TTGGTGTGTAAGCCTTGCCCCATTTCAGTGCCACCGTGGTTGAGTTGGATGCTGCCATCTGCGTAAACGAGAATTAGCGCCCCCGCCTGGTTGTATTGGGTCTTGTTAAACGAGATGCCAAATTTGACGGGTGTAATCGCCAATCCACGTTTTGTGTAAGTGTTCGCTTGATTGTAGGCAGCGATCGCAACTTTCCGTTCTGCAAAGTTTGCGTTTGTTTTCACTTCGTTCCAGGTTCTAGCGATTCTATTGTCGTAAATTTCCTGTCCATAATGGGTGGTATTGGTTTCTCCGTTCCCGTTGTAAAAATTGTGTTCGCGTACAACTTCGGGTGATAAGTGGAGCGATCGAGCCACGCGATCGATAATCTCTTCGATCACAATCATGCCCTGTGGCCCGCCAAATCCTCGAAACGCAGTATTAGAGACTCTGTTTGTGTGGGCGATGTGTCCCCGGACTTCTACATTAGCGATGTAGTAAGCGTTGTCAATATGCAGCATGGCTCGCAGCAAAACGGGCGGAGACAGGTCTAGACTCCAGCCTCCATCGGCATAGAGATCGACATCAAGCGCGACGATCGTGCCATCTGCCTGAAACCCAACACGGTACTGTCCCAAAAACCGTGACGTTTGCCCGTCAAAATCATGTCGTGGTGTCGTCTGAGCTTCACCCGTGCGGGGCGGCCGGTTTTCTGGGCGGCGATCGCGGCGATCGCCGCGTAGGGATTTGCCTGAGATTCTTTGCCGCCAAATCCGCCGCCCATGCGTAAACAGGTGACAACGACCTGATTATTTGAGAGGCC
>JAAUOZ010000072.1 GCA_012034655.1 Leptolyngbyaceae cyanobacterium CSU_1_3 | reverse complement strand
CTTTGTTTGGAATGCTGTTCCCTCAGGTGGCGGCGGTAGTTTTCCATCTGAGACCATTCCGTTTTTGGGGGTTTTGTCTCAAATTGGGCTGATTTTCTTTATGTTTCTGATCGGGCTAGAACTCGACTCGAAATATCTCAAAAATGGACTGCATACGGCGATATTGGTGTCGCATGTCAGCATTTTGGTTCCGTTCTCTCTGGGTCTGCTGCTCTCGATTTTGCTCTATCCCCTCGTCTCGAACGATGGCGTGTCATTTACAGCATTTGCCCTATTTTTGGGGGCGGCTTTGTCAATTACGGCGTTTCCAGTGCTGGCCAGAATTATTACGGAAAACAACTTGCAGAGCACTCGCCTAGGAACGCTGGCGCTTACCTGTGCTGCTGTGGATGATGTCACGGCGTGGTGTTTGCTGGCTCTGGCGATCGCCGTTACCCGCACGGGCAGCATGGTTGCGGCTATCCCTACGATTCTCGCATCTAGCCTCTACATTGCTCTGATGGTGACGGTGGGGCACAAATTGCTCAAGATTTTGGCCAGATATTACGATCGCGTCGGCAAACTCAATCAATCGGTGCTGGCGCTGATCTACATGGGGGTGGTTATTTCGGCGCTGACGACTGAACTGATTGGCATTCACCTTATTTTTGGGGCGTTTTTGCTGGGGGCGGTGATGCCCAAAATCCGGGCATCACGCGGGAACTAGCCCAGAAAACAGAGGATTTTGTGCTCACCTTTCTGCTGCCGATCTTCTTTGCCTACAGTGGCTTGCGAACTCAGATTGGGTTGCTCAATCGCCCGATTCTCTGGGTGTTGTGCTTTTTGGTGGTGCTGGTGGCGATCGCGGGCAAATATTTGGGCACGTACTTTGCTGCCCGTGTGTCGAGTATCGAGAAGCGAGAAGCGTCGGCGCTGGGCTGGCTGATGAATACTCGTGGCTTGACAGAGCTAATTGTGCTCAACATTGGCTTGAGTTTGGGGGTGATTTCACCGCTTTTGTTTACCATGCTGGTGATTATGGCGTTGGTGACAACCTTTATGACTTCGCCCTTGCTGGAATGGACGTATCCCAAGGAGCAGATTCGCAAAACAGCCATTGAGCCTGTGGATCAAATACAGCCTGACTATCAAGTGCTGGTTCCGATCGCCAACCCTAGCAGTCAGCGAGGCTTGATTCAACTGGCGATGGCGATCGCTCTGGGCAACATGCCCTCTCGCCCCCATCAAAGCGCGATCGTTTCGCCACTGAGCCTAATTCAACTCAACGAAGACTACGTATACGAAAGCATTCCTGCGGAAGCTGATCGCCTCCTGTCCATTCGTCAGGAGCAGTTGAATGAACTGATCCAAAGTCTAGAACCGTCTGACTTCCACCGTCTGGTGCGGCCGATCATTCAAGTGTCTGGCGATGTCGCCAGAACCACGGCTCAGATTGCCGTTCGCGATCAGGTCGATCTGGTGTTGGTGGGGTGGCATCGTCCCGCGTTTAGCAGCAATCGCCTGGGAGGACGGGTTGGGCAAATTCTCAGTATGGTTCCTGTGGATGTGGCGGTTTATGTCGATCGCCCAACCACCAAGCTCGATCGGTTGCTGCTGCCCTATGTGCCCAACATTCACACCGATTTGGGATTAGAATTAGCAATCCGACTTTTGATTAACTGCAAGAATACTGATCTCACCATTTTGCGCGTCGAATACCAAGATCAGTCTGCCAGCGAATTTAGCTACGAGTTTCACAATCTCATGGAGCGGTTGCCCAGTTCGGTGCGCGATCGCATTTCTACGCCGATTATTCATGCAGAAAGCCCGATTTTGGCCGTGGTGGATGCCTCCAAAATGGCAGACCTGACGATCGCAGGAGCTAGCCGAGAATGGGGACTCGATCGCCAAACCCTGGGACGCTATGCCGACGAGTTGGCCGTGCGCTGTCGGTCTTCGCTACTCATTACTCGCCGCTATAGCCAGGTGGCTTCTCATTTGACCTCAATTTTGACCAGCCCCGGTGTAGAGCCTGTAACAGGGTAGAGCAAAACTATGAATCTCAAAACTTTGACTTTTTATGGGTGCGCGATCGGCTTTGTGGGGGCGCTGTTTAGCATCACGACCGCCTATGGAGAAGCCAATCTCAAAGCTGCGCCTCAAATCGACGGCCGCTACCGAATTTCTACCCAAAATCTTCCTGGCTGTCTCAAAGATCAAAGCTTGGTTCTGACGATTCAGCAGTCGGGGGTCTACCTGACGGGGGCACTGCTGTCTAGTGATGAGACCAGTCAGACTGTGACGGCTACCCAAAAGAAGCCTTCGCTGGTGGGCAGTTGGGAGCAGAAAAAACTAGAGTTGTCTGGCATTCCCAGTTCCTTAGAGGCGTGCCAGCAGGGGGGAAAAGTGCCCACAGTTAGAATTGAGGGGACGATCGCTCAAAACAATCTGCAAGGCAAAATTCGCTTAGATTCGTCTCCTGCCAGTGTCAGCTTTAGCGCGAAGCGAGAGACTGAAAAATAAGGACCCAGTTCGGCATTTCTTCAATCACAGAGAGGCGATCGCCGTGACTTTAGTCGGGTATCGGGTAGGTTAGAAGTGCCCTTCTAAGGCAGGAATACACCGTTCGCAGAGGAGAGGATGTGCTGTGGATTCTCCAACATGGGTTGAGTAATTCCAGCAGCGATCGCACTTTTCACCGTCTGCTTTAGTGACACCGATCGTCAGATCTTCTAAGTCTGCTTGATATTGCAAATCTGCAAAATCGTCGAGTGACTTGACCCAATTTACTTGCGATGTCAGAAAGAGATAGCGTAACTCATCTACCCCATTTTCACTGAAGCCATTAGGTAAATTAAATGGCTCCAAAATCTCTGATTTCGACTTTCTGGGAAACAGGAGCACCTTAGCTTCTAAAGAAGAACCAATATATTTTTCTGCCCGCGCTTTTTCGAGAACTTTGTTGACCTCAGCGCGAATCTGCCGCAACGCTTCCCATTTTTCTGCAAGTTCCGGCGCTTCCCAGGTCTTGTCTAGTTGCACCCAACCCGCCTGAAACACAGATTTGTGAGGCACTGAATAGGGCAAAGACTGCCAGATATCCTCTGCCATGTGACACAAAACGGGCGCGATCGCTATAGCCAAGTTCTCTAGAGCGATCGCCAATATGGTCTGACAACTGCGGCGGCGTAGAGCATCTTCAGAACTGATATAGAGTCGATCTTTGGCGATATCTAAATAGAAATTCGACAGATCAACGGCACAAAAATTCTGCACAGTCTGAAAGAATTTGAAAAACTGGAAACTCTCAAAAGATTCTTGAACTTCGGTAAAAACTTCGGTGATTCGATGCAGCATGTAGCGATCGAGTTCCGGCAATTCCTGATAGGAAACGGCGTGTTTTTTCGGATCAAAATCATGCAGATTGCCCAACAAAATCTAGCAGTGTTGCGAATTTTGCGATACACATCTGCCATTTGTTTGAGAATATTTTTGCCGATCGGCACATCGTTCGTATAATCTACCGACGAAACCCACAAGCGTAAAATATCCGCTCCATAGGGCGGTTCTTCTTTCTGGTTTTTGCCCCCCTCGATCACAATCATGGGGTCAACCACATTTCCAAGGGATTTACTTTGCTTGCGTCCTTGCTCGTCTAGCGTAAAACCGTGGGTCAAAACTGTTTTGTAGGGAGCTTGCCCCTGGGTTGCAACACTGGTGAGCAAGCTCGACTGAAACCAACCGCGATGCTGGTCGGAGCCTTCGAGATACAAATCGGCGGGGTAGTGTAGCGCCTCTCGTTGTTTGCAAACCGCCGCCCACGAAGAACCCGAATCGAACCAGACATCCATTGTGTCGGTTCCTTTGCGATAGCTGCGATCGTGATATTTCTCAGGCAAAAGTTCTGCGATCGTCAGTTCCCACCAGGCATCCGACCCCTTTTCGGCAATAATCGCCTGCACATGGGCGATCGTTTCTTCGTTGAGCAACGGTTCGCCCGTCTCTTCGTCGTAGAAAACCGGGATTGGCACGCCCCAACTGCGCTGGCGAGAAATGCACCAGTCCGATCGCTCCGCCACCATTGATGTGATCCGGTTTTCGCCCTGGGCTGGAACCCACTTCACCTGGGCGATCGCGCTCAGCGCTGCATCCCGAAACCCTTCCACCGACGCAAACCACTGCTCAGTCGCCCGGAAGATGGTTGGCTTTTTGGTGCGCCAATCGTAGGGATATTTGTGGACGTAGGGTTCTTCTTTGAGCAGCGATCCAGCCTCCGCCAGAGCTTGAATCACCGCCGTGTTGCCCTCCCCCAAAACGTTTAACCCGGCAAACGGCCCCGCTTCGTCGGTGAAGTCGCCGTTGTCATCCACTGGGGCGAGAATGGGCAAGCCATAGCGCTGCCCAACCTGATAATCTTCTTGACCGTGACCCGGAGCCGTGTGGACGAGACCTGTGCCAGAATCTGTGGTGACATAATCGCCGCCGATCACAATTTCGCTCTGGCGATCGTACAACGGATGGCGGTAGGTCGTGTGCTCCAACATTCGACCCATCACCGAAGCTTGAATGGTCAGCGTTGTGCCCAAAATTTCAGAGAGGCGATCGACCCGATCCTTCGCCACCAGCAGATATTTGAACTTGGTGTTTGCTGCTGCACCTACTTCCACCACAGCATATACCAGGTCAGGGTTCACACTCACCGCTAAGTTTGCCGGAATCGTCCACGGGGTCGTCGTCCAGATGGCCACCCCCAACTCCCCCAAAAACGGATCAAGGGGCATTTGCAAGCCTTTTGCTAGGTTTAGCACCTCAAAGGCAGCGTATAGACTGCGAGAGGTGTGCCCTTCGGGATATTCGAGTTCGGCTTCTGCCAGAGCGGTCTTCGAGCTAGGACTCCAGTGCACAGGCTTCAAGCCTCGGTAGATATAGCCCTTGAGCACCATTTGCCCAAATACGCCAATCTGGGCGGCCTCATATTCTGGCTTCAGCGTCAGATAAGGATTTTGCCAATCGCCCCACACGCCATATCGCTGGAAGCCTCGGCTTTGTTCATCAACGGTTTTGAGGGCGAAATCTCTGGCTTTGTGACGCAGGCTGAGCGGCGTTAGCTGTCTGCGCTCTTCGGTTTTGAGGGTTTGCAGAACTTTGAGTTCGATCGGCAACCCGTGACAATCCCACCCTGGTACATAGCGCACTTTGCGTCCTTGCAGCAGTTGGTACTTATTGATGGTGTCCTTGAGAATCTTGTTCATCGCGTGCCCGATGTGTAAGGCCCCGTTGGCGTAGGGCGGCCCATCGTGGAGAATGAACAACTCCCCCGGATTGTTCTGCGACAGCGTTTCGTAAATCTTCTCTTCTGCCCAAAATGTTTGCAATTCAGGTTCTCGCTTGACGGCATTGGCTCGCATATCAAACGCGGTTTTGGGCAGGTTAACAGTGTCTTTATAAGATCCGGGTTCTGTCACAGTCATGGGGCAAGAGGGAGGGATAAGGGGTGGGCTTGTCCACGCTTTGCGAGGGAGGTGAAGGATGAAGCGTGAAAATTACTTCTTTATTTTGGCAAGAAGTCTAGTCTAGCGAGACCGCAGAGAATCCTTCAGACTCGGCTGAACATTTGCTTTGCTTTCATTCAGTTTTCAAGTCTAGGTTTCGCTGGCTTCAGGGGGGGCGGCTGGGACTTGTTTGGCTTCGGCATCGGCGATCGCTGCTTCTACCAAATTAGGACTCGGTGGATGCGGAGGCACAGCCTGTGGGATGGCTTGGGGCATCCTCTCTAAATCGTCGTGGCTGGCTTCAAACTCGATTTCTTCTTGCAAGACTTCATCTGACTCAACCATTGAGTCAGAGGTTATTTGCTCGACTTGTTGGATCTCAATTTTTTACGACTTCGACCGTAATTTCCTCAACTAAAACTTCCTCAATTGGCAGGGAAGTAGGAGGCTGATTTTCCTCAGAGTCGGAGAGATCCGCTTGCTCAAGATTATCTTTTTCGAGGGTGTCAGCGATCGACCCTAAAGTTTCCTGGTTTGGAGTTTCCTGGTTTGGAGTTTCCTGATTTAGAGTTTCCTGGTTTGGAGTTTCCTGGTTTGGAGTTTCCTGGTTTAGAGCTTCCTGGCTTGGAGCTTCCTGGTTTGCAGTTTCGTCAATGGCAGGCGTTGCATCGCGAAACTCTTTTCTAACGTAAGTAGAGGTGTTTTTCTTAGACTTTTGGAAGATAGAGGTGAGCAATTTGACTCGATCGACGATCGGCAAAGGGGGGCTAGAGGAGTCGGTGGGCAACTCGTCAGCAACTGCATTACTCTCAGGCTGGGCACTGGTTTTAGGTTCGGCACTGGTTTCGATTGTCACCGTTGGCTTGCCAAAGTCTTCTCGCTTTAGAGGCTGGTAGGCTTTAGCAGGAGGAGTTTCTGAAGCATTAGAGCGCGTCGTGGCTATCAGAGCGAGGGCCCAATCTTTCACACGGCTAAACTGCTGCTTGAGTTGGGCGGTGGCTTCGGGCGAGAGGACACGATCGACCCCGGTTTGCAACTCAGCCATTGTTGGCAACTCTCTTGAGGTTCCCATTCGAGCATTGAAAGTTTGCCAGCCCAACCAGCCAATCAGCGACAGACTGGCCATCTGACCCAGCAAAACCCCGCCCGTAATCCGTTCTGCACAGACCCACAGCACCAGCGCATAAAACAGACCCACTCCGCTCCAGATCAGATCGCCTTTGCGATAAATTTCTGGATAAAAGAAGGCAGACAAATAGAGGGCAAGACTGCCAAGACCCATTGCGAAGGCCAGAAGATATGTCAGCATGTTGCTGCTCCCAACAAATTCTGAATACCTTAACTCTACCGCTTGACGGCAGGCATCGAGAGATAGGAAATTTGCCTTGTGTGATGCCATTTTCCGTGATTTTCTGTTACAAATCGAGCAGAAATGGCAAGACTAGGAAGGTGTCATTGGCTCAACGTCTTGTGGAATGCTCGAAACGGGAGTTTTTTGTGGCGCGATCGACTGTCCCCTTGCCCTGCGAAGGAGTTCGTAATTTATGGAATATGTGATTCCAGAGCTTGATACAACTAGCCGTCAGTTGATGAGCCAGGAGCGTCCTAAAAAAGCAAAAATGCTGGTAGTAGATGACGAACCAGACAACCTTGACCTCCTCTACCGCACGTTTCGCCGAGATTTTCACGTCCTCAAAGCAGAAAGCGGCATCCAGGCGCTCAACACTCTCTCTGAAGAGGGCGAGGTCGCGGTGATCATCTCCGACCAACGGATGCCAGAAATGAAAGGAACCGAATTTCTCAGCCGCACCGTGCCCAAATTTCCTGACACGATGCGAATTATCCTCACTGGGTTCACCGATGTTGAGGATTTAGTCGAAGCGATCAACTCTGGGCAGGTTTACAAATACATCACCAAACCGTGGGACCCTGGCGAACTAAAAGCAGTGGTGCAACGGGCTGCTGAGACCTATGACTTGTTGAAACAACGCACCGAAGAACTGCGACGATCGCAAGCTCAAACGGCTCTCCTTTCTGCCATTGTCTTTGTGGCTCAAGAGTCAACCAGTCTAGAGGGCAGCTTGGAACCGATCGCCACCGCCTTTGGCAAAAATTTTCTTGCAGATGGCTGCATCTTGCAACTGGTGGAAGGAAGTACGCTCAGCACCTCCCAGGGGGTTTACAGTGCAACGGGCGCGCTAGATAACTGGCTAAAGAGTGACCCCTTGACCCAGACGGCGATCGCGTCTCAAAAAATGCAGGTTGTGGTCAACATCCCTGCCGATGCAGACCTGTCTAAAGTCTCACACTATAGCGATTCGGGCATTCAAGCTCATCTGGTTATGTCTATAACCCTGCACGGTGAAACCTTGGCGGTGCTGTCGCTCCAATGGAAGCAGCCCTGCACCTTGCGAGAAGATGAACTGCTACTGCTGCATTTGTCTGCCCAGCAGGTTGCACTTGCTCTCACTTGCAGTCGCTATGCCCCCGCAGTGGCTGCCCGCTCTGCCATTTTGGCGTGATGAGTATGGGTCAAAAGCACCCCAAAGTCGCAGGCTTCGAGAATCTGAAGTACGGAAATCCAGTAGATCCGACCCGATCGCCCTCATGGTTCTACTGGGTTTCTTTCGCCCTTGCGGCGGGTGACTTTTCTTGGGGAAGTCACGTTACATTAATTTAGACCAACCCCTTAAATGGAGTGGCTAGATAGGTCGATTTTTTGGAAAGGGTCAAACTCAGAAATTTATGACATCGCTTAAGGCTCGGCCGTCTTTGAGTGCGATCGTGCTGGCAGGGGGTCAGAGTTCTCGCATGGGTCAAGACAAGGCGTTAATTGCGATCGATGGAGTGCCTTTGCTGCGGCGAGTTTGTGAGGCGGCATTGCAGTGTACTTCAGATGTGTCTGTGGTGACTTCGTGGGTCGATCGCTACCGTTTTTTGTTGCCTCCGACTGTAGATTTGTTGGTTGAAGTCAATCCCCAGGGCCCACTCCTAGGATTTGCTCAAGCGCTCCGGCACAAAGCAACCCATGGGCAAAATAATCGGCAAACCGACTGGGTTTTGTTGTTGGCCTGCGACTTGCCAAACCTTCAGGGCGAACGGTTGCAGGAGTGGCTCAAAATATTGGAGAACGTGCCATCTGGTGCGATCGCTCTGCTGCCCAAAAACCCCAAAGGCTGGGAACCGCTATGCGGATTCTATCGGCGAGACTGTTTGGCTGAGCTAGAAGATTTTACGGCCCAGGGCGGACGATCGTTTCAAAAATGGTTGGCCAAACAGACAGTCCAAGAATTGCTGCTAGACTGCCCAGATATGATGTTTAACTGCAACACGCCTGACGATTTAGCAATGACTTAGAAACGTGGATTCAATCATTCCGTCTACTGCAAGGTGGTCTCGCCCTCACCCCAGCCCTCTCGCAAGTTGGGAGAGGAAGCAAGAGTCCGGTTCCCCTTCTCCCAAGTTGGGAGAAGGGGTTAGGGGATGAGGGCAAAAATCTCGGCATTCATATAATCCACATTCCTAAATCAAATTTTTGATCAAAGAAATGCGCCATGTTTAGTGTAAATCGCTAAACTCATGGGTTGTGGGAGCAGAGAAATTTTTATGGCAAGATTTTTATTTGTAACAGATTTAGACAATACTTTAGTCGGAGATCACACCGCTCTCCAACAATTGAATCGTCTCCTGAGCGAACATCGTCAAACTCACCAGACAAAAATTGTCTATTCCACGGGTCGATCGCTGACCCTTTATCGACAACTGACCACCGAACACACCCTACTAGAACCCGACGTTCTCATTGCAGGAGTCGGTACAGAAATTTATGCAGATGGCGACACAACGCCCGATCGTACCTGGTCTGAGAAACTGGCGATCGCCTGGAATCGTGAAGCCATCGTCGCCGCAACCGCCCACTTTGCCGATTTAGTGCCCCAACCAGAGACAGAGCAAAGCCCGTTTAAGGTGAGCTTTTTCTTGACAGAAGATGCCGCGATCGCTGTGTTGCCCCAGATAGAATCGCTCCTGCAACAGCAAGGGCTATCTATTCAACTCATCTATAGCAGTGGCAAAGATCTGGATATTCTGCCGAGCCTTGCCAACAAGGGTGCAGCCATGTCTTTTGTGCGTCAAAATTTTGGTATCGAAGCCAGCCAAACCGTGGTCTGCGGCGATTCTGGCAACGATATTGCCCTCTTTAGCGTGGGCGAAGAACGGGGCATCATCGTCGGCAACGCCCAACCCGAACTCCTCACCTGGCATCGCCACCACTCCAGCAAACGCCACTATTTCGCCCAATCTCACTATGCCGCCGGCATTCTAGAAGGTCTACACCATTTCAACTTCCTCCCCTAAAGCCAGAACGGTCAAAACTCACCCCTCACTCCTTCATGATTGGTTATCTCAAAGGTACGATCGCCTATATTCTCAAAAGCAGCAGCAACCGGACAACGCTCACCCTAGAAGTGAACCAGGTTGGCTACGATCTGCAAATCGTCCCTCGCTTGCTACAACAGTTGCCCGACATTGGTGAAGAGACGCAAATTTTTACCCATCTGGCGGTGCGCGAAGATCAGGTGACGCTGTTTGGGTTTGGGTCTGCGGCAGAGCGCGATTTGTTTCGTCAATTGGTTAGCGTGAGTGGAATTGGGCCTCAGTTGGGGTTGGCGTTGCTCGATACATTAGGGCTGCAAGATCTGGTGCAGGCGATCGTTTCTGGTAACACTCGGTTGCTGTCTCGCACCCCCGGAGTCGGCGCAAAAACCGCCGAACGAATCGCCCTAGAACTGAAAACCAAGCTAGCCGAATGGCGACAGCAATCTGGGCTGACGATCGCCCCCGGAGCCGGCCCCACCGTCAACATTCAAGAAGATGTCGAAATGACGCTGTTGGCCCTAGGCTACACCGACAAAGAAATTACTCAAGCCCTACAAGCCGTCGGACAAAACACCGCCCTCTCCAAATCCGACGATGCCGAAGCCTGGATTCGTCAAGCGATCGCCTGGTTAAGCCAATAAAATCAGCCCTGCCCTGACTCAAATCATCAATGACTCGCTAACGACAGAATCAGGGTTTCAGCCTCTCTTCCAAAAACTGTCCAAACGGTTGCTCAAGGAAAACCCCTGCGTGAAGGCTGTGATCGAGTATGGAAGCGAGGGCTGCTCTCGTCACGGGTTCGACATCTGGGCTGCGATGAAATTGGCCTAGTCGGGATGTCAACAAAATCAGGAGCACAAAGGGTGATCATCCCTCAGCAGGTTGACCCGATCGCACGTCTTTCAGCCCATTCTCAGGCTTGTCTTCCCCATGGGGTGATGCATAGCCTTCATGGGTCAAAATCAAAGCAGGGGCGGCTTCGGGCGATCGCAACGCGACTAACGCACTTTTGATTACCACAGCCGTTGGCACGGCAATTACCACGCCTAGAAGCCCACCTACTCTGGCCCCCGTCAAAATTGCCAAAAACACCCAAACCGGGTTTAGCCCCGTCACACTGCCAATAATTCTGGGGGCGATTAAGTTCTCGACAATCTGCTGCACAATCAGCGCACAAATGAGCACTTCTACACCCAGCCCAATATCGCGCAGCGCTACGAGTAAGGTTACTAGGGCAATCCCGACGGAGCCGCCAAACGGAACCAGAGCCATCGTGCCGATCGTCAGCCCAAACAATAGCCCAAAGGGAACCCGCAAAAACAGAAAGCTCAGCGTCAGCGCCGACCCCATCATCGTGGCGGCGATCAACTGCCCAAAAAGAAATTTTGGAAGCTGAGGCGCAAAGTTTCAGAAAATGGCTGACGAATTTTGGAGGGCAACCATTCCACAAGGCTTTCCCAGAGGCGATCGCTGTGCTGCAATAGATAGAACGTCAACACCAGGGTCAGCAGAAAATCTAATAGACTCGTGACCGTAAAAACAGCCAGATTTAGCACTTCGGCGGTGATATTTTGGAGAGAGCTTTTGAGGCGATCGTTGATCTGTTCTGCCAGAATATCTAGATTAATGGGGAACCCTGCCCCTTCTAGCTGATCGTTCAATAACACCAGTTGTCTCTGCCCAGAGTCAATCCATTCTGGGAGACGCACCACGAGTTGCTGTGCCTGCTCGATCGCCAACGGAACCAGCGTTACGCCCAAACCCAACAAAACCGACACCGCAAATAGAAAGACGACGATCGCCGCCCTTCCGCGAGTGATCCACCCATGTTGTTGTATCCAACCAACCGGATAGTTGAGCAAAAACGTCAGCAGCGCCGCCGCCACTAAAATAACAATCAGAGAGTGGAAATAGTGAAAGATAGATGAGAATGCCCACGCATTCAGAACGAGCAGGGGGGGCTGTGAAGGCGATCGCCACCACACGAGCCACAGGAGTTATCTCGTTCCACCAATCAAGCAGCTTATTGCTTTTGTGCATGTTGCAGCCAAAAATAGCAGAGGGATCGGCAAATTGCGATCGTCTTTTACATTATCGCTCTCTCCCGCTCTGGTTCGTCTTCCTAAACTCCAACTTTTGCCATGAACGATCGCGACTCCTTCGAGAATCAAGCTCAAGATTTTGAGAATCAAGACATTGAGCACCTCAAGCTGTTTCTCTATCTGTTGCCCGTGTTTGGTTTTTTCCCGGCTCTGTGGACGTTGTATCGGCGTAGGGGCAGCAGGCAGGAGCGATCGCTCAGTCGTTTGGTGATCAAATTAGCGCTGGGCTGGTTTGTGGCGTACTTTTTGATTGGGTTTGGGGTCAGTTCGGCTGATTCGTTTCAGATTCCATTAATGCTAATGGGTAGCCTGCTGACCTCTGGATATTTTTGGTAAATTTGTGGTTGATGGCGCGGTTGTGGCAGCGTAAAGCGATCGCGCTGCCGTTAGTCGGACGGGTAGGGCGAATGAGGTAAGGGATCTGCGAATCAATAGTACGTGAATTCGATGCCCACACCGTATGCTTGCATCGGAGTAGGTCACGGTCGGCTTGAAACCGATCGCCCATTCGCTTGCTCGGCATACATCGCCCGCAACACCAGCGCCGGATCGACCCACTGCCGAGAATACTTTAAGCCCCAGTGCAAGTGAGGCCCGGTGGTTCGCCCGGTCATTCCGACGCGGCCAATCCGCGCTCCCGCCGGAATCGCCTGCCCTTCATAAATTTGCAGACCACCAGAGCGATCGCTCAGATATCGGCCATTTCCATCTTTCTCGACATGCCCCTGCATGTGACAGTAAACATGCTCCCAGTTGCCAGACTCGATCACGACCGACGTACCACACGCTGAATTGTCTGACACCTCAACGACTCGCCCCGTCCACCAACTGCGGATGTAGCTCCCCTCTGGGGCTGCCATATCTAACCCACGATGAAACTCCTGATTGTAGGAGCCATCGGGAGATTGTCGGTAGCCAAAAGGCGACGTGTAACCCTGAAAATTTTCCACAGGAAACGAAGCCCCTACCCATGTGCCAGTTGCCATCTGGTTTGGCTCTAGTGCCGAGACGGAGCCGTAACTCCAGCCGATCGCCAGAGCACTGACCAATCCTAAACCGAGAAACAAGATGCACCGAACCGTGGCAAAACGGGCAGAAACCAGTAACGGCTTCAAAAGTTGCTGAATGGGTGAGCGGCTTGACGCAAGATCTTTTAGGGGAAAACTGATAAATTTCCGTAAATACACAAGAAAATAGGGGGGCTAACGACAGAAGGTCTTTCAAGCAAACAACCAAGGCTCATTTTAAGCACAAAAATACTGGACGAACCAGAAAATTTCTTGACTCATCTTTCCCGCAATCCTCGATAAAACACGGTTGCTTTGCAGAAACTTCATATTAGACCGTCAAATTCTCCGTCTAAATCACGAGTTTTGCTAATCCCAAATAGGAGATGCCTTGGGTCGTGACTTCAAATCGACAGGGCAAAACTTCTAAACCCAGGGCGATCGCTTCCCGCAGCAACCGCCCATAGGTCGGATCGGCCTGATCTCCGGGGGCAAATTGGTCACAGTCGCCTCGATTGATGAAGTACAGCATGATCGATCGATAGGTGGGCAGCAGGGCCGTAAGTTCGCGTAGGTGTTTTTGCCCGCGTGTGGTTACGGTGTCAGGAAACAGGGCTAGATTTTTCTGCGTCCAGGTTGTGTTTTTGACTTCTAAATAAATCGGGCGCGCCAATTCTTTCCCCGTCAGCAAAAAATCAACTCGACTTTTCTCTTGTCCATAGGGAACTTCGTGAGCGATCGTTTCATAGCGTCCCAGTTCTGGAAACAAAAATTTCTCCAGAGCCAGCTTGATGACGCGATTGGGCAATGCTGTATTGATCCCCGTCCAAACTGAGTAGCCGTTGTCGTTGACGGCGATCGTCTCCCAGGTATAAGGGAGCTTGCGGGTTGGGCTATCGCTGCAAGACACCTGCACAGGCCGACCGGGCAGGCAAACGCCCGTCATGGGCCCTGTATTTGGGCAGTGCGCCGTGATGACTTCTCCGGAGGCAAGCTCAATGTCTGCAAAGAAGCGTTTGTAGCGTTTGATCAGCGTGCCGGGGTAGAGGGTGGGATATTGGTAGATCAATTCAGGCATGGCGGTTATGGCAATCAGTCAATAGATTGAAAATTTTGAGGAGCGGTGAATTAAATCAAGCGGAACGGCCGTCTCGCTGTTTCAGTGAGGCCAGATGCCCGACCCACCCAGTTTTGGGAGTGATTGAATCCCTGCTCCTTAGCGATCGGGCGTTTGACGATCGAGGGGAACGTTGACCCAGGTTCCGGTCTCATTGGATTCGTGGCACAAGTCCATCAAAAGTTGCGAGTAAATGCCTTCTAGGAGGCTGGGGGCAAGAGACTCGCGCCGATCGAAACTGCGGACAAACTGATCGACCACCCGAATAAAGGGGGCAATTCTGCCGTCGGCGTAGACCTGGGGAAAAGCCAGCCGCGAGGGAACTTCTAATTCTGCGAGGGGTTCTCCAAGCTGACTGCCCCAAAGCTTGAACCCGTGTACATAATCTTTTTGATGGTCACTGCCGAGCACCAGCGTCCCTCGATCGCCATACACTTCTACCCAATGACCTCGCCCCTGGTAAGTGGCAGCACTCAGGCAAAAATGGCAAGGGGTTCCGTCTGCAAGTTCTAACATCACCATACCCACGTCGTCGGCATCCACGGGTTTTAGCTGGCCGCTGTGGGGGTCGGGTCGGGCTGGAACCGTCACCTGCAGCCGGGCACACAGACGGCTGACGGGGCCAAACAGCCAGGCGATATAGTCGAAGGCATGGGAGCCGATCGCCCCCAGTGCCCCACCGCCCAGATCCTTCTGAGCGTACCAATTCCAGGGTCGGGCAGCATCAGCCCGACCAGAGACGAGCCAGTCGATTTTGATCAGGCGCTTTTGCCCCACGTAGTTTTCTGAGAGCAATTCTGCCAAGCGTTGCCACGCAGGGACAAAGCGAAACTCGAAGTTCATCGTGGTGATGATATTGTGCCGGAGTGCCAGCATTTGCAGATGCTTCGCCTCTTGCACTGACAAGGCAGTTGGTTTTTCGAGCAGCAGATGTTTGCCAGCGTGTAACACCGTTTTGGCCATCTCGTAGTGTAAGAAGGGCGGTGTAGAAATGCTGACGGCATGAACGTCTGGCAGCGCAACGATTTCTGCGATCGTCGCGCAGGCGTGGGGAATATGGTGAGACTGGGCGATCGCCTTGGCTTTTTCTAAATCGCGATGATAGACTGCCACAACTTGAGTGCGCGGGTGCTCTTGAAATCCGGGAATATGAACCTTCTGCCCAAAACCTGTACCGACGATCGCGACTCCGATCTGAGATTGCGTAGAAACCATATGAGAAAAGAAGGGATAAAAAATAATTGTGCAGTGTTATTTGTGCAGTATTTCTGCCAATCACAATGAGTCTTTAAGGAGTCTTCAATATAAGTCTTTGAAGGAGTCTTTAATAGACTTCCTGCGCGAATCTGGGCAGCCCGCTCTCGAAGTGGGGCGAGAGCCTTGTCAACCCTTTGCCCCAAGGAGAAAGGAGCTATCAGTCTTGTTTTCTCTGGTTCCCTTTCCTGGGGGAGATGGCTAAAGTGAGTTCTATTTTTCCCGTATCACTCAGCACTAAGCCTCTAGCAAGATGAATAAACTTTGAACAATATGTAAAGTATCTTCATTCAGGTCATATGTTCCCTATTCGTTTCTAATAAAACAGAGGTTTTCAATATGCGGATTGCTCAGATTGCCCCCTTGTGGGAGAGCGTTCCCCCTCCTGCCTATGGCGGGGCTGAGTTAGTAGTTAGTTTATTGACAGACGAACTGGTGCGTCGTGGTCATGAGGTAACGCTGTTCGCCACAGGAGACTCGCACAGCTTGGCAACTCTGGAAGCAGTTCACCCGCGTGCTCTACGATTAGACGATAGTGTAAAAGAGCATTCAATTTATGAAATGCTCCAGTTGGGAGAAGTTTATCAACGATCGAACGAATTCGACATCATTCATTCTCATATTGGATGCGCTGCGCTACCCTGTGCTCCTTTGGTAAAAACGCCCACTGTCCATACTTTGCATGGTGCTTTCACAACAGATAATGAGAAACTGTTTAGACATGCCCGCAACCAACCTTATGTCAGTATTTCCAACGCTCAGAGAGAGTCAAAACTAGGACTAAATTACGTGGCTACTGTTTACAACGGAATTGATACTGATAGCCACAAGTTTTACCCTGAACCAGATTCATCCCCTTATCTAGCTTTTTTAGGACGTATTTCTCCAGAAAAAGGGACTCACACAGCGATCGAAATTGCCAAGCGCACAGGCTGGCATCTCAAGATTGCAGGCAAGGTCGATCGGGTAGACGTTGATTATTACGAAACCTTGATCAAACCTCACATCGACGGCCAACAAATCGAATATCTGGGAGAAGCTAATCACGTCCAGAAAAACGTGCTGATGGGCAACGCAGTCGCGACGTTGTTTCCTATCACTTGGCGCGAACCGTTTGGATTGGTGATGATCGAATCGATGGCCGCCGGAACGCCTGTCATCGCGATGGAATTAGGATCAACCTCAGAAATCATTGCTCACGGTGAAACAGGGTTTCTCTGCCACACTGTGGATGAGTGTGTCGCTGCGTTAGGGCAGGTTCACCTGATCGATCGTCAAGTTTGCCGCAACCACATTGTGAATTACTTTAGTGTGTTGCAAATGGCAAATGGCTACGAAGCCGTCTATCGTCAGCTTGTGTCTGAGAGATTTTTGCGAAACGGCCATAGCCAGAAGCCTCGTTTGACGAATGCCCTCAACTAAACGATCGGCAACTAAACGATCGGCTCTTCCGACCCTATTCACCGTCGATCGCGATTTCAACGATCGTTGAAGATGACGAACGCAATGTCGCCAGATAGAGGTAAAGTGCAATAAATTCTGTCAGAATAATAGCGCTTCAATCTAGTTTAGGAGGCTGTTATGTCTAACAAAGCGATCGGTGAAAATTGGCATCTGCTTAGAGCCGTTTTTGGGGGTTGTATGGTTTTGGGTTCACTGGCGATCGCCCCCGCCCTGGCAGCCCCAACGGCTCAAAAGACTCAGCCCACAATTTCGCCGCCCTATCCAGATCAGCAATTTGTCCCCCAAGCGAGAGTTGCTCTCACCGGCGATCGCATTAATGTAATGTTGAGAAACAATACCTATGCATCCATCACTTATCAGGTCATTGGTGACACAAAACCGCGAACCCTGGCAGGTAGATCGACAGTAATGCTGCAAAGATTAAAGATGCCACTGACATTAACCCTCGATCGACAAGACGCAGGATTGCTCAAGGTGACATCTAAGGTCATGGCAAAGATGGATAATACTGTAGAGTTTGGACTGGACACAACCACCGATCTAAGTACCGATGCAACGACCTTGAGAATAGAAAAAACAGGTTCCGTTTTCATTTACTGATCTGCTATCGATACAGAATTTCGACTGCCTTAAAACAACTGCCTCAAAACAAGAGTAGCGATCGCAGAAATGCTTGACTTCAAGCAGGCAGATCGCTACCTTTTAGGGCTTAAAATCTAGCGGTTATGGCAATGCTTTAGTGATCAACAACAGACATAAACCAGCTACCCAATGGAATTACCCGCTTGCGCCAAAAGTTGCCCAAGTCGTTGTAGTTTGTCTGCCGCACTGCCCTCTGCGGAACCAGCCGCCGTCGAGGTTTGTGCGCCCAAGTCAGCCAAGATTTCGCCGATCGAGGCTGCACTTTTGTTGCCAGTTAGTGCCAGCTTAAGCTCACCCAACGTCTCTGCGATTTCTGTACCTTGTAGCTGTTGTTGCCACCCTTCGATCGCACTGACTGCGGCTTCGGGAGGCAGAGAGGCTAGCCCTCCTTGCAGAGCCGCGATCGTGGATTCTAGATCCACAGTTTGAGTCGAATCAGCCATAAAAGTCATCCTTGTATTAGCGTTGTTCTGTGTCTATTAAATCGAGCAGCCTAAAACTCTAAGGCAATTTCTAAAAAAGATATGATCTTCCGACCTTTGCGCTTCGACTTTGCTCAGGGCGCAAGCTGGCTGAGCAAAGTTGCAGATAGTGAGTCACTTCTTTGTTAGAAACCTCCTAAAATCTAGCTTCTCACCTAAATTGATTCTTCTTGACACCCCCGTGCAATTCCTCACCCTGTGGACGGAGATGCGATCCCCAGAAAATAGTACCTGCATGGGTGATAGGGGTTCTCAGCCATTGTGCGTAGACTGAAGGAGTTCCCGGCAGGAGTCGTCACGTTGAATCAGTGGGTAGCTGAGAAGCGATTTTAAGCGACTCACCTTTGCAGAGAACCAAGGTCAAACAGTGAACAATTCCACTCTCTTTTCTGCGTCAATGCAAGATGCAGAAACCCAGGAGACGATCGTAGCGAAAGGTGCAAACCTATCGCGCAGGTCGTCTCTTTTTTATTGTAAATTTACTAAAAATGAATCCAAAAAAGTTTAAGAAAGCTGTGCAAATGCGGTTAAAGGTGCGATCGTATACCGTCCTTTTTGATCGCGGTTGACTAATCCTTGGGCAAGCAGATCGCGATCGATAAATAACGTCGTTGCTTTCCCGCCAGCATTCACCTTAGCGTTAATCATCTGCATCGTATCGTGAATCGTTTCGTAGAGCCTTGTGGCATTCATCGCGATCGACGTTGGCTGATTTTTATCTACTGATTCGCAGAGTCTATAAACTCCGTGGTTTTGGGGCGTGTGGTATCTATAGTGCTTTGCGGCGCGTGGCAAAAAGTAGCCTGCGGTGATGGGCTGGCTGCCAGAAGGCCGCACGCAGGTATAAGCAGAAGAGGGTAAATCTGCCGCAGCACTGCCGGGCATAAATCGTAGAGTATTGAAGTTGAGAAAGTCTGGATCACACCGCTCTAAGCCAAAACGAATTGCGGACATGTCATCTTCAAAGGTGGTGGGTTCGTAGCCAACGATCGTTGCTAGATTGTCGCTAATCTTTGCTTTAGGCAAACCGAGAATGACAAAGTAGCTGCTTGGCAACCCAGCGCGACCCATCTCTCGAAATACCTGCTCAACTTTTTTAGGATAGTCTAACGCTTGTTTGAGTTGACTTTTGAGAGAACCGTTGAACTTACCGATCGCCAGCGACACCTCTACCATCAGATGTTCTACTCCAAAGAATAAATACACACAGTTATGTTCAACGAGATAGACCATTTGCTCAAAGTCAATCTGATCAATGCGTGTGTTTGATCCCCAGACAAAGCCTTCCTGCTTGAGGATTTGGGCTTCTCGTCTGGCAGCTTGTTCATGAACGGTAAACGTATCTACATCTAGATAAACTGCTTGATAGCCACGCTGCCGCAATTGCTGGAGTTGTTGCCGAAAAGAGGCCTCGTTGATACGAAAAACATTACTGCTCTCAGTACTTTTATTGCAGAATCCACACTGCCAGGGGCAACCCCTTTGCGTAAATAACTGCGCCGTTTTGAGCACTCGATCGTGCTGCCGAAAAATATCCATATCGTGAACTTCAGGAACATGCACCAAACCAAAGTTTTGATCAATATGATCGAAACTACCCACCCGTGACGCGATCGAATGCCGAAATTCTCCGGCTTCATCTACAAAAGCTAAACCTTGAATCTGCTGCATCTCTTGCCAAAAGGTTCCCTTTGCAACGGCACGAGCAACCTCTATGATCATAGTTTCGCCTTCTCCATCACAGTAGGCCGCAATCCACGGTGTAATAGTTGCGATGTCTGCAACTCCTTTAGTGGCATAGCCTCCAACTAAAATAGGAACCTGACTTCTACCGATTTTTTGCAATTGATCAAACACTGCTTTTGTGTCGCGATCGATTTCCGCCCATTGGGGAGTCATGCAACCTGCAAAAATAATTAGATCGGCATCGATCGCTTCCTGCAAAACGTTCTGAATGGTCAAATCCGATCGCTCCAGATCCATCTGCACAACCTGAGTAAATCCAGCTTGATATAAACTGGATGCCAAAACGGGTAATGCCTTGTTTGCACCGTTGAAACTTCTGTATCTGAGAACTTCGCCCACGAGAAGAATCTTAGGCAGCGGGTTGGCTCGATCGCAGGAAATTCGATCCTCAAAAGTTAGATCGCAGGAAACGTTCATCGTCGGCTATCTGCCTCCCATCTTGGCGTAATTGAGCGTAGCGTGATTGAGCGCCCCTAATGCTTTGAGAGAGGCAACTTGAGCGTCGGTCAAGCCAGAAATTCTGGTGATATCCATACCTTCGTAGAGCCGATCGGACTTGAGAGCGCGGCGGGTTCCCTTTTCCACGTCCCACAGTTGAATCGTTTCGTCCTCGCTACCACTGGCGATCGTTTGCCCATCGGCACTAAAAGTCACCGCCCGAATGGGAGCCGTGTGCCCGCGCCGATAAGTATCTAGACACTTGCCTGTCTCCACATCCCAGCGTTGAATGGTCTCATCTGCACTGCCACTGACCAGCGATCGCCCATCCGGGCTGAACGCCACACAATACACCTGCTGCTGATGCCCCTTGAGCGTGCGAAGACACCGACCCGTCTGCACATCCCAGAGGCGAATCGTCCGATCTTCACTGCTACTGGCCAAAATCGACTGACTCGGACTAAACGCCACCGACCAAACTAGATCCCTATGCCCCTCCAATACGCGAACGCATTCGCCCGTCTCCACATCCCACACCATGACCTTACTGTCGGCACTGCCACTGGCCAGGGTGTCTCCGATCGCATTAAACGCGACACTCCACACCCAGTGAGTATGTCCCTTAAACACTTGCAAGCAGTCTCCAGTTCGACGATCCCAAAGACGAATCGTGCGGTCTTCACTGCTGCTGGCCAGCCGTTGACCATCGGGACTAAAGCGCACTGTCCATACCCAATTGCTATGCCCCTCCAGGATCTGTTCACAGGTGCGCTGATGGACGTTCCAAAGCCGGATGGTGTGGTCGGCACTGCCACTGGCCAAAATCGGCTCAGTCGGGCTAAACGCCACCGATCGAATCCGCCCTGTGTGTCCTCTCAAATCGTGACAGTCGCGAGTTTGGAGATTCCAAAGCCGCACGATGTGATCGTCATTGCCGCTTGCCAGCAGTGCCCGATCGGGGACATCCAGCGCATTAGCAGCGAAATCATGGGGCGCAAATGCCACCGCATAAATGCCACGAGTTTCGCCTTTGAGTACATTTAGAAGCTTGCCTTTTTTCACGTCCCAGAGGCACGCTGTCTGATCATCGCTGCTGCTCAAGAGTGTTTGCCCATCGGGACTGAACGCGATCGACCACACTTGGCTACTGTGTCCCTTCAAGTTCTGCAAGCGTTTCCGCGTCTCGACATCCCAAAGTTTGATGGTGCGATCTTCACCACTGCTAGCCAAAATTTTCCCAGTTGGGCTAAAGCGCACAGAATGAACCTTTTTTTGATGGCCGGTGAGGGTGTCGCATTCTCCCGTCTGTATATTCCAGAGTTTAACGGTTTGGTCTTCGCTGCTGCTGGCTAGAGTTTCACCGTTTGGGCTAAACGCTACAGAATACACTTGGCTGGTATGACCTTTTAGCGTCTTGACACAGACCCCTTTGTCGCCATCCCAAAGTTTAATAGTTCCATCGGCGCTGCCACTTGCCAGAAGCCGATCGTCGATCGGGCTAAAATTGAGTGCCCAAACCCAACCCTCGTGGCCCTTAAGGGTGTTCAAGCAGTCACCTGTTTTTACATTCCAAAGCTTGATCGTTTGGTCTTCACTGGCGCTTGCTAAAATCTGACCATCCTCACTAAACGAAACTGAAGAAACCGTGTGAGTATGATCCCTGAAGGTGTATATGCATTCGCCCGTATCGACTCGCCACAGCTTAACGGTATGGTCGCCACTGCCACTTGCTAGTAGTTTTCCGTCTGGGCTAAAGATCACCGTCCAAACCCAGGCAGTATGCCCTTTATAGATGCGAATCTGCTTGTTATCAGACACTTGCCAGAGACGAATTTCTCCATCTCCTACTCCCGTAGCGAAAAATTTACCATTAGGGCTAAAGCGTACAGATACCAGGCTTGCCAGCGTTTCAGAAAAGACAGAATCTGTGAGGTCAGTATTGATAAACTTCGTATTCCTTAGCCTGACATCCTTAAAATATGCTTGACGAATCGTTAGATCAGAAAAATCATGTCCACTTAAGTCAATCTGAGGCTGATCGATCTGAAGTTGCCGCATGATGTTAATTAGATTCCCCGCAGCATATCCTTTCTTAGGTGAAGGCGAGTTTCGGACACGATCGAGCATTCGTCGCAGATAAGATTCTAGGTCTCGATCGTAGAAGTTGAATAATTTATTTTTGACAGGTTCTAAGATTTGCTCCTCTTGCATCTTACGCAGATAATCTAGCGATCGTGCCTTGATAATCGGATAGGCATCAAACATCTCTAGTTCTTTTTCGTTAATAATTTCGTCACAAAACTGTTCAATTAATTGTTCTGTAACATACTCTAAGACTACAAAGGGTTGTCTCAGCTTTCCCGATGCAAAGTCGCGCTCGATCAGCGATCGTCGTGACAACGATTCTACTGCCTCTAACAATCGCATGGGTGATTCAGTCGTGATAATATCCTCTTTTAATTCAGACAATAAGACATACTCGCGATTGATCGCCAGCCAATACATCACCTGTTGCTCTAGTTTAGACAAACGTTGAAATTGTCCATCCAAAAGTGTGCGAATATCTCCATAAACGGCGGTATCTTGCTCAATTTGGCTGAGAAATTCCTTCACATTATTGCCAAACAAATCGTATACTGTGGTCGATACTATTTTTAACGCTAATGTATTGCCAGAATATCGTTTAATCAGTTGATTTAGCTGTTCATCGCTACAGTTCCATCCTTTGTCATCTAATATATTTCTTGCTTCTTCGATATTTACACCCGAAAGTTGCAACACTTTCACAGCCAGTTTTTTACCTTCCAGAGCCGCCAATTCTTTAGGCTTTTCACGGCTTGTCAGCAACAAACAACTTTTGTGGGGTGTTTCTCCCACTTTCTTAAATAAATCACCGTAGCCTTCATATCCTTTTCGGTAATCTCCTGCTTGGTGATAGGCCTGATCTTTACCACTGCGAAGAATCGACTCTACATTATCTAGCACCACTAGACATCGATGCTCCTGCAATGCATTAATTAAGCGCAACAGTCTTGTATTTTGATTGTCAGGCAGATCCGTTTCCGGTTCACTGGGCAAAAATCGCAACAGTTCCGCCAAAATATCTTCGAGAGGAGGGGCATTACGCAGCGATCGCCAAATCACAAACTCAAACTCAGGGGCAATACTTCGAGCCAGACGCGCAGCAAGGGCGGTTTTTCCAATACCCCCCAGCCCCAAAATCCCCACCAACCGAGCGCGATCTGGTGGCTCGTCTCCCCTAGATCGCCCCAAAATCCAGTGTTCTAGCTCTCTAATTTGCTCAACCCGCCCCCGAAAATCTTCAACATCGATCGCTTCACCCCAATCTGGCTCCTGCTTAGCAGTGCAGGGTTGCCTCGACTGAAATTCCTCCAAGATTTTTTGCTTAAGATGACCCAGCTTTTTGTTGCTTTTGCCGTCAATCTCAAATTTGCGGTAGCCTTCTCCGAGGCGCTTTCTCACCGCTGCCTCACTGATATTTAACTTTTGTGCAATTTCAATCCCTGAATAATCTTCGAGGGCGAGCAGAATAGCTTCTAGCTCAGATTTAGTAATGCCATATTTGGGAGCAATCTCGCGCACGAAATTTTCAAACTGAGGCATTGGCGTAATACTTTCCATTCCACATCAATAAAGCACAATTTATCGGTTCATGAGATCTAGGGCCATAGTGTCGATAACCGCTAGAGAAAAATCAAGCTTAAACCTTTGCCAAACCTGCATCAGAGGGCAGATGTGAGGTTATGTGAGACACTTTGTTATAGCCTGCACAAACCACCTATTCTGACATGCTAAACACAAATTTGACACTTGATAAACATTGTTACATTGCCTGAATAATTCCCTACTCTCACTTGCTTGAACTTGAATAGGTTTTGATTGAATAGGTTTAACCATAATCTGTATCTTTAGGCGCATCTTAAATTATAGGAGTGTGAGAATAGTGTGATAGAAAAGGTTCACAATCCTTGATGAGGTGTTTGCCTACTTACAAAAATATTTACAGGAGGTGACTTGCCAGCGCCTAAAATTCCCGTTATATTACAGTTAACCTATAGGTGTGTGAGAGAGATAGATTCCCTGATTCTCCGTTTAAGGTTCCCTCAGGCTAAAGTTCTTTCACCAAAGTTCTTTCATGACGGGCAACCTAAAACTCAATCAGGAAAACCCTTCATCTACGAGAGAGACCGTTATGCCCCATACCTCACCTCAATTTCACGAACTTCCACCCCACACCCCAGAGGGGGTTAAAACTTACCTGAAACTGCCCAATCAAGCGGCCGCGATCGAGCTACCCGACGCTTTTAGCGGATTAAATGTCCGCCTGATTCAAACGATTTGCGCTCAACACGGTGAGTTTCTCACACGCAGTAAAAAAGGCAAATTTGAGACTGTGGTAGATATAGGAGGGCATGTCAGCCATCGATATCTCGTCGATCGATCCGAGTTGACAAAGGTTCAAGATCTACACCGTGAAATTGTTCGCTGGTGGCTGTCTCAAGAGGGAATTTAGCAGACTTCTCAAACCGTTACGAGTTTCTCAAGAGGAGTGTCTCAAACTCTAAATATGAGTTCTCAAACAGTGATATCGAATCGTGGTAGATGACTGACTAGCACTTCTCTAACGGCGATCTCAGTCCAGCTTTGAAGATCAGGTTTGAAGATCACGATCGAATGCCAGCGCTAATATACAGACGAGAAATCTGATAACGCTGGAAGCACTGGAAACACCGCAAAAACTAAATCAAGGCAAACACGCATTCGTTTGGCTTTCGATAAGCGAGAAGTTTACAAGCCGAGGGGGGAATTGTGCTCCTTCCCGGCTTTTTGTTGATATAAAATTGCGGATTTGAGTAAAAAATTGCCGTAGCTTAGATATACTTTGTCAGGGCATAAAATTAAAGATTTTGGACGGGGTGCAGGGGTGGAACCCCTGGCTGGGCGCAGCCCCACACCCCTTCTAAACCAAAATCTATAGGCTGACGCAGTATAGCAAGATCTGCCTAATGGATAGCCTTTTGGGAGAGGGCTAGAGTGAGGGCGAAT
>JAAUOZ010000371.1 GCA_012034655.1 Leptolyngbyaceae cyanobacterium CSU_1_3 | reverse complement strand
GAGTTTTTGAGTTCTTAACCCAAGGTTTTCCTCCGCCTAAATGAAACCACCCTGCATCAGTTCAGAAGAATTGGAAGCATACTATCGCAATCGTGAGCCTGTAGACGAGGATTCAGCAGAATTTTTCTTTCCAGAGTAGGGGCTAGTTACGGTGGCGAAGCCTGTGCTTGTACATACCGCCACACTGGGTTGTAGCTAGATCAGTCCTAAGCCGCTAACGAGTTCCCAGGAAATTCCACAAATTTGAAATCTAGAAAACTGAAGAGCCGAGTTTTTGCATTAGGCTAAGTGATTATAATATGAGAATGATTATCATTTTTATCGATTATGAGCAGTTCTGTTCTTCAGTCCCCTCCCAGCCCAACCAGTGTGGAAACCCTGCTGCGGCTTCGTCATACCTGTGCCCATGTGCTGGCAATGGCAGTGCAAACACTGTTCCCGGAAACAAAAGTGACGATCGGACCCTGGACAGAGACTGGCTTTTACTATGACTTTGATCGTCAAACCCCCTTCACCCCTGACGATCTTACTCAGATTGAAGCCGAGATGCGGCGCATCATTAACGCTAATTTGCCGATCATTCAAGAAGTGGTCGAGCGATCGCAGATTCGGGCAGAAATTGAGCAACTTCACGAACCCTACAAACTGGAGATCCTCGACAGCATTCCTGCTGATGAACCCATCACGCGCTACTTTATTGGCTGTGCAGATACCTTGCAAGGTGTGGCAGAGGCTTCCTTGTTTCACATCGCGGCGGACACTCTGACCCAGAAACAGATGGGCAAAGATTGCTGGTGGGATTTGTGTGCGGGACCTCACCTCAACTCCACGGGTGAAATTAACCCAGACGCTTTTACTCTGGAGAGTGTGGCTGGAGCCTATTGGCGAGGGGATGAAACCAAACCGCAGTTACAGCGGATTTACGGCACAGTCTGGGAAACACCCGAACAACTACAGGCGTATCTCACCCAGAAAGAAGAAGCCAAACGTCGCGACCATCGCAAATTGGGACAAGATCTGGATCTGTTTAGCATCCAGGAGGATGCAGGTGGGGGACTGGTCTTCTGGCATCCGAAAGGGGCGCGGATGCGGCTCTTGATTGAAGACTACTGGCGTAAAGCGCATTTAGATGCCGGATATGAACTGCTTTACACGCCGCATATTGCCAATCTCGATCTCTGGAAAACATCGGGGCACTTCGATTTTTACCGTGAGAATATGTTTGACCAGATGGAGATTGAGGCACAGCAGTATCAACTCAAGCCGATGAACTGCCCGTTCCATGTGCTGACCTATCAAAGTCATTTGCACTCCTATCGAGAACTACCGATTCGTTGGGCAGAGTTGGGGACGGTGTATCGCTATGAGCGATCGGGCGTATTGCATGGCTTAATGCGAGTGCGCGGCTTTACCCAGGATGATGCTCACATTTTCTGTCTCCCCGAACAGGTGGCAGATGAAATTCTGGCCGTGTTGAATTTGACCGAGCAAATTCTGTCGGATTTTGGTTTCTCTGAGTATGAAGTGTACCTTTCCACTCGTCCTGGCAAGTCTGTGGGTACGGATACTATTTGGGACTTAGCGACGGATGCGCTGGTTCAAGCATTAGATGCAAAGGGTTGGGACTATGTGACTGACGAGGGCGGTGGTGCATTTTATGGTCCAAAAATTGACATTAAAATCAAAGATGCGATCGCTCGTCAATGGCAATGTTCGACCATTCAAGTCGATTTCAACTTGCCTGAACGCTTTGATATGAACTACGTGGCAGCCGATGGTTCACGGCAACGTCCGATTATGATTCATCGTGCCATCTTTGGATCATTAGAGCGGTTCTTCGGCATCTTGATTGAGAATTACGCTGGAGATTTTCCACTGTGGTTGGCTCCAGTACAGGTACGATTGCTGCCTGTGAGCGATGAGCAGCGGAATTATGCAACCGCGATTGCCCTACAACTCAAACAACTGGGCTATCGAGTTGAAGTAGATCACAGTGCGATCGCTTGGGGAAACAAATTCGTAATGCAGAACTGGAAAAATTCCCGTCGTTGCAGTGATTGGCAAACGGGAAGTAGAAAACCAAACCTTGAGTGTACGAACCCGTCAGGCAGGAGAACTCGGAGCGTTAACGCTGTCAGAACTTCAGGAGAAAATTCAGCATTCAATCATCAACAAACAACCGATTTAGAGCAGGAGAAACATGAAAGTTGCATATGTTTTTACTCATCCTCGCGGTGGCACTTACAAATTAGGGCAAATGATTCTGCCACAACTAGAAATGGGTGTGCATGGTGTTGAAGTTGCGGGTATGTTCTTCTTCGATGACAACTGCTTTGTTCTACGGAAGGGCGACCCAATTGGAGAACGGTTGGCGAAAGTGGCGAAAGAACAAGACATTCTGTTGATGATGTGCGATCTGTGTGCCCTGGAACGAAACTTGGCAGAAGGTGAACCATGCTGGTGCAATCCCGACGGAACCGGACGCAAGGAACCGGGTAAGTGCATCGTTAAGGATGTCGTGTCAGGTGTAACCGTTGGTTGCTTTCCAGATCTATACACAGCATTGAGTGGCAACCCTCCTGATCAGGTGATTACCTTATGAGAACAATCACATTGTTTATCGTTGGTTTGTTTGCTCTGCGACTCCTTGTTTGCAGCCCTGCTTACGCCGATGCAAGTTGCCCAACAGTCACGAAAACTGACATTGCTGCCTTATTTGAGCAATGGGATCAATCCCTGCAAACTGGCAACCCGAGTGAAGTTGCCAAGAATTATGCGGATGATGCGATTCTGGTTCCCACCGTTTCTAACAAATTGCGGCATACCCAGCCTGAAATTGAAGATTACTTTCAGCGGTTTCTCAGTCTCAAACCGGATGGTCGGATTAAGGAGCAAAATATCCAGATTTATTGTGATGTAGCGGTTAACTCTGGTATTTACACCTTTGCAGTCATCAAGGATGGACAACCCTCGGAAGTAAAGGCAAGATTTACCTTTGTGTATCGTAGATTGGGCGATCGCTGGTTAATTGTCGATCACCATTCGTCAGAGATGCCGGAAAAAACAATTTAAAAAATGTTCTAGGAGGTCAGGTGTGATACAAGAATCGGTTACCGCAGCAGCCTCTCAGTCTAGCCAATGGACGCTCGCATGGAGCCGGGTCGCCAGCGATCGCCGTTGGACATTCCTGCTGATTGCGATCGGTGCTTTTAGTAGTGTGATTTATCCTCATCCACCGTTTGTGGCATTTGGGGCGATCGCTGGAACTACCCTCAAACCTAGACGAGCCATTCTGGTTGCGATGTCGATCTGGTTGGTGAATCAAGTTTATGGCTACACCGTGCGGCAGTATCCCTGGTCAGGAGATTCGCTACTCTGGGGATTGATGTTGGGTTTAGGAACCCTGATCGTCACAGCATTGGCATTGCTGCGTCCGAAGTTTAGTCAGAAGACGTTGAAAGGACACTGTTTGTGGCTGGGTGCAAGCGCGTTGCTTGGCTTTGCAGTGTTTGAAAGTTTGATTCTGACCGTTGACTGGTTGCTAACAGGCAGTCATACCCTGACTTGGGCGATCGCTCGTGGCATTTTGGTCAATACCACGGTTTGGACGATCTCGCTGACTCTGATTTACTTCGTTTTTGTTCGATTTACAACTCGCTCTCATCAGCCCATTGTATGAATCTATTTTCCCAAGACAAACCCAAAGCCGACCCAGAGAAAGTTCGGGATATTAAGAACTGGGTCTACCATATTCTCGAAGTGGATAGTGGGATTCCGATTTCCATCAGCCAGCTTGCCTGTAAAGAGCCGGGATGTCCACCCATTGAGACGGTGATTGCAATAATGTCAACACCAGTTCAGCAATACAAGATTCATAAAGCCGTCAATGATATTGATGAAATCGATATTTGTAACTTGATTTGATCAATCAGCTATAAATTTCAACAGCGATCGCGAACATGAAGTCCGCTGAGTTAATGAAAGCGCATTGGAAAATTTAATCACAATGACAAAACACACTTTATTTGTTTTGCAAATCCTGTGCGTATTCATCAAACGCAACGAGATTATATGGGGTCAGCGGGGCGGGGTATCATCTGCTGAATCATCTGCTGCGCCTCCAGTCAAAATGGACATTAGCCGCAGAATATACGA
>JAAUOZ010000370.1 GCA_012034655.1 Leptolyngbyaceae cyanobacterium CSU_1_3 | reverse complement strand
GATCTCAGTATGAGATCATAGAAGGGAGTCAGGCATTGCGGGAGTGAACACTGTGGGACAAAAGGGATTCTGGGATCTAGAACAGCGCCAACAAAAGCTGAATGAGAAAAAGGATGTCCTTGTCACCCTCAACCAGATGATTCCCTGGGAAAGGTTTCGAGAACTCTTAGAATCAGCGCGCGAGAAGCCTCGCAAGAGCAATGCGGGAAGGAAGCCGACAGATGCGATATTACTGTTCAAACTCCTGATCTTGCAGCAGTTGTACAACATTAGTGATGAAGAGTTGGAATACCAAGTCAACGACCGATTATCATGCATGCAGTTTTTAGGACTCAGCTTAGAAGATGCGGTTCCTGATGCCACAACGCTGTGGTTGTTTCGTCAACAGTTGACAGACTCCGGGAAGGTGAGTGAGATATTTGAGCAATTCGAGGGATACCTACGCTGGCAAGGATATGTCGCCCAAGGAGGACAGATTATTGATGCCACCTTGATTCCGGTTCCCAAACAACGAAATAAGCGAGAAGAAAACCAACAAATCCGACAAGGTGAGATTCCCCAAGACTGGCAAGAGCAGCCTCATAAACTGGCTCAAAAAGATGTCGAAGCCCGTTGGACAAAGAAGAATGGGGTCAGCTACTTTGGCTACAAAAACCATGTGGGCATTGATGTCACGCATGGCTTTATTCGGCGTTATGAGGTCACTGATGCCTCTGTTCATGATTCTAGAATCATTGGGCAATTATTAGACGAGACCAATGAGGGTGAATCATTCTGGGCAGATAGTGCTTATCGGAGTGCGGCAATCGAGACAGTGTTGGCATGGATGGGGTTTGAGAGTCAGGTGAATGAGCGAGGGTCTCGCAATCATCCGTTGACTGAAGCCCAGCAGCAAGCCAATCGGATCAAATCTCAGATTCGTGCCAAGGTAGAGCATGTGTTGGGTGGATGGGTGATGCAGATGGGCGGTAAACTTGTGCGCTCCATCGGCATCGCCAGAGCCAAGACAAATTTGGGGTTAAAAAACTTGGCGTATAACTTTTTGCGGTATCGATTCTGGGAGTTGAAAACCGCAGAATAACTCTGTCTAATGACCGTGATTGAACCCGATAACTGCAATTTTGAGGGTGACAGGATTCATGATGTTATTCCAACTGCCGTTAATTTATCTGCGCGAACAGAGCACTTGTCTCAAATGAGTCTCAAAACTCTGATTTATTCTATTATTCGAGGTGCCCTAAAGATGAATGATGGAAAGGGAGTAGATAGTGACATGACTACAGGTAGACAATTTTACTATTACAGTGAGGATAAAATTGTCAGATTAGCCGATGAAGATTTAGCTCTAGAATTGATCAAGAAGTGGACAAACAGAGGCAAAAAAGAGTCCGATTCTAGCAATTGGACTAATTTTTTATATCGTAAGTCAAGAAGCATACCGCAGGTGAAAGGCACTTCTCAATAACTGGAACTAAATACTAATTTTTACTGATAAGCCTGAAGTTCTCACCCTCCGTCTCTAAATTACTAGCGACTGAAAAGAATTTTTATAAACATGGCATCATGATCGCGCTTAAAAGCTCTACCCCACAACGCTCTTAATAAACGAATCGATACATAGTCTCGAAACTTCCAATCTTCTTCCTCACTACTGCCATCGCAGATGTCCGCCGAGTCAGTTTGCCATCTTTTGCCTAGCGTTTACTAATTGAGCCACAATTAGATCCTGGTTTTTAGTCAGAACAGACAGGGTCTCAGCTGGGTAGGGAATGGAATGCATCATGCTGGTTTTCAGCATCAGTCGATAGTTTGTCATTGCCAAGAGCATGTCTAGTACCCTATTAAAACTCAAACTATCCTGCTCAATTTTGGATAAGTCAAGCATGATTATTCCTCACCTTTTCGCCCTGCCTGTTTTGCCCGAATTACCGATCGCACCAACTTCACTCGATACGGATCAGCATCCTTGCGCCACACCACCCGATGCCCCTTCAACTCTGCACAGTGCTCTTCCAAGCATGATCGCCATCCCCGACGATCGCCAATCCGTTTCCAATCCTCCAGTAGCCCCCACTCCTCCTCCTGCCGACTCAGCTTGGCAAATTTTTCAGAGCAGGGATAGTCAGGTGAAACCAGTTGCTCCTTCTGGTGCAATACAGGGGGATTATCGTCTAGATCATAGTCACGGTAATGAACGTGTAAATCCCGCAGGTCGATCTGCATACTGGTGCGCAAAGCCGGATGCGGGTCGGCATCAAAATCTGGATAGACTAGGTACGTGATTTTGGGCTTATGGAAGTGAAATTTGATCACGTTCGCCTCTTCAGGACGACCGATCGTCCGCGAAGCACATCCTTCGTAAAGGCGGAGGAGTGGATCAAGGAACTCGATCGCCGACACATGAACCCAAAGTGAATTGGGCAGCTTTTTCCCAATGAGGCTGTTCCGGCATCGTTCTGCAACTACCTCCAAGTTACCCAAACTCATCAACATCAAATCTGCTGCTGTGCAAGCCTGCTGATAGCTACCAAACAGACTCTTGATGTCGGTCTGAATCACGATCGCCAAATCCCGCAACTTTGGACGATGACCAAAGTGACTCAGCGCCAGATAAACCAGCAAATCTCCACGACGGCGATCGCTAATGGCATCCCATTCTTGCGGGTTCGTCGCTTGCAAAACGATTTGAAACGCCCGCCGCAAATTACCGAATTCAGTTCTGAGTCCCTCCGTCTCAGGTAATTCCTCTAGGGTTGGCAGCCTTCCCCGTTCAGTGAAAAACGTCATCAGCGGAGCCAGCAGTTCTTTGTAATCCTCAAATCGCTTATTTTGCAGTTGAACTTTGGGAACAGAGACGCGCGATCGAAACCGAGATGCCCGGAAATTTTGCGCTTGTGCTTCATCCCGAAATACAAAGTAGATTCCTAACGCCACCGGAACTGCATCTACTCTCAACACCTGATCGATGTAAAGCTTCAGTTCTTCCTGGTCGTAATATTTCTGAAACGTGTTGCGACTCGTGATCACTCCATCGCCATAAGCAATCTGGCTATTTCCCTGAGCAATCAATACCTGTGCCGCCACGATTAAAACTTGCTGAGTTAATTCCCATGCTTTGATTAATGCTTCCCGTCGCTCTGCCTGAGACTCAATTACGTTGATGACGTATCCCAAGTTGACGACATCTGCTGAAACGGTCAGTGTATCTGGGCGATAGTGAGGGTCCCAGCCAGAGCAGGTGTAGCCTAATTTATTAATGCGCTCAGCATCTCCACCTTGACCGCAACCGTAATCGAAAAACGATGTTCCTGCGGTGAATAGACCCGCTTCCAAGGCTAGACGGACAGGCTTAGAGAAATCGTTGCGGCTGATCGCAGCTTTGTGGCGATCGATTTTAACGGTCGAGCTCTGGGTGCTGAGGGGCGATCGGGGAATCAGCGTATGCCCTTGAAAGGTGACGCGATACTCTGATAGCCGTTGTTCCCAAGCAGAACGAGTGCGATCGATCGGGGATTGTCGAGCAGTCCCAGAGCTTCTTCTTGACGAGTTAACGCCGCAAATTGCTGATAGTGAGGATAGTCGGTTGTAACAAAATTTTCTTTGCGATGAAGGATAAACGAGTTGGTAGTGTTGCTGTAATTTCGGTGGTTAACTTCGCCACTCCGTAAATCAACCTGAATGCTAGCTTGGAGCGCAGGATGCGGATCTGAATTGAAATCCGGATACACTAGGTAGGAAATGCTCGGCTTCTCGGTATTAAACTTGACGAGGGTGGCGGATTCAATTGAGATAGCGATTTGGCGAGCTTCGTTTTCGTAGTCTTGCAGAAGAGGATCTAAGGTTGGCAGGACTGAGACATGAACGTATAAAGCATCGGGCAGAAGTTTACCCACCTTGCTGCGCCGACAGAGCTTAGTCAGAACCAAGAAGTCAGGGTAAAGATTTGGGGCTAGCTCCATGATGTTTGATTGGCGATCGCTCTCATGAACAAATTCTGCGGTAACGTAAATTGCGATCCAGTCACAATAGCATTCATGATACATTTTTAATGTTTTAGAGCACTTGTTCTACTATGTTTAAGGCTGTCCCAAGAAGACTTTAAAACTCATGTCCGTTAGCACCGCTTCGTCCTTGACAACTCGTCAAACATTTGCTCGCCACGAAACTTTTCACCCCGTTTTGGTTGGCTG
>JAAUOZ010000071.1 GCA_012034655.1 Leptolyngbyaceae cyanobacterium CSU_1_3 | reverse complement strand
GGTTGAGCGAAGTCGAAGCCCGTCCCTATCCACGAAGCCAACAAGGGTTATGAAACACGCCCTAGCATTCATTTGTGCCTGGCCTTTTATTTCCTACGATCGCCTTTTATTTCTACGATCGCCTTCTCTAACCCATCACTATACTGCGTCAGCCTATAGATTTTGGTTTAGAAGGGGTGTGGGGGCGCAGCCCCCAGCCATCCTCACCCCTGCCACCCCGCTCCAAAATCTTTAATTTTATGACCCTGACAAAGTATAGAAACTACTCAAGCGTACCGGGTAAGGTCTGATCTGGCATCATCCACTCGCAAAGATACCTCTATTTGAAGATGCAATTGCAGATGCCAGTAAAATTATTTGCTATGCTTTAACGAATTTTTACTGAGTTGAAAATCAGATTTTATATAGATCAGGATGATGTGATCATCACAAAGTTAATCAACTTTTAAACGGGTAAAACATGATCCATTGTCTAGAATAAAAATGTTATGTCACATCAGTCATTCAAATCATGGTGGTCGCAAAAAGTAGACGATCGAACGCAGCGATTAAAGTTGAAACAACAGAAATCGATCAAGTTGGCGCATTGCTCGCTGATTTGCCAGAACGCGAAAAAACAGAGGTTCCCCTGCGTGACGCGATCGAGGAGCTTCAAGATTCTCTCAGAGCCTCTCTCAGCAAGGGCTATAGCTATGAGGAGTTGACGAAAATTCTCAACGATAGCGGCATTGCCATTAGTGCCTCGACTCTAAAGCGCTACCTATCGATCGTTCAGAAAAAGCCTGCTACCGTGGGCAAAACTAGAGCAAAGCGGGTCTCTAAGGATCGTGGTTCAGCTAGGTCGTAAAACTTGCCCCTGTCTTCCAACTTTCTTTTAGAGAGAAAAAGGCTTGAGTGACAAGATGTTGCAGTCTAATTGATCCACATTGCCTAGAGTGTGTCATCAATTAAATCTGAATGCCTTACGATATAAGGCTCTCAGGCTTGAAGTCTTGAGAGGAGACGCGAAACCATCACTCCTGTCTAGTACTTGTCTAGCACTTGTCTAGCACTTGTCTAGCAAAACTTCTACAGCTAATTGATGACAGTCCCTGGGCTTTATTTTTGCCTTGACCTACCCTGAGACAACGATGTGGGGTGGGTCTTTTTTCGATACTAGTACAACAAAAAGAAAGTTTTGTAAGGGGTGAAGGGGTTCTATCCCTTGGGCGCAGCCCCCAAACCTCCCATGTTGCAAAATTTAGTGTTTGCGACACTAGTGATAGATTGCCGCTAGAGTAAAGGCAGCAATGAGGGGAATGACGATCGGCAATGTCACCACCAGTACCCACTTATCCACCCGCAGGGGTTGACCTTCTGCCTTGAGAATGAGCGCCCAAACAACGATGGCTAGCACAATCCACAGACATCCAAACATAAAGAAAATCGAATACCCTGGGTCTTTCATTTCAAGTTTCCTGTTTCCTGACGCTAGTTCGACACAGAGCGACTTATAGCCCAAGCTGTAAGGCTAGTAGAACGTCTACATGATAGATCATCCAATTCATCCCCAACATTTTTGATCGCTCTCAGTGATCAAACCTTTTATCTCTCCAAATCTATAAAGAGACTGTCTCTAACCGGATGAATCCCCCTGCCCCTCATCCCCATCCTTTTCTCCAGGGAGAGGGCGATATTTTCAAGCATTTGTTTTCAAGCATTTATTTTCAAGCATTTGTTTTCAAGCATTGGAGAGTCGCTGCCCATCGCGCTGTAACCAGTCTTATCATTAGAAAAAGTTCGATCGTACCCTTCCCTATGAAAGATCGCATCAAAGATCTCGCTATTGCTCTCGCACCTCGCCTGATTGAAATTCGCCGCCATCTGCACAGTCACCCCGAACTCAGTGGGCAAGAACAACAAACCGCCGCCTACGTAGCTGGAGTGCTCTCATCCTGCGGGTTGCAGGTGCGGGAGGCGGTGGGCAAAGTCGGCGTGGTGGGCGAATTGGGCGGCCAGGGTAGCGATCGTCGTCTGCTGGCGATTCGCACTGATATGGATGCTCTGCCCATTCAAGAAAGAACCGGACTAGAATTTTCCTCTCGCACCCCAGGCATCATGCACGCCTGCGGGCACGATGTCCATACCACCGTCGGATTGGGCACAGCGATGGTGCTCTCTCAACTCGGACACTCCCTCCCTGGCAATGTGCGCTTTCTGTTTCAGCCCGCCGAAGAAATTGCCCAGGGTGCAGAATGGATGGTGCAAGACGGCGCGATCGAAAATGTGAACGCTATTCTCTCTCTGCATGTGTTTCCCTCAATTCCTGCGGGCAAAATTGGCATTCGCTATGGCGCACTGACGGCCGCCGCCGATGATCTAGAGATTATTATCAGAGGCGAGTCGGGGCATGGGGCCCGCCCTCATGAGGCGATCGATGCGATTTGGATTGCCGCCCAGGTGATCACAACCTTGCAGCAGGCGATTAGTCGGACTCAAAACCCACTGCGCCCGGTTGTGTTGACGATCGGCAAAATTAGCGGTGGTCGGGCCCCCAATGTGATCGCCGATCAGGTGCATTTGTCAGGAACGGTACGATCGCTCCATCCCGAAACTAGCGAAGCCCTGCCAGTTTGGGTCGAAAACATCGTCGCCAGTGTTTGCCAAACCTACGGTGCAAAATATCAGATCAACTATCGACACGGCACGCCTTCGGTGCAGAACGATCTAAAGTTAACGAGCCTACTAGAATCGGCTGCCAAGGAAATCTGGGGCAGCGAAAGCATTCAAATTATCCAGGAGCCATCTTTGGGCGCAGAGGATTTTTCTTGCTATCTCAGACATTTACCTGGCAGTATGTTTCGCCTGGGCGTTGGGTTTTCCGATCGGCGCAACTACCCCCTTCACCATCCTCAGTTTGAGGTCAACGAGTCGGCAGTTTTGATGGGCGTTGTCACGATGGCAAATGCAGCCTACAAATATTGGCAATAGTGTATTACGCCATGTGCAACTATTTTCTCCCTCATCTCCCAACCCCTTCTCCCCCGGCGGAAGAAGGGGAGCCAATCTGGTCTTAGGAACGTGGATTCAATCATTCCGTCCACTGCAAAGTTGTCTTGCCCTCACCCCAGCCCTCTCCCAACTTGGGAGCGGGAGCAGGAGTCCGGTTCCCCTTCCTCCCAACTTGGGAGCAGGGGTTAGGGGATGAGGGCGAAGATCTCCGGCATTGATCAATCCCCATTCCTTAGCCACTCTCCTGCTCTGGCAGAATGGTTTGGGGTGAGGGAAAAAATCCAATCGTCGAACTGACGTTTATTTAAGCGACACAAGCGTTTAAGCGATCGAACAAATCTTCAAACCCCACGTAGCTACAACCGCTCAGGCAAGAGTCTAAATTGCAGTCTTTGACCCAGCCAGACGGGAGATGCCCCTGGGGAGCAGAGATCTGAAATGTCATGCGATCGTAGGTCAGCCAGCGATCTTCTACTCGCCACCCCACGCGATCGCCAAACAACTGATAGTCTTCTGCTACTTCTTGCCAAACGCGCTGCTGAACACTAAAGCCAAACCGCCCCTCGCTAAACTCAAACCAGAGACGATCGATCCGATATAGAGCCAAACAGGGAAAGTGATCAAAATCTTCGGGTCGAATCCAGCTACCCGTGGGACGGTCAATCATTTGAAGCATGACTAGATAGGTTTCGTAGTCAGCTTCTTTCCAACGCCCTTCTTGGAGTAGATTTTGTAGATTTTGATAGTCAATATTCTTTCGAGAAGGGGAGCGATCGTGGGCCGCAAGGCTCGAAAAATCTGGGGTTGAGAAATCCGAGCTTGAAGAATCGGGGACTGAGAAATCCGGGGTTGAAGAATCGGGGACTGAGAAATCTGGGGTTGAGAAATCAGGTTCGCAACATTGAAGAAGGGGCGGGCGAGCAATTCTAGCTTGCTCAGTGTGCTCTATCTCGTCTAGTTTGTTGTTTCTTCGGAAGCAATCACCATACATATAACAACCTGCTCTACGTCTAGAGCAGTATACATTGATACATAAATATATAATGTAAGCAAGAGAACACTGAAGCTTAAACCATTTACATTCCGCGTTCGAGTCGGTGTTTTGCTTCTTTCTCAAACCAGGCAACCACTTGAGGAACAGTCAGCCCTTCGATCGCCACACCTGCCTCTGCGGCCGACTGATGCAGGGGTTTTAGGGAAGCAATCGTAAGTTGTGTGAAAAAACCCTTGAAGTTGCTATCCACACTCTGCTGCAAACTAGGATCATTCGCAACCCACGCTGCAATTTGTTGAGTTTGCAGATCGGCGATCGCTTGACCAGATTGTTGAGCAATTTGCCTCAGCGATCGCAGTGAATAAATTGCTACCCTTGCCGTAAATTTATCTCGTGAGGTCAGCAATGCTTTGTCAACTTCAGCACATTCTTCAGGCGTAAGAAATTCAGTAGAGGGTTGCGAAAAGTCAGTCATTGAACTCGCCTAAATCAAAGATTTCTACCTTTGTTGTATCATTCACCCGATATCAATTTAAAGAATGAGCACGTCATACTTCCTTCCTGGCGTAAGAATCTGTAGATAGATCACTGACCATATCAAGGTTTCACTGATGTTAAGCTGCTTAATTTTTTAGCGGCAAGGGAGTACCTTCATTCGCCAATGCCGAAGTTAGCGCAACGGCTGTTTGAAAGTCTTTGAAAGATCAAAAATTTAGATCAAAAATTTAGATCAAAGATTTAGAATTTTGGGCCGAAACGATCCCCAGCCCGACCAGGGTTGACCTGAGACCGAGACAAAAGATAAACCCAATCATCACCACTGGCAACGCTGCCGCGATCAAAGAAAAACGCCGATTATCTATCAAAGTTGAAGCTGACTCTTTGGGATTTTTTGAGTTATAAATCACAGGCAGTTCTTCCCCAACTTGCCCATTGCAGGCGGTTTTATCCAAAAAATCTATCGCTTTACCCGCCTCAGTTTGAAATCGGATCACAGGACACGGCTCGATCGCCCTGCGCCCTAGAGTACCCTCCGCCGATCGCCCCACACTGCGAAAAACTTCGGTTTTCTGCACCGATACGATGGTTCCGATCGCTCGCTCCGGTCGCTCTTGATAGGTCTCTATAAAATTGGCAACCTTTAGCACCCCAAAATATCCACTCAGCCCTACCACAGTCATTCCAAACAGGAAGGCATCCATTCGTCGTCTCAATGTTGGAATATCCTGGGTCATTTTCTGGGTCATTTTGGTTGAATCAAGTAGCCACAGCGATGCTCACCCTTGACGAGCCAGTGAGTACGATCGACCTGACAATCTTGCAGTGCCAACTCAAACATCTCCAACTCATGGCCGCACACACTCGGAAAAGACTCAGCGATATGGGAAATTGCACAGTTATATTCAGTCAAAATAAATTGAGAATTGGACTCGTCCGACTCTACCGTGTGGCACTCCGCCATATAGCCTTCTGCGCGCCGCAATTCTACCAAACCCGCCACTCTTTCTTCTAGCGAACCCTTACCCAGCCGCTCTCGATACTCCAACCCTTTACGTTCCCACTGCTTGCGGAGAATGGCACTCACCTGATCGCGCCCCACCGTCTCAGCCAGTGTGTCAAGCAGCGAGACCGCAAAATCATCGTAGCGATCGGGAAACTGCGATCGCCCCTCACGACTCAACTCATACACATGGTTGGGGCGACCCATCCCCACTTGAATGGTCTGATGCAAAATCAGCGCCTCGGTTTCCAGATCCTTCAAGTGTCGCCGGATCGCCTGAGGACTCACCTGCAACTGCTCAGCCAATTCTTGAGCCGTCGCCTGACCCTGCTTGAGAAGGAAGTTTAGAATATCTTGTTTCGTCGTGGGTTGCTGAATGGTAGTCATCCTAGTGATCCGGAGATAGGGTGATCTGGAAATAATGTTCACTCGATCGGTGAAAGGTGAAGCCTAAATCTCTAGGAGTAAAAAACTCCTGCTCATTCTTCCCCAACTCACCCAGGAAATTTTGACTTTGACACATCGATGTTTCTAAAGTATCTTACAATGAAGTTAAGCAACAAGTGCGTTGTTTTAATTATAGAATTTATCGGATGTACTGTCGTTCTGGCTCATAGATAAAGATGAATACAGAAACTCAAACCACGCAAGCATCAGATAAAAGCCTCGAAGCAATGAGGCATTTTTCAGAACAGTACGCCAAGCGCACAGGAACCTACTTCTGTGTTGACCCAGGGGTGACGGCCGTTGTCATCGAAGGGTTAGCCAAGCACAAAGACGACTTGGGCGCGCCCCTCTGCCCCTGTCGTCACTATGAAGACAAAGAAGCCGAAGTGGCCGCCGCCTATTGGAACTGTCCCTGTGTCCCCATGCGCGAGCGCAAAGAGTGCCACTGCATGTTGTTTCTGACTCCAGACAACGACTTTGCCGGCCCAAAGCAAGACATCAGCTTTGACGAAATTCGCGCCACCACTAATGGCTAAACTCATGGCTAAACGCACCAACCGCTAAACGCACCAGGATCTGGGAATCGACGGGATCACGATTCATCCCTCTTCCCTCTTCCCTCCTGTATTCCTTTTCCTTTCCTGCCCTTCCTCACCCAAAGAGAACACGATCGATGAGTGCAGTCCAAAATCTGGTTAATCAGCCTTACAAATACGGGTTCGTCACCAACATCGAATCCGACACCATTCCCCGTGGGCTGAGTGAAGATATGGTTCGTTTGATTTCGGCTAAAAAAACAAGAGCCGGAGTTTATGTTAGAGTTTCGCCTCAAGGCCTATCGGCAATGGTTGAAAATGACCGAGCCAGATTGGGCCCGTGTTGGCTATCCGGCGATCGACTACCAAGACATCGTTTACTACTCCGCGCCCAAGGTCAGCGCCAAAAAGAAAAGCCTCGAAGAAGTCGATCCCGAACTGCTCGATACCTTCGAGAAATTGGGCATTTCTCTCTCAGAACAAAAACGTCTGACCAATGTAGCCGTCGATGCCATTTTTGATAGCGTCTCCGTTGCCACCACCTTCAAAGAAAAGCTTGCCAAAGACGGTGTGATCTTTTGCTCCTTTGCAGAAGCAGTCAAAGAACACCCTGAACTGGTCAAGAAGTACCTCGGTAGCGTCGTTCCGGTTGGCGACAACTACTTTGCAGCCCTCAACTCAGCCGTCTTCAGCGATGGGTCTTTTGTCTACATTCCCAAGGGCGTAAAGTGCCCGATGGAGCTATCCACCTACTTCCGCATCAATAATGGCGACTCTGGCCAATTTGAGCGAACGCTAATCGTTGCCGAAGAAGGCAGCCAAGTTAGCTACCTCGAAGGCTGCACCGCCCCCATGTTTGATACCAATCAACTCCATGCGGCCGTCGTTGAACTGGTTGCCCTCGACCATGCAGACATCAAATACTCCACCGTGCAAAACTGGTACGCGGGCGACGCAAACGGCAAAGGAGGGATCTACAACTTTGTCACCAAGCGCGGTCTGTGCCAGGGCATAAATTCTAAAATCTCTTGGACGCAGGTAGAAACCGGGTCTGCCATCACCTGGAAGTATCCGAGTTGCGTCTTGGTGGGTGACAATTCCGTTGGTGAGTTTTACTCCGTTGCGTTGACCAATCACCACCAACAAGCCGACACGGGAACCAAGATGATCCATGTGGGCAAAAATACTCGCAGCACGATTATTTCTAAGGGAATTTCAGCGGGTCAATCTAGAAATAGCTATCGCGGTTTGGTGAAGATCAGCCCCAATGCTAAGGGCGCACGCAACTATTCGCAGTGTGACTCAATGCTGATTGGCGACAATGCTCAGGCTAACACCTTCCCTTATATTCAGGTGCAAAACAACCTGGGCAAAGTTGAGCACGAGGCCTCGACCTCTAAAATTGGGGAAGATCAACTCTTCTACTTTAGCCAGCGAGGCATTTCTCCCGAAGATGCGATCTCAATGATGATCAGTGGCTTCTGCAAGGATGTGTTTAACCAACTGCCGATGGAATTTGCCGTAGAAGCCGATCGACTCCTCAGCCTCAAGCTCGAAGGCAGCGTCGGATAAGGAAGAACGATCGTGCAAGCCCTACCCGCAAAAGATTTCACTCTGCGTGATGGAATTGATCATTTTGGATGGCAGCTAGTCCAAAATGATCAGTTCTTTGCAGAGCGGCAAACAAAGTTGCCTTAGGCAACGGTGATTAAGTTCAATCAGGCATTGTTCTCGATCGAGGCTGGGCTGGCTCACTGGTTGCCCTAATGGTTGCCCCCACCCATAATTATTGTGCAGAATTGTGCAGAACTGTAGAAAGTTGATCAGTCAAGAGGTTGAGCGCGTGATTAGTGAGAATAGTGAAGTGATTTTGTCAGTGCGGAATCTGACCGCCAATGTAGAAGATAC
Organism: Leptolyngbyaceae cyanobacterium CSU_1_3; assembly: GCA_012034655.1. Lineage (GTDB taxonomy): Bacteria > Cyanobacteriota > Cyanobacteriia > Leptolyngbyales > Leptolyngbyaceae > JAAUOZ01. Next base: position 17,004 of record JAAUOZ010000071.1, on the reverse strand, counting down.
GCCGATTCTCAAAGGGTTGAATCTGGAGATCAAAGCGGGTGAAATTCACGCAATTATGGGGCCAAATGGATCGGGAAAAAGTACCTTTTCTAAGATTCTCGCCGGACACCCCGCCTATGAAGTGACGGGGGGCGAAGTGATCTTTCGGGGGCAAAACCTGCTGGAAATGGAACCGGACGATCGAGCCAAATCTGGTGTCTTTCTTGCCTTCCAATATCCCCTAGAAATTCCTGGTGTCAGCAATGTAGATTTCCTGCGCGTTTCATACAACGCCAAACGTAAGCACAATGGGCTAGAAGAGTTAGACGCATTTGACTTTGACGATCTGGTGCAGTCTAAACTTGAACTGCTCAAAATGGATGCGGCCTTCTTGAGTCGTAGTGTCAACGAAGGCTTTTCTGGTGGCGAGAAAAAGCGCAACGAAATTCTGCAAATGGCACTGCTAGAGCCGAAGTTAGGCATTCTCGATGAGATCGATTCTGGCTTGGATATTGATGCCCTAAAAATTGTTGCCAATGGCGTAAACGCTCTCAAGTCTTCTGACAATGCCACATTGATGATCACGCACTATCAGCGCCTTTTGGACTATATTATTCCTGACTTTGTGCATGTGATGGAAGGCGGCCGCATCCTCACTACAGGCGGCAAAGAATTGGCGCTGGAATTAGAAGCGCGGGGCTATGACTGGGTGAGAGAAGAGGAGGTAGCAGCACGATGACTATTGAAGTTTCTACCCTTTCAGACACCGCAGACTTAAATCTGAAGGCAAGAGTCGATCGTTCGATTTATCTGTCTGAGTTACTCAATTTGCGATCGCCCACTCCCTTAGAGTGGCTCAACGCTGTGCGCGATCGGGCTACTGCGATCGTCCAAGAGCAGGCGATTCCTACCACTCGTGATGAAGAATGGCGGTTTACCAATCTCAGTTCTCTGTTGCAGGTTAGCTTTCAGAGGGCAGAAGCGGCGACGATCGGCTATGCAGAGATTCAGCCCTTTCTCTTGCCGGAGACGACCAATAGTCGCTTAGTGTTTGTAAACGGGTTCTATGCGGCGGATCTATCGGCAGTGGACGACCTACCCGAAGGGGTGCTGGCTGGCAATCTGATTGGCATTGCAGAATTTATTCCCGCTCTGGCTGATTATTTGGCGATGCAGCCTGGCGCAGAAGAAGTGTTTACCGCGTTGAACACTGCGAGCTTGACGGATGCAGCGATCGTGCACATTCCTAAAAACCAGATCGTCGAAGCACCGATTCAAATTCTATATGTCACCATCGCCAGCGAAACGCCAAAGCTCAATCAGCCCCGCTGTTTGACGATCTCTGAAGTGGGCAGTCAAGTCACGCTGATTGAAGATCACGTCACCTTCGGGGAGGGAGTTTATTTTACCAATCCGGTGACAGAAATTTGGGTGGCAGAGAATGCAGGGGTTCGCCACACGCGAGTCCAAAGAGACAGCGAAATGGCCTTTCATATCGGCAAAACAGCCGTGTCTCAGGCGCGAAATTCTCGCTACACTTGCACCGCCGTCAGCCTGGGTGCTGAGATGTCTCGCCACAACTTAGAGATCTACCAAACGGGCGAACAAACCGAAACCACCCTCAATGGTCTCACCGTTCTCAACCATCAACAAATTGGCGACACCCACAGCAAAATCGCTTTCTCGAAGCCCCACGGCAAGAGCAATCAGGTCAACAAGTGTATTGTCAGCGATCGTGCCCACGCAATTTTCAATGGCAAGATCCTTGTTCCTAAACCTGCTCAACTAACAGATGCCGCCCAACTCAGCCGCAATCTGCTCCTCTCTGCCAAAGCCAGAATAGACACCAAACCCCAGCTAGAAATTACAGCAGATAACGTCAAATGTGCCCACGGCGCAACCGTGAGCCAACTTGAAGACGACGAAGTATTCTATCTGCAAAGCCGAGGACTCAAACAATCTGAAGCCCAAAAGTTATTAACCTACGCCTTTGCGATCGACATCATCAACCAAATTCCCATCTCCTCCCTCTGCACCATCCTCGCCAACCTGATCCGCACCCAAAGCCTATAGGGGGCGTTGCTGATTTGAGATCTAAAATGAGAGTTGTATGAATTGAAACTCCGCTCCCATTCATACTCCTATTCAGCACCACCTCTATAGACCCCTATAGGGAACTTGCAGATCAGTCATAGGCCGTCATTTAGAGCACGGCCATCAGTCGCTAGTATTTTATCTTTTACAGTTCTAAAAGATTCTCATTCCCCATCCCTCATCCCTCCCAAGATGGCCATCACCCAAGCAAAAACGATCGCTGCCCAAGTCCGTGCCGACTTTCCTATCTTGCACCAGGAAATTCACGGTCAACCGCTTGTCTATCTAGATAATGCGGCCACTTCTCAGAAACCGATCGCCGTTCTCGAAGCTATTCGTCACTATTACGAAAACGATAATGCCAATGTACACCGAGGTGTACATACTCTGAGCTCGCGTGCAACCGATGGCTACGAAGGCGCACGGGACAAGGTTGCCGCGTTTGTGAATGCTGCCTCGCGCCAAGAAATTGTATATACCCGCAATGCCAGCGAAGCGATTAACTTAGTCGCCTATGCGTGGGGTTCTACATTACGTCCGGGTGATGAGATTGTCTTGTCGGTGATGGAGCATCACAGCAATTTGATCCCGTGGCAACTGCTGGCTCAGAGAACGGGCGCAGTCTTGAAGTTTGTCGAACTGACCGAGACCGAAACCTTTAACCTGGAACAGTTCAAGTCGTTGCTGTCAGAGAAGACAAAACTGGTTTCTGTGGTGCATGTCTCTAACACATTAGGCTGTATCAATCCGGTTCAAGAAATCTGTGCAGAAGCGCACAAGGTCGGAGCAAAGGTGTTGATTGATGCCTGCCAAAGTGTGCCGCATATGCCGATCGATGTGCAAGCGATCGATTGTGATTGGTTGGTTGCTTCCGGTCACAAAATGTGCGCCCCTACCGGAATTGGCTTCTTGTATGGCAAGCTAGATTTGCTGCGATCGATGCCTCCTTTTTTGGGTGGCGGTGAAATGATTGCCGATGTATTTTTAGATCATGCGACCTATGCTGACCTGCCCCACAAATTTGAAGCTGGGACTCCCGCCATTGCTGAAGCGATCGGGTTGGGGGCGGCCGTAGATTATTTGAGTGCGATCGGCATGGATAACATCCACGCCTACGAAGAAGAATTAAATGCTCACCTATTTCGTCGCTTGAGAGAAATCCCTGAAATTCGGGTGTATGGCCCTCAGCCGCAAGCCGATGGCAGCGGACGGGCAGCACTGGCAGCTTTTACCGCCGGAGAGGTGCATCCCCACGATTTGTCAACGATATTGGATCAAGCAGGCGTAGCGATTCGAGCGGGGCATCATTGCACACAGCCATTGCACCGTCACCTCAAAGCCCAATCTACTGCACGAGCCAGCACCTATTTCTACAACACTCGCGAAGAAATTGACGTGTTTATTACTTCGCTCAAAGAAGCAGTGGAATTTTTTGGTGATATTTTTGGCTAATTTGAAAGAAGCTAAGGAACGTGGATTCAATCATTCCGTCTACTGCAAAGCTGGGCGAGGGGAGTCAGAAAGAGTCCGGTTCCCTTTCTCCTAACTTGGGAGCAGGGGTGAGGGGATGAGGGCGAACCCAGGCAATCAAACTCACAAGTTATTTAATTCACGATCCTAAGAAGATTTCTAGCAAACCAGTGACCTGCTGTTTTTGACTTCGCTCAGCCAGCTTGCGCCAAAGGTCGGAAGGTCATATCTGTTTTAGAAATCGCCTAATTTGCAAGAGTCCGATCGACCCTAGATTCGAGTTGTTTTTGAATGGCATCGGGCACATTAGTCAAAAAGTTGTAGTTTGTTTTGGCTTCGATCGCATCTACACTAACTCTAAACTTGCGCCAGCTTTCTTCTTTGATGCCTTGCTGGTTGGGCATATCCACTGCAATCACCCGTGTATTAGCATTCACGCCAGCGATGCCTAGATCGGGTTTATCTAATACCACAATCACTTTCCAAACGCGATCGGGTACGATAATTTTGACATTGCCCTTACCCATCGATCGCCCGCTCCCAAAGCCGCCTGCCACGATGTAGAGTTCTTTACCCTGGCGTGCTAGATCGCGACAGTAGGTTTCTAAATCTGCCCACGGCCCCTGGTTGTTGTCGGGTGCTTGGGGCAAAATATTAGTCATCAAAAAAGTTGCAGAATTGTCTTTGGCAGAGCCGCTACGATCGGCGGAAGGGATCATATGTCCCCGATCGAAGCCACTGCCGTTATAGTCGCTAGATCTGACCGCATACCAACCCTGGGGCAAATTTTCGTCAGGGCGAAAGTTGTTGTTGCGCGGCACGTCACCCAGCCAGGTTGTGTTTAACTGCCAACTGACCCATTTGGGAATCAGCCGACTTCGATCGTAGGCTACGACATAGGGACGATCGGAACTCTCTAACAAATAATTATTGTCATCTTTGCCAGCATTACTCGGATTGCCCAACGTCAAATGCACATTCTCTACTGGCAAAAGCGCTTGATTGGTGACGCGATTGTCGGAGGTCAGCAGCCCACCGCAACCGACTACAATTAGCCCAACCAGGACGATCGCAACCCACCAAATTTGCCAGCGTAATTTGAACATAATCTCCAGCTAATTGCATTGAGTCTGAGACTGAGTTCATTATGGCTTGTGGATGAGATGGCGATCAGAAAATCGATCGTCACTTTTGGGTGCTTGACAATCTACCATCTGCGGCTTGAAGACATTTCCGCCAGCCGGGTTTTAGACCCTAAAATCGCCCCTCTAAAACCCAAAATGATATAAAAGTCCTATTAAAACCTGGGAGAGTGAATGCTACCCACTGAATTGTTGATGCACCGTTTTAGCGGTGAAGAACTGATTCCCAAGCGACTGAAACTCGACGCTGGCAATTTGGCGATCGCTCAAGATCTGATCGCCCTTTTCCAAAATGCCAAAGGACAAACCAAAGGCGAACTCAGTCGAGAACTGCTCGACCTTGAAGGCGAAGAAACCGACTACCGCATCAAACGAGGGTTGGCCCATCTACTCAACGGTGGGTTTAGTACCTTTGAAGTGGTGAGTCCGTTAGAGCCGCCCATGCTACGAGAACGGGTGTTTGCCCTCTCCGCCGAAGCTGCACCGAGTCTTCAGACAACCCAAATCATCCTCGATCGCCTCGCTGATCTGCTGACTCAAGAATTGGGGCGCGAAGTTCTCACCGAGCAGATCCGATCGGGTTTATACGCCGACTTACCCGACAACCAAATTCTCACCGAATTTGAGTCGCCCACCCCAGAGGCACTCCTCCACCGCTACAACCTTTCTCAGGTGCAAGGGGTTTTCTACCGCGCTAGCCATATTGTCTTGAATGCCCACCGCAACGATCCGGGTGAATATAAATTGCTGTTTCGCTATGTCAAATTGTTTCAACTTATGACCTATATTGAAGGCGATGCCGATCATGGCTTCACCCTGACCGTAGACGGGCCTACGAGTTTGTTTAAGCCTTCGACGCGATATGGGTTGGCGATCGCAAAACTTCTCCCCGCCCTACTCCATGTCACCAAATGGAATTTATCCGCCGATTTGCAAATCAATGACAGCTATTCTGGCAAAACTCGCAAAAGTCGCTTTACCCTAGAATCTGATTGCGGCTTGGTGAGCCACTATCCCCCCGGCAAGACCTACGACAGCATGTTAGAAGCAGGCTTTGTCGAGCGCTGGCAAAAAGCCAAAACCGATTGGCGACTAGAGCGAGAAGTTGATCTAATTGCGATTCCTGGCAGCGTTATGATTCCTGATTTTCGCCTTGTCCACCCCGATGGGCGCACCTTCTTGTTAGAGATTGTCGGCTACTGGCGACCCGAATATCTCAAGAAAAAGTTTTCTCAAGTCCGACAATCGGGACGCGACGATCTAATTTTGGCTATCTCAGAACGGCTCAACCTAGAGAAAGCTGGGGTCAAAATTCACGACACCCCAGCCCGAATTGTCTGGTTCAAAGATCAGCTATTGCCCAAGGCAGTCTTAGAAGTTTTGGAAGACATCATTCGTTAGATTCCTCAACTTTTTAAACTGGCAACGTCATCCTTCGGAGAGACCAGGCTGTGAAGCTTGAGAAGTTTTTAAGCTAACCTTACCAAGGGATCTGCGAGTTAATCATGTACCACCAGCCAGGTTTCGACTCCGCTCAACTCTCGACAGTTGAAGGTTGAGCGGACGTCGAAACCCGATTCCACTTAGATTTTATTTTCATGCAAACCTCCTAAGGTCATTCACTTCGGCCAATCCAATAAAAAAACGTCAGTTCGACAACTGGACTTTTGCCCTCACCCCAAATCCCTCTCTCTGGGGAGCAGGAGGCTGGAAGGATGAGGGACCTTTGAGCGGCATCGAATTCACGTTAAAAAAGTGATGTGCAACTATTTTCTCCCTCATCCCCAATCCTTCTCCTTGGGAAGAGGGCTAAGGTGAGGGTAGAGTTATTCGTGCAGGAGTTCTAATAGCTCAATCCTCAAGTTGCTAGTGCTCGAAGCTTTGTAGCAAAATTCAACAAACTATCTAAACCATTGCCTGTCAACTCTATCAACTCATTGGCACTTCAACGTTTCCTGCATTTGCTCTAATCGAGTTAGCAAACCTTTTAGATCTGTCTGTGCTTGCTCTAGAGCGGCAATTTTCTCAGGCGTTCTCTCTGCGTGAGCTTGGCGATCTTCGAGAAGCCCCTTCAGTTGTTGATCAAATCGATTGATGTAATCTTCCAGTTGCTTTTTAGCACTCCGAAAGTCATCCTTGATCTGAAGTTTGATCACTCGCTTCAACGTCTTTTTACTCAACTCAGAACTGTTATCAATCCGTTGACGAATTCGTTCTAGAACTTGATTCAAATCAACTTCATAGAACTTTCGAGTCTCGCTTGCCTTAACAGGTTCGTCGTATGTGAACAAGTTGAAGAATTTTCGACGCTTCGTAGTTTTATCATAAAGCTCATGAACTTCGTGGATTTGAGCATCAAGTCCTTTGAAGTCGAAGCTAGGAAACTGAATTGGATTGTTGTTGAATTTAACCTCTAATGCTTCGCCCAGGTAGCTAGAAAGCTCGTCAGATATTTCTTGAACATCATGGCGAATCACATTAGCCAAGTCTTCTCGAATCTGAGTGCCTTCGCTAACCAACCGATCTTGAACACCAACCCACCAATCCTGAATATGAGGGACACAGAAATCATTGATCTGTTTGAAGAATTTGTGTGCTTGCTCTGCTTCTGAAAACCTGAATACATAAGGACTGCTACCATTTGACAGATCTGGCATTGAGCCGCACAGATAATCTAGGAGTGATCGACTTACTCCAATTACTGAAGCTCCAACTAAATCAACAAGTTTAGGAACAAACTGAGGGACAGGCAAAAGAACGAGAGTCCTCCTTGCAACTTCTTTTGCAGCATTCAGTATATCTAGGATGAAGTTACCAGTTGCTTGTGTCTTCTCTTGAGACGCTTGAGATTCAGCTTGCCGTTTTACCACAACGTTTTCGATTTCTTGCTCAATTTGACGTTTGGCGACTTTCGCGAAAGTATCGATCGCGATCCCAAATCCCTCTACCAGCACTACCTCTTGTTGATTGACCTTCGCTTTAACCGTTTCTAGCTTTTTTCGGGCAGACTCGGCACGTTGGCTGTATTCTTTGACTCGACGTTCCAAAGTTGCAATGTTTTGTTTCCAACCCGCGATCTCGGTGTTCAGCGTGTCTTCGATCGCTCCAGCAGATTTATCAAATTGTGCCAACACATCACATAAGAGATTCCACCCCGCAGATTGAATAATCGTTGCAAACACTTTTGTTTGGACTTCGGGAATGTTGCTATCTTTGAGGGCGAATGGAGCAATTCTGTGCGGAGCCGGAATGATCTGATCACCATCCTCATTGATGTGGACAAATTTGGCGGCGAAAAATCGTCTAAAGTCTGTGATCTGACCTTCTGTTGCGACTCCTGATAGAATCAACTTCGACAATAATCCTTGAAAAGCACTCGCTGGATAGATTTCTGGATTGTGGAAACCAAACCTGCTTAACTCTATCCGCAAATTGTCGAGCGTTTGTTCAATAGAGGGGTCTCTTTCCGCTCGCAAGTCAACCTGATTCAAAATAAAATAGATTCTGGCTTTGTTGTTTTGCAAAAGTTCTTGACGGCCTTGTGTAATTGCTTTGAACAATTCATCGGATGCGTTATCTCTTGCCGATCGATAGTTCAATACAAAGATCACAACGTTGCATTGTCTTAGCGCTGCAAGTGTGGCTTCTTTGAGTGCCACCATTTCTCTAGAGAGCGTTCCGGCTTCCCACTCGTTGGGCCCAGGTGTATCAATTAACGTGAATCCTGACAACGCGGGTAGATCTTGAACAGCCTCGATCGGATGCCATAGCTCAAACTTTTTAGGGTAAGCAGTTTCAGGATTGTTCTCCCGATTTGTCCTTAGTTCACGAGTCCGAGCCAAAAACTTTTGTTGAATAACCTCAGCGTTTCCTTCAACTAGAACTTCACCCTTGCTTGAATGATCCCAATACTCCAGCAAACGAGGAGTTTGGTCGGGTCGAATATGACGAACTTCTGTGCGGCAAATTGTGCAAGCAGCCGATTCACTCGCCAACAAATCTGCACCAATCATTGAATTCAGGAACGTACTTTTTCCCGCTTTCATCGGCGCAACCACAGCTACTTCATATCGACTTTCTTTAAGCGCAGTCAGGGCTTTTTGAATGTCATTTTGAACACTGTCCAGACTTGCCCCATCCAAACCTTGCCTGCCCTCTCTAAATTCAATAAGGTATTGGAGGAGATTGGCTCCTAGTTCTGTGAGTTGGGCATAAGTTTCCTGAAATCTTTGATACAGCATATAGATTCTTCTGGAGCAACACTCCAGTTTTGGTTTAGAACTTGCTTCTAGATTTCCCAATTAGAGTAGGAGTTAACTAGGCGTTGCTAAATCAAGATATGAATGGCCCTGCTCACGAAGTGGAGCGAGAGCCAGAAGCCTTGTTCCCTCTCCCCAAGGAGAGGGCTAGGGTGAGGGCAAATCTGACGGTTCATCCCTCTATTCTGCAGCGCCATTTTTGTCGGGTAAGTAGGTAGGTGGAATTAAACTTAAGACCCTCATGGTAAAAGTGACCATCTTTATGGACAAAGACCTCCTCTCCTTGCTCCCGATTATTCGTTGGAAAAACCTGGTCGATCGGGCATTCGCACAAGGGATAGGGGCTACCATCCGGACGGGTGTGATGGATCACATCATGCAAAGCGCGTCCTTGGGCTTCAGTAAGGCTATAGCCGGTCAAAGTTTCAGCAGCAGGGTTCATATAAATGCATCGCTGATACTCATCCATGATGAAGAGGGCAAGCGTAGCATTGTTGCAAACTACTTCAAGCTGGCGCTTGTAAAAGTCTGCGCTCAGGGCTGCTTTTGGTAAGCGATGATATTCACTCAGGGGAACAATTTGTTCAGATGCCATGCTTGTTCCTCTTCAAATCTCTGGATAGTAAGTTTGTCTTTCCTTAGCTTCTGCTGCCATTACTTATAGTAGACCTGCTGCCTGAATCTGGACAGTCCTCCTCACGAAGTGGGGCGAGAGCTTTGCCAACCCTTATCTCTAGAGAGCAGGGAGCTATCAGTCTTGTTTTCTCTTCCTCTCGTGGGGGAGAGGGCTAGGGTGAGGGTCGAATATTCGTGCAGGAGTTCTAGCAGGTGCAAACGATCGAGTCTCCTTACTATCAATTTTCTCCCATCGCATAGAGACGGGGGATCTATCTCTAGAGAGAACTTTCATCACCTAACTAAGGGGCAAGGGCAATACAAAATTAGCGTACCCACTCAAGATAATAATGCCTGGTAGGGGCACAGTGCTGTGCCTTAAGCGGGGATGCGTTATTTGCCTGTAGTTCCCTAATGAAAAGTTGCAGAATCTCCTCACAAGTTCCTTACAATCCTTGTCTACGCTAAGTAGGAATGAAATAAAGCGTGAAGTGAAATAAAGCGTGAGGTGAAATAAAGCGTGGGATGAAATTAAGAGTATTCGTGCAAGAGTTCTATTGTTGATATCAATCTCACTGACAGACCTTTGACTTTGCTTACATATAGCCGTAGCCGCATGTAGTGCGGTGAAGGCGCGTCAGAAAGCCTACCCAAAGCAACGTTTCACTGACTAACTTTTGTCGTAAGCTTTCTGACCCACCCTATAAGAGGTTGGAGTGGCGATCTACTTTTAGGCAAGCTTCTTCTGATCTCTTCACTGATTCTTTGAATCACAACATGAGGTTATTGATATGGAACCTTTTGATTACATTATTTTAGGAGCAGGACTCGGCGGACTCTCTGCTGCCGCTTGTCTGACCCGCCAAGGCTATCGTGTTTTAGTTCTAGAAAAACATGATATTCCAGGGGGTTGTTGTCATACTTTTGACTATGGAAACTACCGTTTTTGTGCAGATGTTCATTACATTTCGCAATGCGGAGCAGGACAGACGATCGATCAATTCTTGAACTATCTCGATCGTAAAGTCGAGTTCAACATTCTTGATCCAGATTGCATCGATCGCATTATTACAAATGACGCAGATTTTAGAATTCCATTAGGCTGGGAAACCTTGCGCGATCGCCTACTCCAAACCTTTCCCTCAGAAGCTCGCGCCATTCATCATTACTGTGACGAAATCAAATTAATCCATGAGCAAATTCATGATCTCACCCAAGAGGTACGATGGTTTGATCAACATTGGACGGATTGGCTCAAACTTCCTAAATATTGGCATTTGTTTGTGCGCCGCAATTGGACCCTGCAAACCCTCTACGATCGAGTAGGATTTTCTCCAAACCTTCAAGCCATCCTAGCGGGGCAGAGCGGAGATTATGCTCTACCTCCCAATGAAATTGCATTGTTGACTCATACCTCGCTAGTTTGGGATTACTCCGAGGGAGCCTATTATCCTAAGCATCACTTCAAATACTTTGTTGATACTATTGTGGATGTCATTACCCAAAGCGGTGGGGTTGTCCAATACTCGACTCCAGTAGAGCATATTCAAGTTTCTGGCCAACAAGTTGTTGGAATTATTGCCAATGGGAAGCGCTACGCGGCAAAAAACGCTTATCTCAGTGATCTCGATCCGAAGTTAACGGTGGCCTTAATGCACGATCAAGAAGCACTTAGGAGATTTCCAGCAAAGAAATTACCCAAATTGTTAGCATACCTGTAACCCTTAGAAGTGGGAGTAGACCATTGCAGCAATCGGATGACCAGGGGCCATTACTGAGTGCGTCTCAAATCGAAGACTTACGGCTTGCTGCCTCTAAATTAGGGGGAGCAGAACGTCGGAGCTTTCAAGCCGAAATGACCCTCAAATACTGTGAGGGGAACGCCCGATTAGCGGAACGGGTGTTTGGATGGGGACGGGTGAACGTGGAAGTCGGCTTAGCTGAAAAGCGAACGGGTATCCTTTGTGTGGGTGCTCAGTCAGGATACGGCGGGAGTAAACGATGGGAAGAGAAGTACCCTGAGGCTGCAGCAGCGTTACAGCAGATTGCAGAGGCCCACGCTCAACAAGACCCGACCTTCCAAACCTCGATTGCGTACACCCGACTCACGGCGCAACAAGCGCGCCAACAACTCCGGGAGAGAGGCTTTAGCGATGAGCAGTTGCCTGCCCCAAGTACGATGGCGATGATTCTCAACCGCATGGGCTATCGATTACGCCCAGTGGTGAAAGCAAAGCCCCAAAAAAACTGCCCGAAACCGATGCCATCTTCGACAACATCAAAGCGAAAGACACTCCAACGAGCGACGGAAGTGTCAAGCGACTGAGCCTGGACTGTAAGGCTACAGTAGCCCTTGGAGAGTATTCTCGTGGGGGACACACCCGAGGGAATGAGAAGGCGATTGACCACGATTTGGGCAGCAAGGAGAAGTACATTCCCTGTGGCATTGTGGATGAAGATAGCGGTCAGTTGCACATTGCTTTTGGAAGTTCTTACAAAACCAGTGATTTTATTGTCGATACGTTAGAAGAGTGGTGGAAGGGGTTGACTCCCCAACAGCAGGAGCAAACCCAACGTTTGCAATTGAAAGTGGATAATGGGTCAGAGAGTAGTGGGGTGCGAACCCAATTTCTCAAGCGCATGGTTCAATTTTGTGACCACATTGGTAAGCCGATTCAGTTGCTTTATTACCCGCCTTATCACAGTAAGTACAACCCAATTGAGCGTTGCTGGGGAATTCTTGAACAACATTGGAATGGCACGCTTTTACAAGATGTGGAAACTATGTTGGCATGGGCCAGCAGCATGACGTGGAAGGGAATTCACCCAATCGTGAAGTTGAACGAGACGATCTATTCAAAAGGAGTGGCACTGACCAAAGTAGCCATGCGTGAGATTGAAAAGAGGTTGCAACGGAATCCTGAACTACCGAAGTGGGATATTCTGATCCAACCTAATTAATGGGTAAATTTGTTCCTGGAAATCTCCTTAGTAGTACGATCGCACGTCCTAATCAAGTTCTCAATGGTTACATCACTACCACGTCAGGCTTTTTAGAGCTACTCCCCCAGGGACGCTCTTGTAAAGAGGCTTGTCCATTTGCATCGATGCTGGCACTGGCTCATTTGCTCAAGACCTCCCCATCTAGCAGTCTTCCTCAGCCATCCAACAACCAACAAAACTTTCGCTCTCAAGTGCTGGACTACTTAGAATCGTCTTCGCCGCCGCAAGTTAAGCAGCTTCAACAAGCTCGATTGCCTTTACTCACTTCGATCTCTCAAGTGGCGGCACAAGAATGGCTGCATCCCATCTTAGACTTTTCGCTTCCGCCAACTCAAGCGTACCAGCAAGTTTCAGCCCATCAGTTTCTAGAGGCTTCTTTCAAACCGACGCTGCAATCAGGAGGACTGCCGCCGATCGTGCTAATTGCTCCCGGAGGCTACAGCGAGGCCGGGATTAACCAACCTGGAGAAGACAACTATGCGGTTCCCCTGGCGATCGCTGATTGTTGGCAGGCTGTTGACTGCGCCAATGAGCGATGGTTTACGGGAGCTGAGTTTCATGCCTATGCTATTCATCATTTATTAAATCAACGCTGGCTGATTCCGATTCCTGATGTGTGGATGTTGGGGGTGGCGATCGTTCTCGCGAAAGGCATCGTGCTGGTTCTAAAATTGAAACGGCACAACTCTGTGAGCGTCGTTTGGTTCATACTGGGGACAGCATTGTATGGGCTAGTCGGACTGCAATTGTATGTTGTGGGAGTTGTCCTGCCCTGGCTGTTGCCGTCTGTTTTGTTTTGGGTGTTGATCCAACCTGTGGTGAGGAGAGAATCAAATGCAGCCTAATCGACGAATTGTTTGGCAAGTGGGGGGGCTACTGGGTGTGTTTATAGGTGCGATCGTGGTCGCTAATCTGGCTCAACCTGGTTTAGCGAGTTCTCATCTCATCAGTCGCCAAGTCTCTTGGCGAGATATCTTCAATTTTTTGCGGCGACCGAGACAAGATAAAGGTGGCAAAGGGGCATTGTGTTTGCTGGTTCCTTCTGATGAAAAAGAGCCAGCAGTAATGTGGCACGATCGTCCGCTTTTTATCTGGCAAGGGCTAGAACAGACTATTGGAGTACGCCGAGCCGGAAGCGAGACTGTGTTTTGGCGGCGATCGCTGACGCAACCAGGATCGACTGTGAATCAAATTCAATTTGTGGGTATTGCTTTGCAGCCAGGACAAACCTATGAACTCTTGTTGTTTAGTTCGCCGATGGCAAATCAGCCTGTACGATGGCAACCATTTGTCGTGATGCCATCGCCCAACCGGGCTACCGTGACAACCGATCTGCAAGCCTTAACCACAAAGCTCAGAAACGAAGGTGCGAATGATGAGGCGATCGCACAACAGCGGGCACAGTATTTTGTCGATCGCCAGCTTGAAGCCGATGCGATTCAAGAAGTGTATTCAGTAAGCAATCCTTCGGCGGCGTTGAGGCAACTGGCAACAGACATTCCAAAGCGCCTTTGCAGTTCTCCTTAAGTGGCTTGATGCGTAATGAGAGTTGAGCAATGGGGCATTAGCAGGTCAATCGTCTCTTAAATCGGTAGACTCCCTAAAGCTGCATAAGCCCTAGTGGTGAGAGTGATAGATTTTACATAAGTCTCTAGCAGCGGAGGATTTCTAATGCGTTCTCGCCTGAAGTCGATTAGTGTTGCAATTGTGCTGCTGTTCTTAGGTAGTGCATCGCTGGTTTTACCATTGCCCATTCAAGTTGCTGCGATAGCTCAAACAAGCCTGGATGCGACAGCGGCGAAGAGAAAGGAAGCCAATCAACTTTTAGAACAAGGTAATCAGCAATTAAGAACAAATACCCAAGCATCTCTACAGAGCTTTCAACGTGCACTAGTAATCTTTCAAGAGATTAAAGATCGCAATGGAGAAGGGCAAGCTTTCAAAAATTTGGGTAATGCTGCTTATGTGCTGAAAAACTACATTCAGTCGATTAAATACCAAGAGCAAGCGCTGATGATTGCTCGCGAGACTAAAGATGTAGATCTAGAAGGGCGAGCGCTCAATAATCTTGGCAATGCTCATAAAGGGTTAAAAGCTACAGCAAAAGCTACTGAGTTTTATCAGCAGGCATTAGTGATAGCTAGAAAAAACCAGAATCGCAAACTGGAGGGACTGATTCTCAACAATTTAGCGCAACTCTTCATTGAAAAGGAAGACGCAGCCAAAACCATTGAATATCTTCAGCAGCTTTTACCAGTTGTGCGAGAACTTAAGGATCAAGAGGTAGAATCAACCGCTCTGGCAAATCTATCAGATACCTATGTCAGTTTGAGCGAGTATCAGAAAGCAATTGAAGCAGGGCAGCAAGCGCTAGTAATCGGGAGAAAACTTAAAAATTCGTATGCTGAACGGCTCTCGTTAGATGCCCTTACTAGAGCCTATAGTTCACTGAGTAATCCTCAAAAAACAGTTGAGTTTGGTCAACAAAGTTTAACGGCTGCTCGTCAATCTAAGAATCAGTTTCTTGAAGGACGTGCCCTGGCATTACTAGCGGATGCCTATGTCAGTTTGGCAAACTCAAATGAGGAATATCAGAAAGCAATTCAAATTGCTCAGCAAGCTCTAGCCACTGCGCGAGAAACAAAAAACTCTAATATCGAAGGAATTGCTTTAGATGTGCTTACTAGAGCTTATAGTTCACTCAGGAACCCTCGGAAAACCGCTGAATTTGGACAACAGAGTCTTACGGTTGCTCGACAGATCAAGAGTAAATTTCTTGAAGGACGTGCTTTAGCATTTTTGGCAGATGCTTACTACAGTTTGGCAAACTCAAATGAAGAATATCAGAAGTCAATTCAACTTGCTCAGCAAGCTCTAGCCATTGCGCGAGAAACAAAAAGCTCTAATATCGAAGGAATTGCTTTAGATGTGCTTACTAGAGCTTATAGTTCACTCAGGAACCCTCGGAAAACCGTTGAATTTGGTCAACAGAGTCTTACGGTTGCTCGACAGATCAAGAGTAAATTTCTTGAAGGACGTGCTTTAGCATTTTTGGCAGACGCTTACTACAGTTTGGCAAACTCAAATGAAGAATATCAGAAGTCAATTCAACTTGCTCAGCAAGCTCTAGCCACTGCGCGAGAAACAAAAAGCTCTGATATCGAAGGAATTGCTTTATATACGATCTCTAAAGCTTTCAACAAGCTGGAAGAATATGAAAAGGCAATTAAATTTGTCGAACAATATCTATTCATTGCAAAGGAAAGCAAAGACTTACAATCACAAATATGGGCATTAGACCTTCTTGGTGAAATTCACGGGCAAATAGGAGGACATGGTAAAGAAGCTGAAGAAGCTATACAGGAAGGGTTAAGGCTAGCTCAGCAGCTTCAAGATTATAGCCTTCAAGTGCAGTTACTTATTACTTCCAGCAAGAATGCTCAACTGGGTGATGATTACAAGGAAGCGATCGCTCTTGCTCAACAGGCATTTGCTCTTGCCCAGAAGCATAAGATTTATGGCTCTGAACTTGCACCAGTCATCCAATTAGCAGATCTGTATAGTGATCTAAGTGCCTATCAAGAAATAGCTGACTTATCTCAGCAACTTCTAAAGCTTGGTAAGGAGACTGATAATTCCCTAGTTACATCGGTTGGATGGATTTTTCTTGCTTTGGCACAGTTTGGGCAGGCGAAACAGCAAGAAATGCTGGTATCTTCTCAGCAGGTGTTAGCAACGGCAAAAACTTTAAAGAATCCATTGCTTGAAGCTGTTGGGCTGGGTCTTCTTAGCGTAGGATATGCCAATACAGATAATTATGAACAGGCATTAGCTTTATCTCAACAAGGGTTATCAATTTCAGACAAAATTGATGATTCCGATGTAGAAAGCGTGCTTCTGCAAATTCAAGGTTGGTCTAAATCATTCTGCCCGCAATACTGATATGCTCCCCCCTAATTCGTCGCCATAGCTCCCCAACCAGAGCAATCACCGCATCTTTTCCCTGGGAATGAATCGCTCGAATTTCGGCTCGGCTGATTGCTAGTTTTTGAGAAGTTGGGTCGCTCAACGGACTTGCCTCACGAGAGCTGAAAATGATTTGAACCTTACCGTTGCTTTTGCGCGTTTCCGCAATTTTTACGATCTTATAAACTGAGTAGTTATGTTTCTTAAAACAAACGGCACGATCGCAAAGCAAAACGTAACCTCGACTCTGAACAGGGGATGTAGGAATATTGGCTTTTAGAGTGGCGATCGCAATGGTTAGAAATGTACCAGCGGCAACAAGCTCTGTTAATGTTCGTCCACACTCTAATCTCAGTAGATCACAAATTCTCTAAGAAAGGGGTAGAGTCAGGCTAACCAAAATTCAAACAGCCATGACTTCCTACCCATCCTCATTATGTGACACGCCCGCTTTGGATGATCAAAGCACATTGGAC
>JAAUOZ010000369.1 GCA_012034655.1 Leptolyngbyaceae cyanobacterium CSU_1_3 | reverse complement strand
CCAGCGGCAATCAGTCGCCAATCTAGGGTAAAGGTTCCTGCCAGGTTTGCCACTCCTAGCGGCAGGGTGTAGAGTTCGGGACGATCTAACACGATTAGCGGCCAGAGAAAATCACTCCACGACCCAATGAAGACAAAGATTGCCAACGTGACCAACGCCGGGCGAATCGACGGCAACATCACATGCCACCAAATTCCCAATTCTGTGCAGCCATCCATGCGTGCTGCTTCCTCTAGTTCCTTGGGAACGCCCTGAAAGGCCTGTCGGAGTAGAAAGATCCCAAACGCAGACGCGATCGCTGGAAAGATCACTCCCAGATATGTATTTCGCAACCCCAACTGCACCGCCAACACATATAGCGGAATCATCACAATTTGGAATGGGATCAAAATTGTAGCCACGATCGCGCTAAAAATAATTTCTCGACCTCGAAACGACAATCTTGCCAACGGATACGCCGCCAGCGAACAGAACAGTAAATTTAACACCACCGTCAACATTGATACCCAGGTACTATTCAACAGATATCGCCCAAATGGGTTACTCTGCCACACTGTGACAAAATTCTCTAACGTGGGTTGAGTAGGCAACAATTGAGGCGGAAACTGAAAAATATTTTCGCTAGGAGACTTGAGAGAAGTGCTAACTAACCAAACGAGCGGAATCAGCATCACGATCGCAATTGCGATCAGCAGCCCATAGGTTAAGCACGATCGCCAGAAACCAGAAGTTCGATGCATAAACAAATTCAGAACCCACGAAGGAACCAGGATTTAATATAGCGGCTCTCGACCTCACGCGATCGGTCGATCGCAGAAGCGCACAGGACTTACATCCTCTTTTCAGGTTTGTCTCGTCCTTTAAATCCCGTTTCCTAACACTCGTGCCTGATTGATCCGCAAACCCCTAAAGATTATCGATCGTCACAGATAGAATCTCCTCAGCAGGGTAGAACTTAAACACCCGCGAATAAAAGTAGAATTCTCCATCTAAGGCGCGTTTGATGTTTTCAGCTTTCCGAAAGCCGTGCTGTTCTCCTTCAAACAGCACATATGCAACCGCAATTCCCTTATCTCGCAGTGCATTGACCATCATCTCTGCCTGATTAGGCGGCACGATTTTGTCCTCGTCTCCCTGGAAGAAAATCACCGGACAGGCAAGTCGATCGACCGCAAAAATGGGCGATCGCTGATCATACAAATCCTTATGCTCTGGATACGCCCCAATCAACCCATCTAAATAGCGTGACTCAAACTTGTGAGTGTCTTCTGCCAAAGCCTTGAGATCACTGACACCATAGTAACTTGCACCTGCCTTAAACACATTGCGGAATGTGAGCGCACATAGCGTTGTGTAACCGCCTGCACTGCCACCCGCAATCACCAAGCGATCGCTATCAGCTTTGTGTTGGGCTGCTAAATATTGGGCCCCATTCACACAATCATCCACATCGACAATCCCCCAATGACCCTTTAAACGCTGACGATACGATCGCCCATAACCCGTGCTGCCGCCATAATTGACATCCAAGACAGCAAATCCGCGACTCGTCCAATATTGAATGCCCAAATTAAACGAAGCAGAAGTAGCCGCCGTCGGCCCGCCATGACTTTTGACCAGCATTGGCGGAAGTTCGCCCTGGGGAGCCGTGAAATCTTGATTTTTGGGTGCGTAATAGAGAGCGTGAGCCGTCAGACCATTTTCCGTCGGAAACTCGATCGCTTCTGGAGCCGAAAGATACTCCGCCTTTACTGACAATTCACTGGCACGACGCAGCACCGAGAATTTTTGAGTAGACAGATTCAACTGCACGATCGCACTCGGCTCTAGCGACGACCCACCGACAAAAACGGCGCAATCGGCATTGACCTGCAATCCAGAAATGCTGGTGTAGGGAGTGGCGATCGTTTCCAGCTTTTGAGCCGTCAGATCTAAACTCGCAAGCTGACTCATGCCATTTTGGGTATAGGTGCAAATAATTTGCTGCTCCGATGCAAATCCGTAGGTAGACATGCCAAAAATCCACTGGGGCAGACCAAATTCTGCCTCCATCGGGCAGAGAGACTGCACCTCGTTGTTTTGATAGCGATAGAGGTTCCACCAGTTTGTACGATCGCTGACAAAATACAATATTCCATCCGGCGACCATTCCGGCTGAAAAATCGATTCTTCTTTGCCGCCTGCAATCAATTTCAGGTCGCCCAACGTGCCGTCAGACTGCACTTTAGCCACCCACAACTCTGTACCATCCCACGGCATACCGGGGTGGTTCCAGCAAATCCACGCCAACTGAGACCCATCGGGACTCAGCCGCGGCGAGGCATAAAAATCGCTGCCTGACCGGAGAATTGTCTGCGCCATCTCTGGCTGACCCAACGGAATACTGATCAGGGTGTTGACTGCTTCTCGATCGACAACCGAATGATCTTCTCGCACACAAATTAAACGATTACGTGAACGATCTAATATCACATCTGCATAACGAAAAGAAACGGCAGGCGTTAATGGAACTGCATCACCGCCAACGGGCTGACGATAGAGACGCTGATCAGAAAAATTAGAGAAGTAAACGATATCTTCGATCGCGGTAAATGCACTTCCGCCATACTCATGCACACGGGTACGAACATTGAATGGCGGTGGCGTAACCTCTGATGCCTGACCCGCAGCAAATTGCACGATCGCATTTCTGCCACCTTCTGTAGGGCGCGACTCACTCCAATAAATAGCGCTGCGATCGAGCTTGAGTTGACCAAGTCCGATCGTTCCTGCTACGATCAGATCCGACGTGATCGGCGACTTCCAAGATCCAAAGGCAGCAATTTGAGGGGCAGTCATGCAACTTCTCCGTGAGGTTTCAGCCTCTATCTTACGGAGTCTACTAGTTTCCGACACCCTACCCCACTCATTTGCCCCCCCAATTCTTGCGTTCACATTTTAGAGCGATGCATTTTGTGATTTGTGTTAGTCTTTAAAAGGGTATTACATTCGGTGGACTTTGTTTGTTTTCGCTAACAGGCTGCTCTCCGAATCTAACGTCTCTGCAATTTCTGGTTCTGGAGATTTTCTTCGATGTCGATTTATGTTGGTAACCTTTCTTACGAGGTTACACGAGAAGACCTCACTGCTATCTTCTCGGAATACGGTACAGTGAAGCGAGTTCAGCTTCCCACAGACCGCGAAACCGGTCGGATGCGCGGCTTTGGCTTTGTGGAAATGGATACAGATGCCGAAGAGTCGGCCGCGATCGAAGCATTGGACGGCGCTGAATGGATGGGTCGCGACTTGCGAGTCAACAAAGCGAAGCCCCGTGAAGATACCCGTGGCGGCGGCGGCGGTGGTGGTAACAGAGGTGGTGGCCGCGGTAGCTTCTCGCAACGCTACTAAAGTAATTCAAAGCTAGTCATTCAAAGCTAGTCATTCAAAACTAGGGCACATTTAGACCTTGAACTTCAGGAGATATAGCTCCCATAGATCAAGGTCTAAATTTTTGGGCAAAATTTCTAAGGAACGTGGATTCAATCATTCCGTCCACTGCAAGGTGGTCTTGCCCTCACCCCAGGACTCTCCCAATCTGGCAGAGGGAGCAAGAGTCCGGTTCCCATTCTCCAAACTTGGGAGCAGAGGTCAGGGGATGCGAGCGAAAACTCGGCATTCACAAATCCACCTTTCTAAACACCATGCGAGCCAAACTAGAAGACGAAATAGTGTATCTGCATCATGAAGATGTTCCTACCTTCAAAAAGGGTGGCTCTGTGGTGCGAAATAGTTATTTTTGGGCATTGCGATCGATTGCCGCTCGATCGACTCGTGGCAAAGATTGGGAATATGAATCAGACGTTTGGTTAGCATTGCAAAGAATGCTGCTCTCTTTTGCAGAGTCGGGCTATTTAGGTTTGTCTGAAACGCAGCTAGAGTTTCCTGTTGATACGGCTGAGATTCCAGGCGCTTTGCGTTCTGTATCAACCTGGCGATCGGAATAATTTAAATTTAGAGACAAGCGCAGAAATAAGCGTTTCATCCAGAAGGCAGATTTTTTGACTGAATTACAATTGCTACCTTACCTCAATGGTTCGGACAAAATTTGAGCAGGTTTTAGACCTCAAACCCTGATTCAGCCGTGAGCAGGATATTATTTTCAAAGTTAGCGCTACACCTGACTTTGAAAAAATAGCTCAATTCTGAAACCATAGAGCCTGTAAGCCT
>JAAUOZ010000368.1 GCA_012034655.1 Leptolyngbyaceae cyanobacterium CSU_1_3 | reverse complement strand
CTGATACGCAGGCAATTCGAGTTCCAAAACTCTTTGCCCAGCAGTTACTTGAGATCGCCCGGCAGCTTGACGAAGGAATATCCATAGAGGTGATCCAAAAGACAAAGACAAACACCTCGGTTCATAGTGCTCCACCCGTTTCGCCGGGACAGCTTGAATTACTGCCAAGTGCTACGACCAGTCAAGACGAAACAGGCATTACGGGTAGGGCGCTGGCGCGAAGACTTGGTGTAAGTTCTGGCACTCTTCAAGCGCGTAAAGATAGGGAAGACTTGCCCGATTGGTCACGACTACGTGACCTGAGGGGGTTGAATGGTCGTACAACTCTCAAACTAAGTTGTTTTATCCAATTGAGTTTTAGCTACACTTGCAGCAGTCGTGTATATACGCCAATGTCGCTGTTTACCCAGAAATTTGACGAATCTAAAAAGTTGCGATCAATCCGGCTAACTGACACAGCTTGGAACGCGCTACAACAGTTGGCTGAAGAACAAGGGGTAACAAGAACTGACTTGCTAGAGCGGTGGTCTCGCAACCCGCCAAGTTCGGCTTCTAACTCCGAAAATACAGTCGTGTCTATAAGAAAGCGCTTGGAGTCATATATCGATAGCATTGTGAAAAGCAAAATGGTTCCAAAGCACGCAATGAAAATTGCACCAGGTGCCGTTGTTAGGCGGTGTTTACAAGAACTCATAGATCGAGCTTACCCAGAAGACTAATCGTGTATATCTGTGTATATACACACGATCTTCATTGTGAAGCAAAGTGTATATACATGATAGAATTTACTCTAATACGCTCTGCGGGGACGCAACGTAGGAACAAGCATAGCCCCCTGGAAGGTTCACTCATTGAAAGCCGGGGGTTTTGCCATGCTTGTTGGAAAATCCATTCAGACTGAAGCGCGATCGCGCTTCAACCCCAAGTTCGCGCAGCGTCCAACTTCACTCGAATTATGAGGGATAACTCTGATTCGCAAGAATCGGTGTTATCCCGTGCCTGAGCGGATTTCAGGTGATTTGAAGTCTCAAGAACTTTTGTTCTAAAACCCAAAACCCCGTGATACGGTTGGAGTTACCACACTGCAACTGAATATCACGGGGTTTGAATGTCTGATTCGGTCGGGTCAGACTCAGAAGTCTGTGCTACTAGCATAGCGTTTGAGTCTGAAACATCCAATAGTCAGCCAGTTGCCCTATCGGATGTTAGCCCTCAGGATAAACCCTGGGACAAGCACAGAGCCTTTACCGATAGGGTAGAAGGCTTTTATCGGGGTAGTGAGTTCAATCGCTATAGCGAACGAATTCACTACTGCTCAGAGCTGCTTGAGTTTGGGTTAGCGCTACAGGATGATGAATCACTCAAACTCAAACTGAGATCTGCCAGGTTTTGCAGGTTGAGACATTGCCCGGTCTGCCAGTGGAGACGATCGCTGATGTGGAAAGCGAAGGCATATAAGGTGTTGCCGAAGGTGGTTGAGGCTTATCCTTCTCACCGATGGCTGTTTCTAACGCTCACACAGAAAAACGTGCCTATCAAAGACCTGCGTGAGACGTTGCAGCAGATGAACAAGGCTTTTCAACGCCTGGTGCAACTCAAAGCTTTTCCGGCTGAAGGGTGGCTACGCTCTACCGAGGTGACACGAGGCAGAGATGGCAATGCTCACCCTCATTTCCACTGCCTGCTATTGGTTCCGGCTGGCTACTTCTCCGGGCAAGCCTATATCAGGCAATCCAAATGGGTTGAGCTATGGCGCAAGTGTATGAGGCTCGACTACAACCCAATCCTGGATGTGCAGGCAGTGAAGCAGGGCAGCAAGCCTATGGAGTTGGTTCCTGAGTTATTGAAATACTGCACAAAGGAATCAGACCTGGTGGCAGACAGAGAATGGTTTCTGGAGCTAACCCGACAAATGCACAAGATGAGGGCGATCGCGACGGGCGGGGTTTTGAAGCAATACCTCAAAGAGTTGGAAGAGGAGCCTGATGATCTGATCGGCAAGGATGACGAAGTGGAACAGCCTGAAGGTGCCTCTCTCTATTTCGGATGGCAACGCAAAGAAAAACGATATCGAGCAGTGGATGTTTGACCGTGTATTACACGGTTGAATAGTACAGAAATTGGGTGGTACGAAATTGGGTGTACGGCTTACCGTACTTTTGATAGCCCAGTACTACCCTTATCGAAAACAGCGAGATAGAATTGATCTCAATTAGAATTTTCTCTTATAGCACTATAGACCTGCTGCGTTGGTCTATGAGGTGGCGCTCAGCCATTTAGAAGGTGCCGAAGTTTTTCATTTGCACGGTTACGTCTGGTCAGCTTTTGATGCCGGGTCGCTTCGAGCTTCTTTGGCAAAACCACTTACTCAAGAGATAGAAGCGATGTCAATGCTAGCTGTATCCGAGCATGACGGTGTTTTGGTTGTTGATTCTCGGTTGGTAGCTGAGCGGTTGGGAAATGATCACGGTGACTGGATGCAAAACGTGATTCTTCCCTATCAAAATCAGACGGAGCAAGCATTTGGAGTTCTCCGTTTTGAAAACGGAAAACCTCCAAAGGGTAGTAAAGGAGGTAGACCGTCTAAATATGCTCTTTTGACTGAGGATCAGGCAACCTTCTACATGACCCTCAGCAAGAACACTCCTGAGGTCGTCCAATGCAAAATTGAACTAGTTCAGGCATTTTCAAAGGCTAAGGAGCTATTACGCCAGCGACAACCTAGACCTGAGTACGTGCCTTACTGGTACGAGCGAATGAAAGTTGCTCTTAGTGACACAGAGATGCCCCTCCAATCGGGTTACTTCTGTGTTTACCGAGAAATGATGGCGTTTTTCTGGGAACTGGAAACTCGCGTTGGCTATTTAGTTCCTGATGTAAATCCGATAACAAGTGAACATCTTGTTCCGGATATCTCGATAGGCAAGCGTTTTAACGATTTCTAAGGTCTGAGGATGAAATGTCTTCTGTCGCCCGCAGAGAGTTTTAGGCTCAACTGAACCAATAGATTTTCGACCTATGAGGAGAACGAAGCAGGGAATCATGCCAGAAGGTAAACATGCTTCTGAGATTCGTATGTACAACCATGTTTATCCAAAAATTAGTCACAGTGCTTTTAACAAGCAGCCTGCAAGGTCGTATCCCGACAAGTATTTGATGCTATTTAAGTATTTTTTAGAGGAATATTGGGTTGTAGACTTCTTTGTCCCTTACCTTTTGGAGAGAGACTCTCAGGGATTGATGGAGATCCGAAATCGGATTCTCCGTATGTCTTTCACTGAACGTCAGGCATTGTCTACAACCCTTATCGGAAAGCTTGTTCCGGCATTACCCATGTCGGCTTAAAGTGACTGTGTTGTTTGAACCTTAGGTTCCCTGCTAAGTCAATCGTATAGAATTGTACAAATTCTATAAAACAGGAAATAACCGTGAATGAGGCTGTAAGAGCAGAACGAGCAACAGTCACCTTCTTCAATGGTCTACAGGTAGATGGCTATCGTATGCCCGATGGTGAATTTCGGGTGGGAATTACAGGAGCTTGCAGAGTCCTGGGATATCCTGACAACTGGCTTTACCTCGCTTTAGAAGGACAAAACCGTAAGCGACTCCGAGACTTACAGAGCTTGGGTTTCACAGAGCAAACCCAGCAAATCGTAAGTGAAACGTCCAGAGGAGATCGCACGGCAGAAACAATTAACTTAAGAGATTTCAACAGGCTGATTGCCTACGCTGTTTTCGACGGTAAAAGAGCGGCTCTTGCTTTGCAGCTTGCATTAACTGAAGTCGCTCTCAACGATTTTTTCAGAGATGCATTTGGAGAGCCACCGCTGACGATCGCTGAAAAGAGGAACCTGTTCTATGAAACCTATGCGAGAACCATTAGCCCTGAAGAATGGAGACAAATGGACAGAGAAGACATCCTCAGATTGGCTTTATCAGGTGATGAACCCCATCTTAGAGATGGAAAGTGGAACTCATAGTAGTTATAGAATTTGTACAAATTCTATAACTTAAACATTATGGGTATGGGTCGTGGTGGTAAACGGAAGGGAGCTGGCAGGCATTCCCTATGGACGCATTCTGATACGCAGGCAATTCGAGTTCCAAAACTCTTTGCCCAGCAGTTACTTGAGATCGCCCGGCAGCTTGACGAAGGAATATCCATAGAGGTGATCCAAAAGACAAAGACAAACACCTCGGTTCATAG
>JAAUOZ010000070.1 GCA_012034655.1 Leptolyngbyaceae cyanobacterium CSU_1_3 | reverse complement strand
CCCGACCCTCTCCCAGAGCGGGCGAGGGAGAAAATGGGTTCCCCTTCTCCCAAAATGGGAGAAGGGGTTAGGGGATGAGGGTCTTAAGTTTAATTTCACCTACCTACTTAGCAGGGTGGAATTAAAGCAAATCAGCGGACAGGTTTCGACTGCGCTCAATGCGTCTTACCAATCATTCTGCCTTCCTTAACGCCCAGGGACTGGCGTAACTGACAAAACTCAGAAGACCCTCACCCCAACCCCTCCCAGAGCCGGAGAGTCGCTCTGAACCCAACGTTACTTTTCTGACTTCCCCTTCCTCTCACAAGGGGAGAAGAAGGGATGAAGGGAGGAGGGGGCAAGGTTTGGTCACTCAACCAGTGCCCAGGCTAGACGCAACTCCATAGGAAACTCCAAAAAAAAGTGCCAGGAGCTTCTCGCTACTGACACCGTACACCTAACCATCCCAATCAGGGAAACCTGCAAAAACTTACCATCTCAGGTGAGAAATATTGCTTTCTCGATTTTCAGTTACATAGGTTTCAACGGCTCTACTGAGATCTTGAAGCGTCTTACCCGAATCTAAAATCTGTAACTCTAGTGCCGATAGCAACAGGGTCGCTGTTTGAAGTTGGTTCAGCGCTTGTTCGAGACTGTTGCGAGTTTGGCTCTCAAACTCATCAAGGTTCATAGATTTCAGTATTACTTGTCTGATTTATTACTCTAAATATAATTAACACGGAGGCAGGGTGAGATCCGCCTGGGTGATTTGTTGATTTGAAATTTAAGATAGAGATAGAAATATGAAGACCAAGCCTTTAAATCGATCGTCCTCCAAGCTAATATTTCCAAAATTCTCAAGCTGGGCGGTGAACTGCATGGCTCAAGGGCACATCGAAGCTGATCAACCTGAGACTCCTGTGATATCGATAAAAACCATTCCTCTCATTCAAGATGCCGATCGTCTGGAAGCTCGCCTCAGAGAAATTCCACCCGAACCTGGCGTTTACTATATGAGAGATGCCACCGATCAGATTCTCTACATTGGTAAGTCAAAGAAGTTACGATCGCGCCTTCGCTCCTATTTTAATGGGCACGACACTCGACCGCGCATCGCCCTGATGTTGCGGCAGGTGGTAGAGGTGGAATTTATCGTCACAGACACCGAAGCAGAAGCCCTGGCCCTCGAAGCCAACCTGATTCGTCAGCACCAACCTCACTTCAACGTGCTGCTGAAGGACGACAAAAAATATCCCTACCTCTGTATTACCTGGACGGAGGAATATCCGCGCATCTTCATCACTCGCAAGCGGCGCATGGGTAAGGAGCGCGATCGATACTATGGCCCCTACGTAGACTCCAAAGCACTGCGAAATACTCTCCACCTGGTAAAGCGGATCTTTCCCCTCAAGCAGCGTCCTCAGCCGCTTTTTAAAGATCGTACCTGTCTCAATTACGACATTGGGCGCTGTCCGGGGGTGTGTCAAGCCTTGATTACACCAGACGAATATCGCAAAACCATGCAAAAAGTAGCGATGATCTTCCAGGGAAGGACGAGCGAGCTTGAAGAACTGCTGACCGCCCAAATGCACAAAGCCGCCGAAGCAGAAAACTTTGAACATGCAGCCCGGCTGCGCGATCAGATCGCCGGACTCAAAACCCTTGGCGCAGAACAGAAGGTTGCCCTGCCCGACGACACTGTTTCGCGGGATGCGATCGCCCTGGCTGCCGACGATCACCATGCCTGCGTACAGCTATTTCAGATTCGGGCGGGTCGGCTGGTGGGTCGGTTGGGGTTCGTGGCAGACGCGCAATCTGGGGAGCCGGGGGCCATTTTGCAGCGTGTCCTAGAGGAACACTTTCAGACGGTCGATCCGGTGGAGATTCCGGCTGAGATTCTCGTCCAGCATGACTTGCCAGAGGGCGACATGCTAGCAGAGTATCTGAGCCACTCGAAGGGACGAAAGGTGACGATCGTCACTCCCCAGCGCCAGAAGAAAGCCGAACTGCTGGATATGGTAGAGCGCAACGCCGAGTACGAACTGGCAAGAACGCAACGATTTGCCGATCGCACGGCTCAGTCCGTTCAAGACCTGGCAGAAATTCTCGACCTACCCGAACTGCCCGTCGCATTGAAGGCTACGATATTTCTCACATTCAGGGATCAGATGCCGTCGCGTCTCAGGTGGTTTTTGTGGATGGCTTGCCTGCCAAGCAGCATTATCGCCACTACAAAATTAAAACTCCCAAGGTTACATCGGGTCACTCTGATGACTTTGCGAGTATGGCGGAGGTGCTGGGTCGGCGGTTTCGTAAGTATGCGTCCGCCAAAGCCAGAGGCGAAGAAATTCGCAGTGAAGCTTCTGTTTTGAAGTCTCACACCTCTTCCTTCGCCGATTTTCCAGATGTGGTGATGATTGACGGAGGCAAGGGTCAGCTTTCGGTGGTGGTGGCGGTGCTACGAGAGATGAACCTGCTCGAAGATGTGAAGGTGATCAGTTTGGCTAAGCAGCGCGAGGAGATCTTTTTGCCAGGGGAATCTCTGCCCCTAGAGACGGAGCCTGACCAGCCCGGCGTGCAACTCTTGCGGCGACTGAGAGATGAGGCGCACCGATTTGCCGTGAGCTTCCATCGTCAAAAACGTACCGAACGGATGAGACGCTCTAGTCTGGATGAAATTCCCGGTTTAGGACACCATCGCCAGAAACAACTTTTGGCCACCTTTCGATCGCTCGACTACATTCGGGAAGCGTCCCCTACCCAGCTTTCAACGGTTCCCGGTGTGGGGCCGCGCCTGGCCCAGCAAATTTATGACTACTTCCATCCCAACCAGTTTTCTCCTAATCAGTTTTCTCCTAGTCATAGTGAAGGAGTAGTTGAGGCGGATGTCGATTCTGTGGTTGATTCTCCAATGGGTGAATTTTGATTGCACAGGCTGATTATTTAGGACGTTTGTACTATATATTAAGTAGCGTATGCGTAGGTAAAGCGTCCGATCGAGCAGCAGATTCCGAAGTTGCGCGATCGGAAAGAATGTTCGTATATAGAATAGCCAACAAGACGAAATTACCCAGACAGTCTGAGGCTGGGATGCTGGTGTAGTTTTATATCAAAAGGCAGAATACGGGATGTCGATTATTGCCCTTAAAGCTTGGTATCTTCAGGAATATGAGCCGATTCGAGAACTCGAAAAACGTCCTCATGACCTGAGACTGAGCAAAAATAGTCTACTAAAGTCGGGTTTGCGGGCTGACTTTCTCGAAGATAGCGAAGAGGTGAAAAATTCCCTTTGGTTTCAGCGCTATCTAGAAGGAGAGCGGGTTGAGTTTTACATTGAGGGCAGTGGCGGCTACGGGATTTCTAATATCGACCTCCGCAGCCATGAAATTTATTTCTCCAAACAAGAAGTGATGGCCCATCTGGAGCCTACGATCTTTTTGTGCTACCAGACCGAGTTTTCTGAGTCGAGCGACCTGCTGAGAGGCGAACTGACCCGCATCATTGAGACGATTAACCCCCGATCGCGCCTCCCCCTGACCCTGCAAGAATCTCACCGTCTTACCGACGGCCCAACCCGACTCACCAGTTCATTGATGCGATCGATTCGGCAATGCCTGTTATTTGTCGCCGACGGAACCTCGATCGCTCAAATTTCTGATACTCCACCTCTGTTGATCCCCAGCCCCAAAGTCTGCGTCGAAGTGGGATATGCCCTCCAGAGCAAGCGATCGGAGCAGCTACTTCTCACCCAAATGGAGCGATCAGATTTACCAGGACAGTTCCCCTTCGATCTGCCCACTCAAAATCGCCTGGTGTTCAAAGACAAAGCTCAGTTGAAGAAACTTTTGCCTCCTGCGATCGAAGCTCAGCTACAGCGATTTAATCTGTTGCCCTGACATAAAAAAGATCAGGGACAACCGCGAAAATCAACTACCCACCATCACCGAATCTTGCTAGATGAACCGTGGTAGGGGCATAGCACTGCTGTACGCTCAACGCAGGTACTTTAAAGAAGTTCCTAACGGCTTCGCTTACCCATCATGCAAAGGCTGACGATCCAAAATCTGGTGGAATATCTTGCCAACGCCCTTGCCCCACGGCTCGAATTGCTTCCTTGAGCGACACATCCCCCGTGTAGATTGCTTTGCCGACGATCGCTCCCGTCACCCCTTGCGGCTCCAGCGCTAGCAAGCTCAACAGATCCGTCACCGAACTCACTCCTCCCGACGCGATCACCGGAACCGCCACCACCGCAGCGAGTTCTCGGAGCGCCTCTAGATTAGGCCCCTGAAGCGTACCATCGCGATGAATATCTGTGTAAATGATGGCGGCGGCTCCCAGTTGGGCCATCCGTTCGGCTAGCTCTGTGGCCAAAACTTCTGAGGTTTCCAGCCAGCCCTTAGTGGCAACTTTTCCATTGCGGGCATCAATGCCGACAATAATCTGTCCGGGGAACTCCCCACACAGTTGCGCCACTAATTCAGGCTGCTCTACTGCCACGGTTCCCAAAATCGCCCAGCGAACCCCCGTCGATAGCAAATTGGCGACACTTTGACGATCGCGCAACCCGCCCCCCACTTCTATGGGCACAGCCACCGCCTGCACGATTGCAGCGATCGCCGCTAAATTCACCGAATGGCCTGCTTTTGCACCATCCAAATCAACGAGATGCAGTCGAGTTGCCCCCTCTTCGACCCACTGACGCGCCACAGCCACCGGATCGGAATTGAACACCTCAGATTGGTCATAATCGCCTTGATACAGTCGCACACACTGACCTTTGAGCAGATCGATCGCGGGGATCACTTCCATAGGTTTCTCATTTCAGGTTGAGGAGCAAATCCCATTGTCAGGGATGACAACCCTCCTTGGCTAGCAGCTTGACTTCGGTTTCAAAATTTGACCCCGTTTACACGATCGTACCTTCGACGGTACGCTTTTCCCGATCGTTCAAGATTGATGATGATGAACAAAAAACTAATTTGGTATCTTAAAGCTCAAGCAGGCGTTTTGCTCTTTCCCTTTGGCTTATCTCTATTTGGCGAGGCCGTGATTCAAAAAGGCGCAGGGCAGCCTTATTTTTGGCTCGGAACCCTGAGTCTCATCGTCATCAATTCTGGTGTGGGGCTGATGATCGAAAGCGGACTCATTAGCGGTTTCCCCAGAGACACCCCCTCAGAAACACTTCCCCGCCCTGTCGAAAAGGTTTGATTCTAGACCTAAAAAAAGCTCCCACTAAGCTCAAAACTTAGTGGGAGCCTGAGTGACCTAACGACTTAATTAGTCAAGGTTAGGCATCGAAAGCACGGGTTCAGTCTCACGATCAATCCCCTTCTCAAAGCCAGCCGCAGCCGCACGAGCGCGACCTGCATGCCAGAGGTGACCAATCAGAAAGAAGAATCCCATGATGAAGTGGAAAGAAGCCAACCAAGCGCGAGGAGACACATAGTTAAAGGAGTTAATCTCCGTCGCAACTCCACCCACTGAGTTGATCGAACCCAGAGGAGCATGGGTCATATATTCAGCCGCACGGCGAGTTTGCCAGGGTTGAATGTCATTCTTGATCTTATTCAGGTCAAGACCGTTGGGCCCACGCAGAGGCTCCAACCAGGGACCGCGGAAGTCCCAAAAACGCATCGTCTCACCACCAAAGATGATCTCACCCGTGGGCGATCGCATCAGATACTTACCCAGACCAGTTGGGCCCTGAGCAGAACCGACGTTTGCACCCAGGCGTTGGTCACGAATCAAGAAAGTCATCGCTTGAGCCTGAGACGCTTCAGGGCCAGTTGGGCCGTAGAACTCACTGGGGTAAGCAGTATTGTTAAACCACACAAAGGTTGAAGCAATAAAGCTCATCAAAGACAGAGCGCCAACGCTGTAGGAAAGATAAGCCTCACCTGACCAGACAAAAGCACGACGTGCCCAACCAAAAGGCTTGGTCAAGATATGCCAGATCCCACCGGCGATGCAGACGAGTCCAACCCAAATGTGACCGCCCACAATATCTTCCAGGTTATCCACGCTGAGAATCCAGCCGTCGCCACCAAAGGGAGACTTGAGCAGATAGCCGAAGATGATCGCAGGGTTAAGGGTCGGGTTCGTTACCACACGAACATCACCACCGCCTGGAGCCCAAGTGTCATACAGTCCACCAAAGGCCATCGCCTTGGCAACCAACAGCAACGCACCGATTCCTAGAAGAATCAAGTGATAACCAATGATATTGGTCATCTGGTTTTTATCCTTCCAGTCGTAGCCAAAGAAACTGGAGTATTCCTCCAAGGTTTCGGGGCCGCGAACTGCGTGGTAGATTCCACCAAAGCCAAGAACCGCAGAAGAGATCAAGTGCAAAACACCAACCACGAAGTAAGGGAAAATATCAATTACTTCGCCGCCAGGGCCCACGCCCCATCCTTGGGAAGCCAGGTGAGGCAACAAGATTAAACCTTGCTCATACATCGGCTTTTCAGGAATGAAGTGAGCAACCTCAAACAAGGTCATCGCTCCTGCCCAAAACACGATCAGACCAGCATGGGCCACATGAGCACCCAGCAACTTACCAGAAAGATTGATCAAACGAGCATTACCAGACCACCAGGCAAATCCTGAAGATTCCTGGTCGCGGTTTCCCGCAATGATTGAGTTATTAGAGAGCGTTACCACGGGGCAGAACCTCTTCGGGGAATACAAATTTTTCGTGAGGCTGATCCTGAGAAGCCATCCAAGCACGGATGCCCTCATTCAGCAAAATGTTCTTGGTATAGAACGTCTCGAATTCGGGGTCTTCAGCCGCCCGCAACTCCTGCGACACAAAGTCATAGGCTCGCAGGTTCAACGCTAGACCGATGATGCCCACCGAGGCCATCCACAACCCCGTCACGGGCACAAACAGCATGAAGAAGTGCAGCCACCGCTTGTTGGAGAAGGCAATCCCAAAAATCTGCGACCAGAAGCGGTTTGCCGTCACCATGGAGTAGGTTTCTTCACTCTGCGTGGGGTTGAAGGCTCGGAAGGTGTTGGCGTTCTCGCCGTCTTCAAACAAGGTGTTCTCGACGGTTGCGCCGTGGATGGCGCACAGCAAGGCTCCCCCCAAAATCCCGGCAACTCCCATCATGTGGAAGGGGTTGAGGGTGAAGTTGTGGAACCCTTGGATGAACAGGATGAATCGGAAGATGCCCGCAACTCCCAGGCTGGGGGCGAAGAACCAACTCGATTGTCCCAGGGGGTACATCAAAAAGACGGAGACGAAGACGGCGATCGGTCCGGTGAAGGCGATGGCGTTGTAGGGGCGAATCCCTACGAGCCGCGCAATCTCTAGCTGTCTCAGGCAGAAGCCAATTAAACCAAACGCGCCGTGGAGGGCGACGAAGGCCCATAAGCCGCCGATCTGACACCAGCGGGTGAAGTCGCCTTGGGCTTCCGGTCCCCACAGCAGCAGTAGCGAGTGCCCTAGGCTGTCGGCGGGGGTTGAGACGGCGACGGTCAGAAAGTTGCATCCTTCTAAGTACGAGGAGGCGAGTCCGTGGGTGTACCAGGAGGTGACGAATGTGGTTCCGGTCATCCATCCCCCTACGGCCAAAAAGGCGCAGGGGAACAGTAGTAGACCAGACCAGCCGATGAAGACGAAGCGATCGCGCTTCAACCAGTCGTCCAGAGCGTCGAATACGCCTCTGCTTGGTTGTTGCGCGCGTCCGACTGCGATAGTCATAGCGCGAATCTCCAAAAAGGTTTAGATAAGTACAGTGGCAAAGCACTCTGTTTTGGGTCTAGCGTTGCGCCGATAAGATTGGCGGTGGCTTTAACAGAGTTTACTTTTCTTTACTATGCATCTGATTATAGGGTCATGTCTCAGAAAATTCCAGTCCTATCATAGATTCAGATGAGAAATTGTATACATTTATTTACAGTCTTGGTCAGACCAGGGAGGGCGACCTACTTAGCTTTTGATTTTAGCTTTTGATTCCGATTCCCAGATTCAACCCCTTGGAGCACTAGGACTCGCCATCAATTTTGCCTGATCTGAGTCTTTGCTCAAAATATCAAACTCAAACATAGAATACTCAACCAACCCTCGGTATCGAGTAAACTTCAGAACGTTGCTTTGTCATCTAGCAAACTCATGAAGGTGTTGCTTCTCGGTGAGTCCGATATCAACGGTGGTGCAGCACGAGGGATGTACCGATTGCACCAGGGGTTGCAATCGGCTGGCGTAGAATCTTCTCTGCTGGTGCGCGATCGTCGCAGCACTGATCCGTTTGTGGTTGCCCACAAAACGATTTTGACTAAACTAGGTCCGCCCCTCAATAATTTAGCCCTCAAGCGCTACCCTCAGACCCAAACCCTCTTTTCGGCTCAATGGTTTCCTGATGATTTGCTACCAGCCGTACGCCAGATTAATCCAGATTTGGTCAATATTAACTGGGTCTGCAATGGCTATCTGAGAATTGAGACGATCGCCCAGTTTAACAAACCCCTTATCTGGACGCTGCATGACATGTGGCCCATGACGGGAGGCTGTAATTACAATGAGGGGTGCGATCGCTATCAACACACGTGTGGAAACTGTCCCCAATTATTTAGCCAACGAGAATCAGATCTGTCTCGTTGGATCTGGCGACGCAAGGCCCGCGCCTGGAAAAATCTCAACCTGAGCCTGGTCGCTCCTAGCCGATGGATTGCCCAATGCGCGGCAGAAAGTTCTCTATTTAAAGATCGACGAATTGACGTAATTCATGGTGGGCTAGATACCCACACCTATCGCCCTATCCCCCAGCAAACTGCCCGCGAACTGCTGAACTTGCCTCAAAACAAGCATCTGGTGCTATTTGGCGCACCCGGAGCCGTAACCGACAAGCGAAAAGGCTTCCAGTTGCTGTTGCCCGCTTTGCAAAACCTGAGTCAGGCGGGTTGGGGCGATCGCCTAGAGGTCGTCGTGTTTGGTGCGTCTCAGTCAGAAAGTTCGGCTCGTCTAAGCTTCAAAGCACATTATTTAGGCAAGCTTTCTGATGACATCACCCTAGCACTTGCCTACTCAGCCGCCGATGTGATGGTCGTTCCGTCGCTGCAAGAATCCTTTGGACAAACAGCCTCAGAATCTTTAGCTTGTGGCACTCCTGTTGTGGCTTTCAACGCGACAGGGCTGAGGGACATTGTGGATCACCAGCAAAACGGCTATCTGGCCAAACCTTTTGAAGTGGACGACTTAGCCCAGGGGATCGCTTGGGTATTGGGGGATGACGATCGCCGCCAAGTCCTGTCCCAATCTGCCCGCGAAAAAGCAGTAAGGTCATTTTCTGTGGCGCTTCAAGCCGATCGTTATCAATCTCTGTTTCACGAAATCGGAAGGCTCAATTCCCCTTAACCCTTCGGTTTCTCCGTAATTTCTGCTGCCCAGTCTATGAGGAATTCGTAAATTTACAAGGAAGTGCTTTGCCCATTCCTTAAAGAAGCAGTGAAACCACGATAAATCGATAGCGGAACCCTGAGCCGGCCTGGTTTAATGACAATCACTGAGTAGAGATTATTGGTCAGCCAATGATCACTGCTTTTAATTAAGCCTCATGGCTCCTAGCTCACAGCTAGTGGTCTTTCAAGAATTTTTTAAGAGGTTGAAAACCCCTTAAAAATGCACCTCTCCCCCTTCCCTATCTGTCAATTCAAGCTTGACAGACTACTAGCTCATAGAGGGCTGATTGAAACTTGAAGCCGATCGCCCACGCCCTCCCGCAGAGGGTGAAATCTATATAATTAACGAATTCAGGAGTGACCTCAAATGCGAGTTTTAGTGACAGGTTCGAGCGGTCTTATCGGATCTGAAGCAGTTGAATACTATGACCGCGAAGGTCATCACGTTGTCGGGGTAGACAACAACATGCGGGCTGAATTTTTTGGGACTCAAGGTGATACAACCTGGAACCTGAAGCGCCTCCAGCAGAAAGCTAGCCGATTTGAGCACTGTTCGATCGACATTCGCGATCGTGAGAGCCTATTTGAGCTATTCCGCAATCACACCTTTGACTTAATCATTCACTGTGCCGCTCAACCCTCTCACGACAAAGCTTGTCAAATTCCCATTCTCGATTTTGAGGTCAACGCCCTAGGAACCGTCAACCTCCTAGAAGCAACTCGGCAGTTTTGCCCCGAAGCCGTATTCATCCACATGAGTACAAACAAGGTGTATGGAGACGCACCTAACGAAGTGCCAAGGGTAGAGCTAGAAAAGCGCTACGACTACGCTAACCAAGATGATTACCACGGCATCGCTGAGACTTGCCGCATTGACCAATGTTTACACTCCTTATTTGGAGCCTCTAAAGCCTCGGCTGACATCGTTGCTCAAGAATACGGCCGTTATTTTGGCATGAACGTTGGTATTTTTCGAGGCGGTTGCCTGACGGGGCCATCCCACTCTGGTGTTGAGTTGCACGGGTTTTTGTCATACCTGGTAAAAGTTGCAATCAATGGTGGAACCTACAAGGTGTTTGGCTACAAGGGCAAGCAGGTTCGAGACAATATCCACAGTTACGACGTGATTCAAGCATTTGAGGCGTTTCGCAATCATCCTAGACCCGGAGAAGTCTATAACTTGGGCGGCGGCAGAGAAAACAGCATCTCGATTTTGGAAGCCTTTGATGTGGTTGAAGAACTCACCGGACACAAAATGAAATGGGTCTACGTTGACGAAAATCGCATTGGCGATCACATTTGCTATATGTCAGATTTGCGGAAGCTCAAAGCCCACTTCCCCAACTGGCAACTCACCTACAGCATCACCGATATTTTGCAAGAGATCGTCACGGTGGAGCAAGGTCGGTATGTTAGCGCCTGATGTCAAAGGGCAGGAAAGCCAAGAATTCGCAGAGCTAGGAGCATCACAACCGGATGTTTCTCTTATACCTCAAGATCCAAACCTCAAGCCTCAGCGCATTGTTTCATCTTCCACCGCTCGGCTAATGCTGTTTGAGCTTTCAGTGGGTGGGCATTACCCAGGCTACATTCAGCACTTGGTGCGACATTGGCGCGAGCGGCAATTGAGCGGTCACTTGGATGTCATCGTTTCGCCGCAGTTTCTTGAGCAGCATGGTGATGTAGTAGAGGAAGCGGGCGATCGGTCAGAGATACGGTTTAGGGCGATCGCTCCGCAAGAGGACGCAGCATTGAGTTCGAGATCGTCGGGCAGAACTCGCGCCATCCGATCGTTTCAAGAGTGGCAGTTGATTCGTCAATACGCCACTTTGCTCAAAGCCGACCACTGCTTGATTCCTTACTTCGACACGCGCCAGTTGCCTCTAGCATTGGGCGCAACCCTACCCTGCTCCTTCTCTGGCATCTATTTTCGTCCAACGTTTCACTATCCCACCTTTGAGGAGTACGTTGGGTCAAGCAAAGATTGGATACAGCGATCGCGGGAAAAATTCTTGCTGGGTCGAGTTCTGGCTAATCCTCAACTACAAACTTTATTCTGCCTCGATCCCTTTGTATTAAAGCACTTGGATCAGTTTCATACGTCCACGAAAGCAGTCTATCTGCCTGATCCCGTTCAGATTTACAGCCATTCCCCTGAGATCACGGCTCACCTCAAAGTAGAATTGGGCATTGAAGCGCACCGAAAAGTTTTTCTGCTGTTTGGTGCGTTGGATGGTCGCAAAGGCATTCAACAACTCCTGACGGCTACGGCTACGCTTTCTCCTGAAAATTGCCAGAAACTCTGTTTGTTGTTGGTTGGGCCGATCGACCCGCAAGAAAAGCCATCTATTGACTCACAAATTGCTGAGATTCAGCGATCTCGCCCTGTGCAGATTCTCCACGTCAACCGATTTGTGATCGATCGAGAGATCCAGCCCTATTTTCAACTGTCTGACGTAATTTTGGCTCCCTATCAGCGTCATGTCGGGATGAGCGCCATTCTTGTCAGAGCGGCGGCGGCGCAAAAACCTGTGTTGTCTTCTAACTATGGGCTAATGGGAGAGATGACTCGCCGCCATCAGCTAGGGCTGGCGATTGACTCTACTGACCCGCAAGCCATTGCCGACGGGATCAGCTTTCTGTTGCAAACTTCTTCAGCACAAGTGGGCGATCGCTCTAAAATGCAAGCCTTTGCAGCCCAAAATTCAGCCCAACGATTCGCGGACGTTATTTTTGAAACGATATGGACAGGTTAGTCTCACATTCTCTAGCAGAACCTTCTGAAATCAATTTGCATCTACTAAAGGACGAAAAACTGACCCATCAAGCTGTTGCCGACCTGCGAGTTGCCTGGGTGTTTCCCACGTTAGCGCTAGGCAGCTATTGGCATCCTGTCTTTAGCCAGTTCACACAGCGTATTAAACATACCAAGATCTTTACGGGCAATTGGCCAGGGTTCGCCCCAGGCTGTGAAGAAGCATTTTCGGTAGAGGTGGTTGGCGAGACAAAGTTCGTTGCTACACAAGCCGACACTGGAAAATATGTACGAAATATTACGATCGCTTCTCCCAAAATCATCGGACAACTGCTCCGGTTTAAGCCAAACGTGGTTTTCGCCAGTGGCTTCTCAATATGGACTCTCTTCGCGCTGCTGTTCAAACCCTTTGGCGGTTGGCGCGTGGTGATTGTTTACGATGGTTGCTCCCATGCCTACGACTTCTTAGACGATCCGGTTCGCTTATTCTGCCGTCGCCAATGGTGAACTTTGCAGATACCTATATCACCAACAGCGAAGCCGGGCGAGCTTATCTGACTAATATTCTCAATGCCCGACCAGCGAGAGTGTTTGCTCAACCTTACCAAGTTCCCGATTCTAAGACCCTGATGGGTCAAGTGAACGGAGCACCCAAGGCAGTCGATCTGCCTCGCCCTGTGTTTTTGTTTGTAGGGCAACTGATTCCGCGTAAAGGGTTACACCTGCTAATTGAAGCCTGTGCAATTTTGCGAGCTTGGGGCTACCAAGACTATAGCTTGGTTGTGGTGGGCGACGGGCCCGATCGCGATCAACTAGAAGTTCTTAGCTGCAATCGGGGTTTAGACAACATTCAGTGGGAAGGATGGGTTGCCTATGACAAGTTAGGTTCCTACTTCTGCAACGCTGATGTGTTCATCTTGCCAACCCTAGAAGACACTTGGGGAATGGTTGTTCTGGAATCAATGGTATTTGGCAAGCCTGTCCTTTGTTCTAAGTGGGCTGGTGCAATTGAAATGGTCGCCGATGGCGAAAATGGGTATGTGATTGATCCTAATGACCCCGAACAGCTTGCCGAACGGATGAGTCGCTTTATTGACGATCCTGCTCTAGCTGAGAAAATGGGGGCCCGATCGCAACAAATGATTGCCAGCTATGAACCCGCTAGCGCAGCCGAGTTTCTGACTCAAGTTGTATCCCACACGAGATCGGACTGACCTCCCTAAATTAGTAAGTCGATCCAGCTTTAATTGATGGATCAAAAATGGGGAAGCGGTTATTTGTAAAGGGTTTTTAGCCCCTCAAAAAATTCTTGACGAATTACTAGCAGTGGTTGAAATCCATGAAGCTTTACCTCTACCTCAAACATTTTCCTGCTCAGGGCGATCCTGCGATCGAGGGAACGAGCAAAGCAGTTCATGGGCTGGCTTCGGGTCTAGTAGCTTGCGGTGCGATCGTCACAGTGCTCTGCGAGGGACAAATTTTGAGTGAGAGACAAATTTTGAGCGAGGGGCAAATGCCAGGAGGCTTTCAAGCAGAAGCAGGGTATAGGATTCAATGTTTTGAAAGTCCCAACACTCACCCATCTCTGAAGCTCTCCCCTCAGCTTGAGAAGTATCTTGAGGCTCATCTTAGCTCTGAGGATCTGGTGATTCTGAATGGGATTTTTCACCTCAGCGTTTACGCCATGTCGCGGTGCTTGCGAAGACTGAAGGTGGCTTACGTCGTTGCCCCTCACGATCCCTATCACCCCGCGATCTTTGGCAGCAAACCTTACCTCAAATGGCCCTATTGGTATCTCATTGAG
Organism: Leptolyngbyaceae cyanobacterium CSU_1_3; assembly: GCA_012034655.1. Lineage (GTDB taxonomy): Bacteria > Cyanobacteriota > Cyanobacteriia > Leptolyngbyales > Leptolyngbyaceae > JAAUOZ01. The sequence continues at coordinate 11,620 of JAAUOZ010000070.1, read as the reverse complement.
CGGGCTGTCCTTCAGCAGGCAAGGGCGGTTCAGGTGCTCGATCGTAGACATGGAGAATGGCTACACCGACGAGGCATTACAACTCCCATGATCGAAGTGCCGAATGGATTCTCCCAGGCAGATGTCCAGCCTGAAGAGGCGCTAAATTGGATCAACGATCGCCCCCCACAATTCTGTTTTCTGGGACGGTTGGATGCCCACAATAAGGGTCTCGATCTCCTGCTTAATGCCTTTGCTGAGGTTGCTCAAGTCTCCGATACAACCCTCACCATCCAGGGGCCAGACTGGGGAGATCGTCCCCAACTCCAAAAACAAACCAATCGATTGGGGCTAGACGATCGTGTCACCTTTTTGCCAGCCGACTATCAAAGCACTCCCTCAGCGTTGATTGCCCTTCACGATGTATTCTGTCTTGCGTCTCGATTTGAGGGATTCAGTCTTGCCGCTCTAGAAGCAATGTTAGCAGGCAGAGTTTTGCTGGCTTCAGACGTTGCTGGCATTGCCCCGCATGTACGAGCGAGTGGCTGTGGGGTTGTGGTAAACCCAGAAACCGCCGCCCTCAAAGCGGGAATGCTTGACTTGCTAGCGCGTCGTTCTGAGTGGCAAGAAATGGGTTTGCGAGGTAGACGATATGCGTTAGAGTTTCTGCAATGGAACAAGATTGCCGCAGAGGCATTGCAACACTATCAATCACTACCCTCTTCGCCTGATTCGTTGATTGCTAAACCAACCGTAGGGCTTGCCCGATCGGTCAACGTCAATTCTCCCTAGCTGCTTCTGCTTCGGCATCGCCACCTTTATGAAAATTCTGTTGTCTGCCTATGCGTGCGAACCCCATCGCGGTTCTGAACCGGGAATCGGTTGGAACATGGCCCAGGCGATCGCAAAACATCATCAGGTTTGTGTCCTTACCTCCTGCACGCATCGAGCCGCGATCGAAGCAGAACTTGCCCATTGCCCAATCTCTAATCTCAAGTTTGCCTACTTCGATCCCTTGGGTTGGGTCTACGACTGGAGCCAAGAAGGCAGGCGACCGCAGATGAATGTGCATCTTCACTATTATCTATGGCAAGTTTGGGCTTACTTCGTAGGGCGATCGCTGCATCGAGCAATCAAGTTTGACTTGATTCACCATGTGACCTACGTCAAATATCAGACTCCTAGCTTTCTTTCGCTGCTGCCGATTCCTTTTGTCTGGGGACCTGTGGGCGGGGGAGAGTCTGCCCCCCGATCGTTCTGGAAAGAGTTTACCCTGCAACATAAAATTTACGAGATGCTGCGAACTGCGGCGCGCTGGCTGGGTGAGCATGATCCCTTTGTGCGATTGACGGTGCAACGAAGTGCGATCGTCTGGGCGACTACGGATGACACCGCGCAACGGTTGCAAAAATTAGGGGCAAAGTCGGTCAAAGTGATGAGTGCTCTCGTCCTCCCGGCCTTGGAGATCAACCAACTCAAGCAACAACCCACTGTTGAAGACACTCCGGTACGGTTTATCAGCATGGGTCGATTGCTGCACTGGAAGGGATTTCACTTGGGGTTACAAGCATTTGCCGATGCCCACTTGCCACACGCAGAGTATTGGATTTTGGGCATTGGCCCCGAACAGCAGCGCTTGAAAAATCTGGCACAAGCATTAGATATTACTCACCAAGTTAAGTTTTGGGATCGCCTGTCACGGGAAGATTCGTTACAAAAGCTGGCGCGATCGCATGTGCTGGTTCATCCCAGCCTGCATGATTCTGGTGGCTGGGTTTGCATCGAAGCAATGGCAACGGGGCGACCTGTGATTTGCCTAGATTTGGGTGGGCCCGGCGTTCAGGTGACGGCTGAAACTGGAATTAAAGTGCTGGCTCAGACTCCAGAGACAGCAACCCAGGGTTTGGCCCAAGCCATGAAAAAGCTAGCTCACAACACAGAGTTGCGCGATCGCATGGGGCAAGCGGGTCAGCAGCGTATTCAAGAGGTCTACAGTTGGGAGAGTCGAGAGCAGCATCTGACTCAGGTTTATCAAGAACTCGTTCGTCCAGTTGAATTGTTTAAAGAGCCAAGCAAGCTATGAATCCATACACGATTGCCCTGAGCCTGATGCTGCTGGTGAGTGCGCTCACCGATCTTGTCCGTCGATTTAGTTTTGGGTCGATTACTGCGTTGGGCGTGCTGACGATCGTCGCTGGGGTAGGCAGTTTCGTTCTCGTGGTTCTGCGAGCTAAAATTCCCAAAGCCGCGCTGTCAGCCACTTTTCTAGTCTTGTTTTTGGTGCTGGGGGTGTTCTCTCTCTACTTAAATTCGGCCAGCGCCGTCATTTCTCTAGTGGGTGGAATGCAGAATTTGCTGACTTACGGTGCGTTCGTTGGTTTACTGATTCTGAGCGCGATCGAAACCAGTCGATCGCCTTACTTGCCCTGGTATGTGAGCGACGGCTTCACCCGCATCGCTCAGATTTCTGGCACTATCTATGGTGTCAGCTTGCTCATCGATGGCTTTGGCACAAGCTTGCTGATGGGGGCACGTTCTTTTGCGCTGTTTGCCATCATTGCAGTGGCGTGGTGTCTGGCAATGTGGCGCTATCGTTCACCGGGGGCGGCAGTCTGGGCGCTGCTGCTATCCGTTTTGGTTGCTGCTAGTTTCTCTCGTACCGCCATGATTGCGACTCTGGTGCTCTATCCGTTGTCTCGGTTTTCTCCACACAAAGCAGAAGGCTGGCTAAAAATGATGCTTTGGGTCGGAATGATGGCCTTAATTGCCTATCTGGCCTTCACATTCGTTGAGCCGATTCGAGAACGGTTTACGGACACAGGCGATAGTGGGCAATTAGGAGGGCTGCGAGTCAACACCTCTGGGCGAGAAACCATTTGGGAAGCGGTACAGTCCTCGATCGACGATTCTCCTCTCATCGGCAAAGGGCCCGGCTCCGTTGCGGTTCCGGTGAATGCCGTCAACAAAACTGCCAACGGACACCCCCACAATGACTACCTACGGTTGATGCACGATTACGGCTACATCGGTTTAGGACTATGGCTCTGTGGCTATGGGTCGCTGCTGGTGGCCACGTTGAGAAACTGGCTGTGGGCAGACCGCAACGATCGCTCAACTGCCCACATTCACCTGGCTGCCTTGCTAGCGCTGGTCGGGGTTGCCCTAGCAATGCTAACTGACAATTTGGTGATCTACATTTTTGCAATTGGCTCCGTTGGGAGTGCTAGTGGGGGCTTCGATCGGGGTGGCAGTCTCCGCAGAAAAAATGTTGGCGAAACAACGTCAAGAAGCCTACTTTCAGGATCAAGAAGAATGGTTAGAAGAAGTCATTTTATAGGTGGGATGGTTGCTGGTTGGGGGCAAGTCGTTCGATGAGAATTTTGCAGCTACATAACCGCTACCAGATTGTAGGGGGCGAGGAGGGGGTTGTTCAGGCGGAGCAAGCATTGTTGCGCGATCGTGGCCATGATGTGGCGTTGCTAGAAGTTAGTAACGATGAGATTGTCGGTGTTTGGAATCAGGCGATCGCTGCCGCGAGTGCAGTTTACTCTCAGTCATCTAAAGCAAAGGTGACAGCAGCGATCGAGCAGTTTCAGCCCGATATCGTCCATGTGCACAACTTCTTTCCCTTACTTTCGCCCTCGGTTTATGATGCCTGCCGCAGCAAAAATATTCCGGTCGTCCAAACCCTGCACAACTATCGCTTGGGCTGTCCGAGGGCGATGTTCTTTCGCGATAACCAAATTTGCGAAGACTGTCTGGGCAAGACTATTCCTCTGGCGGGAATTGTACATGGTTGCTATCGCGGATCTCGGCCTCAGAGTGCGGTTGTGACGGCGATGGTGAGTTGGCATCGACTACGCGGAACCTGGCAAGAACGAGTCAATGCTTACATTACGTTGACCCAGTTTCAGAAAGAAAAGCTCAGCCAGGCAGGGCTACCGACCCACAAAATTTACGTTAAACCTAACTTTGTCTTTGCACCTGAGCCTGCTGCTAATTTTGCACCCGCGATCGATGACTATGCGTTGTTTGTCGGGCGCTTAGCAGAAGAAAAAGGAGTTGCGGTTTTAATTGCGGCCTATGTGCAAAATGGGTTGACATTGCCGTTGAAGATTGTGGGCGAAGGCCCACTGCGAGATAGTTTAGAGCAGCAGGTCAGAGCAGCAGGCTTAGAGCAGACGATTTCTTTCCTGGGGCGGCAAGAGAAAGCGGTAGTTTTAGAACTGATGCAGCAGGCAAAATTTTTGGTGTTCCCGTCGATCTGGTATGAAGGCTTTCCCCTCACGATCGCCGAAGCCTTTGCCTGCGCCCTGCCTGTCATCGTTCCTCAATTGGGCAGCATGGCAGAAATCGTAGAAGATCGCGTAACAGGTCTGCATTTTGCACCCAGAGACGCGACGGATTTAGCATCCAAAATAGTATGGGCACACCAACATCCAGAGACGATCGCCGCCCTGGGACGACAAGCCCGTCTCACCTATGAAGCCAAATACACGCCCGCAGCCAACTTTGACCAATTGATGGGGATTTACAAAACCGTTCTGGGCCAATAGCTTCAGTCGCTCCCGATCAAACCAGTCAGGGTCGAATTAGGTGTTGCTGCGATCGTTTTTGCTCGTTGAAGGTTCTGACTCGCTGCATTAAGCTGTAGACGAGTAACCCGCCCAGGGGCAGCCCCGTTCCCACCAGGGCTAGAATCACGAGCAGCGTCGAGAAGCCAAACGTAAACCCCAATCCTAAACTGGCTCCGAAAGCAGTGGTTAGCAGAGAAATCACCATTGCCGCCTCTGGGTTAATCCGGCGATTGACAAAGTGCTCGACCACTACACCCGTTGCGCCTCCTAGAATAATGCCACCTACAAAGCCGATCGCCACCCCAGCCAGCATGGCAGTGCCAGGTACGGCGATGGTTTGCGTCAGGGCGATCGCCACCGTCAAAATTCCCATAATCACGCCTCCAATGACCCCGGCACTCGCTCCCGACGAAGCCCCCGCCACCGAAAGCATCCAGGCGGCAACTTCACAGCCGATCGCCACCCCAGCGGCAGTACTAAAGATGACAGTGCTAGAGATCAAGGTGGAGGCTGCCAGGGCAACACTTCCGGTTACGAGCGCGATCGAAGAAGTCAGCCAAGTGGTCGCGATCGCAAACGAATTTAGCACCACCAGAGGCAATAGAGTCGCACTGCGAATTCTCAAAGGAGCCTGAACCGTGCGGACTTGCAAATTGAGCGTGAAGGTTTGGGCGGCCGTGTTGGTGTGTAAGAGCAGCTTGCGATCGTAGGTCTTGTTGGGCATCAGGCGATCGCTGTGCACCAAAATTTGGCAATCTTTATGGTTGCCCTCAAAGTCAGACGGGTTGACCATAATCCAGGGGTGAGCGCCAACGGGGTCGTGGGGATGGGGTGCAATTTTCCATTCACCTTGCAGTTGCGTTTCTGGAACGAGGTTGGAGATCGTCACGGTTTGAGTCAACACTTCTCCAATCCGAGTCACTACAAACTGCAAGCTAGACTGGCTCAGACGCGCATCTGGAAGCCGCATGGGATGGTCGGGCAACGCTTCTAGAGCAGCCTTGGCATTCTGAAATCGCTCCTTAACGCTGGGTTCCACCATTTTCTCTAGCCAAGTTGCCCAAGCGAGACTGAGCTTAGGCAGAGGTGCTTAAAGCTGACGCGATAGGTGATGTCGATCAGGTTGCCTACGTCGGTGGTTTTGGTTTTGGTGAGCAGACAAATCAGCGTAATGCCCAGCCCGTAGAGATCAGATGCTTCTGTAAGCTGACGATTAAACAGTTGCTCTGGCGGCATGAAACCCAGCGTTCCTTTAACAACACTGCTCATGCCCCACTTCTCCATCTCCAATGCGGGCAAAGCCGAAGTCTACGATGTAAACATTGAGTCGATCGTCCACCAAGATATTTTCTGGCTTAATGTCTCGGTGAATTACGGGCGGAATCCGATTTTGCAAATAGAGAAGAATTTCTAGGGCGGAGATGGCGATTTGCTCAACGTCGCTGGGGCTAAAACTGCGAACCACCGCCAGAGAATCTGCCTTTTTGTATTCCTGCACCATGCAGAAACCGCTATCGGTGTGAAAAGAATTTAAATACTGAGGAATACCAGAGTGGTGCAGCCCCCGCAGCACTTGAATTTCTCGATCGTAGCTATCAAAATCTGCCCAATTTGAGCCAACCTTGGCAAATTGAAATTGCTTGATCACCACCTGCCGTCCGGTTGGGAGGTGGGTCGCAAGATAGGTAACACGACCACCAGCACGGTTGTGACCGAGTTCCTTCTCGACTTGGTAGCCGTGCTGAGTGAACTCCAGGGAGTCATTCATAATTCGGTTTCTGCTAGGGGGCGAGGGCAGATTATGAGCCGATCGCACGGCCAGTAACCAGTTAGTGAGGATTAATAAGCTCGATTAATCTGCTCTCTAACAGAGAAACACATTAGTTAACCATCCGCCAACCCCCTCTCAGAAGAGTTCAAATTAACTTTGTGTCTAACCTATTTGCTAACTTTTCTAAAGCATTAGCTTGCTTTTGAGCATCGATCGCGGTGCAGTTTTGGCAATTGCCACCAGGGAACACTGGGATCTTCGTGATGTTCTTCGTGGTAGCCAAAGTGATAGCAGGTGATAAAAGAGACAAACGACGGCCAGTTTGTGCTTCTGGCATGAGTGACGTTAGTATAGCCACCTGCGGGTTCTCGGTGAGGCAGGTATGTGCCAAAGAAGAAGAGTTGAGCAGAACTTGCGATCGCTGGCGCGACCCAAAACCAATTCAAGTTCGCTTCTGGCACATGCAAAAGACACTCATTGTGTGGTATGTCACCATCAATCCCAACAGGCGTAACCAACTCCAATAGCGAAACATGAAATAGAGATACCAGGCAAAAAAGTTTTTGAATTGGCCATTGTGAAAATCAGGATCGGCTTCACTAGCGGATGTTGATGATGTAACCAGTGCGTTCTGATCATCTTTTTGTATGAAAAGAGCGCATACAAAATCAGAGCGATCGACCCAATAAGAGAATTGAGTTTTGGGTTGCGAGGCGCAACGGCCCCATGCATGGCATCGTGGGCAGTGATGAACAAGCCTGTATAGAGAAAAGTTTGCCAAAGGGTAGCGACAACCCTCCAAAAGGGGGGCATTTCCTCAAGATGAATCGAGAGAAGCAGGTAGAGGCTGATAGTCCAGATTCCGATAATTGATAAAGAGGTCAAAACGCCACGATCGCTCAACAAACGAAGTTTTAAATCGGTTCCTTCAGTCTGCGTGACTTGCTTCTGATTGGCTAGGTGACGCTGCATGAGTAGCTGATGAGATGAGAACACGCTCTTACTCCAGGAGACATTAAATCAAGGCATTTTTGGACATGTCGATCGACCAAGCCACTTCTCTAAGCGCTTGCAGGCAGACAAGATATAGCGAAAGACAATTCGACTGTAGAGGCGAAGGTCTGTGAGATTAGGGTTGGCTTGGGCAATTCCAAAGGGTTACTTTTTTTGAGAAACCAATTCTTTGGAGCGGTTGGCCAGGGAGTTGCAAGTTTTGACAGGGAGGAATTGCCAAAACTTTACAAATTTTAACATTAAATTATCGAGAAGCTTACTTCAAATTGAAGAGATTGCTAAATGACTCAATTGTTAGACAAACGATTAGACAAACGATTGGGCAAATTGTCAGGCAAATTGTTAGGCAATTGTCAGGCAGTAGTTGAAGTTTTTTTTAGCGATCGTAAGCCTGATTAAAAAGAGTCTTCAACAATCATTAAAAGCTTCTGATCAAGAAAGAAAACACTCAAATTGATTTGCCATAAACACGACTATTTTCATCCATTAGATTAGGATGATTGAAAGTGAAAATTGATTCCTTCTTGAGGGTTGCTTCTCATCATAAAAGGTAAAGCAATCAGGGCCCTCCTTCTATATAACTAAACTCATGATTAGAAAATAGGTATTTTTGTTGATTGAACTAGAGCCAGTAAGAAAGCGGAATGATTGATCAGACGCATTGAGCGCAGTCGAAATGCTCAAAACCTTTCCTGAAGGAGGGTTGAGTGAAGTCGAAACTCGGCATCTGGTTTGCTTTAACTTCACCTCACTGCTTACTTTTTCTGATTTAGAAGTTTCGCTTTCTAGAATCACTTTCTATTACTTTATTGCAGAGATTCTATCTTTGAAGAGGCTGAAATCTAACAAAAGTATGACGAATTGATCAAGTCATCTAGCAGAATAGTAAATGGGATTTATTGCCCATTTGTCGCGTTGTTTCTTGATATTTCTAACATGAACCCCACTGTTTTGATCACTGGTGCATCCCAAGGAATTGGAAAGGCCGCAGCAATATTGTTTGCTCAAAAAGGTTATAACCTCGTGCTGGCGGCTCGAAATTACGATCGTCTTTTGGCCTTTGCTCAACAACTTGAGGAGCAGGGGCATTCAACGTTAGCGATGTCCACAGATGTGAGAGATTCAGAGCAGGTGAAAGGTCTGGTTGAAAGGGCGATCGCACAATATGGTTCCATTGATGTGTTAGTAAATAATGCTGGTATCTACACATCTGGCCCAACTGAAGACTACTCGCTAGAAGATTGGCATCAAATAGTTGACACAAATCTCTGGGGCTATATTCATACCATTCACGCGGTTTTGCCTCACTTGATTGCTCAGAAAAGCGGCACGATCATCAATGTTGTCTCGATCGGGGGTAAAGTTCCCCTTCCTTACCTGGTTCCCTATAGCACGAGCAAATTTGCCGTGACAGGCTTGACAAAAGCGCTAACCTCAGAACTGTCGCCCAAGGGCATTACCGTGTGTGGAATTTATCCCAGCATTATCAAAAGTGATTTTCTAGAGCGGGCCATCTTTTGCGGCAAAGATGCCGCAGATGTGAACGATCGTCGCCAACAAGTCGAGCAGGTATTAGCTGTTCCAGGGATTGAGAAGCCCGAAGATGTGGCAAAGGCAATTTGGGAAGCCGTCAAACATCAGCGAACCGAAGTTTTAGTCGGTTCTGCAACTGTGTCATTGGTCGCCCATCGACTGGTTCCTGATTTGATGCAATGGGTGATCCGCAGAACCTTTAAAGGCAGGGAATAGGCGTTGCCTGCGGCAGGCTGCGCGGGAAAGGTAGCCTGCACCACACAGATGTGAGACGCATGAGATGGGAAAGGGATGAGGCTACGACGGTGCTTTGGGCTTTTGTGGGCTTGAGTAGAAGCCAACTGGCGAAGAAGAAGGTGGCTGTAAATAGCTGCATTAGATCGATCGCTGAGAGATAGCCGTCTGAAAAGGTAGCGATCGTGCGATCGGTAATGCCGAACAGCCAACACGACACACCTATGAGCCAAATACCCTTTCTGAGGTTTGAGAGAAAAGCGATCAGTTCAGACGTTTGTGGAAGAATCATGCAAACCTCTTCGGCTTCTTAATTTTAGTGAGCAAGTTCAATGGGGGGCAGATCGCCGCTCGACTTCTGCCGCCTGTTGATGGATATATGCTACGAAATATTTCAAAAGCTTGCCATAAGTCCCCAGATATACATCATGATTTCTTGAGCTAAAAATGAGGAGGGGATCGATCGCTTGTTTGACAACTTTTGTTGTGATATGGGTTTCTGCAAGCTTTACTAAAACGGCTTTTGGTAGGATCTTGAAACTCAAAATAGCGACCTGTCTACCCTACTAATTTGACTTCAGAACCAATGACCTATGCGATCGACTTTGGCACGAGCAACACGGTGATCACCCGTTGGAATCGAGTAACTCAGCAACCAGAAACCCTGACTCTACCTGGCATTTCGCTGCGGATGGGGCAAAGTCTACCCCTGATTCCTAGCCTGGTGTATGTGGAAGACGCAGCACAGAAAAAAATTGTGGTGGGGCAAGAAGTGCGCGATCGTGCTCTCGACCTGGGGACAGATGCGCGGTTTTTTCGCAACTTCAAACGGGGAATTGGCTCCAACATTCAAGGCTTTCTACCCGAACTGGATGGGGAAACCATCCGTTTTGAGCAGGTGGGCGAGTGGTTTCTGACGCAGGTGATTCAACAATTGAAGCTGACTGACCCTGAAGTCACTCAGTCGATCGTGTTTACGGTTCCGGTGGATAGTTTTGAAGCCTATCGACTTTGGCTGGGGCGCGTTTGTGGGTCGCTAGAGATTGAGCAGGTGCGAATGTTGGATGAACCGACGGCGGCGGCGCTGGGGTATGGGCTGACCGATCGCCAAACGTTGCTCGTGATCGACTTTGGTGGCGGCACGCTAGATCTGTCTCTGGTGCAACTCGACCTCAACGAACAGACCGCCAAACCGTTGGGGTTTATTCTCAAATGGGGACAAAAATCTTTTGCAGAACAGTCGGGGCAGAAGCCTAAGATAGCCAGGGTTTTGGCAAAAGCTGGGCAAAATCTGGGGGGTTCTGATATCGACTATTGGCTGGTTGATCACTTTATGCAGACGCAAGGACTAGAAGCAACACCGCTTGTGACTCGCCTGGCTGAACGGCTCAAAATTCAGTTGTCTCTGCAAACTCAGGCGCAAGAAGTTTATTTTAATGATGAAACATTTGATAGTTATGAGCTTGCGCTCAGCCGGGCTGAGTTTGAGACCATTCTCTCGGAGCATCAGTTTTTTGAAAAGTTAGATGACGCGATGAACCAGGTGCTACAACAGGCACGACGGCAAGGGCTGAGTATTGATGACGTGGATGCGGTGCTGTTGGTGGGCGGAACGGTGCAAATTCCGGCGGTGCAAACTTGGGTTAGGCAGTATGTGGATGAGTCTAAAATTCGATGTGAAAAACCATTTGAAGCGATCGCTCAAGGGGCGCTGCAACTTAGCCAGGGCGTTCAACTTAAGGATTTTCTCTATCACGGATATGGCATTCGCTATTGGAATCGGCGCAACAACTGCCATAGTTGGCATTCGTTAATTAAAGCGGGGCAGCCCTACCCAATGGAAAGCCCGGTAGAACTGGTGTTGGGTGCTTCTCTAGAGAATCAGCCTCACATTGAACTGATTGTGGGCGAACTGGGAACTGAAACCAATCAAACCGAAGTTTATTTTGATGGCGATCGCTTGGTGACGCGCAATTTGTTGAGCAGTCAAGCTCAGGTGCAACCGTTGAACGATCGGGACGGGGCCCGCAGCATTGCTGAACTAGAGCCGCCGGGAGTGCCAGGGAGCGATCGGATCAAGATCCAATTTCAGGTAGATGAGCAGCGCTTTCTGCGGATCACGGTTGAAGACTTACTCACCAGTCGAACCTTGGTGACGGATCAACCAGTTGTGCAGTTGAGCTAATAGACCTCGGTTCGATCGCCAGGGAGGAACAATGGAAATAAAGGATAGGGGAAAAGGCTGGTTGACTGACAACACTCAGAAGACCCTCACCCCAATTCCTTTCTCAGAGCGGGAGAGCAGGCTGGCTTCATTGGGGGAGAGACTTTCCCTTCACTGATCATGGCGAATTTTTGACCAATCAGCGGCTACGATCGCCGCTGCCTCTGAAATATACTGCGTCAGCCTATAGATTTTGGTTTAGAAGGGGTGTGGGGGCTGCGCCCCCCAGCCAGTCCACCCCACTGCACCCCGTCCAAAATCTTTAATTTTATGCCCTGACAAAGTATA
>JAAUOZ010000367.1 GCA_012034655.1 Leptolyngbyaceae cyanobacterium CSU_1_3 | reverse complement strand
TCAGGCAGTGGGATTTCGCCTGCTTATGTAGAAACATATCGCACTGGAGGCCATATCACCTGCGTCAATGTCGAGTTTGAGCCAGAGGTGCTGGAATCGTTTTTTCTAACAGATTGCCAGCGGGATTCTGAGCCGATGCAGCAGTTGTTTCAAGGGGAAGATTGGAAGGCTTCGTTTTATCCAACCGTGACGGCGAAGATGCGATCGATCGCGCAGCAGATGTGGAATGCGCCGTATCGGGGTGGGGCGCGGCGGATGTATCTTCAGGCGAAAGCGTTTGAACTGCTGGTGATGCAGCTTGATTGGATTGGGGTGGGGCGATCGCGCTCAGAGCAGTCGCCAAGGCGCACGACATCGATCGCATTTACTATGCCAGAGACATTATGTTGTCAGACTTGGAGAATCCACCCTCGGTGCTGGAATTAGCGCAGCAGGTCGGCGTGAGTGTTTGTACGCTTCAGCGGCGATTTCAAGAGTTGTTTGGCATGACGGTGTTTGGCTATTTGACCGATCAGCGAATGCAGCTTGCGGAGCAACTCTTGCGGCAGGGTCACTGCACGGTGGCTGAAATTTCTGCAATCGTGGGCTATTCCAATCCCAGTTTCTTTGCCGCTGCGTTTAAGCGCAGGTTTGGGGTCACGCCTAAAGAGTGTCTGTTGGGTAAAAAGATTGTTTTGCAGTGATTTTTGATTGTTTTGAAGTAGACACCGCTGTAAACACTCCTCTAAACTGATTTCCAGCTTGTAAAGAATCATTCTCAAAAGAGCAGGGTTCTCTAGGAAAAGGTGTGTGGAGTGGATATGAGCGATCGACAATTGGCTGTGCGTTCCTGGAAAAAACTGTCGCTTGCGGTGCGGCTTTGGCTTTGGCTGGTCTTGGCAGGATGTGTTGTCAATGGGCTGCTGGTGCTGCCTGCTGGGGCGCAAGCGGTGGGCGATCGCGTTGTGCAGACGGATGGCGGCGATGCGTTGGAATTGCCGGATGTGGCAGGTCAAGCTGAGCCTCAAGGGGGTGATCTGTCTGTTTCGCCTGCTGTGCCTGCGATGCCGCAGTTGAGTGAGCTTGAGCCTCCTGCGACGACGATCGAAGAGTGGGTGGCACAGATTGAAACGTCACTGGTGCAAATTGCCAATGTGCGGGTGGAAACGACTGAAACTGGCTTGCAGGTGATTCTAGAAACGGCTGAAGGCGAAACGTTGGCTCCAGAAACGCGGACGATCGGGAATGCCCTGATTGCAGATATTCCCAATGCAGCGATCGCGGAGGAGTTTTCTCAGGCTGAGCCGATCGCGGGGATTGCGTTGGTGAGTGTGACGCAGTTGCCGGGCGATCGGGTGCGGGTGGCGATTACGGGGACGGATGCGCCGCCTGCGGCTGAAGTGCGATCGGATGGGCAAGGGTTGATTGTGGCGGTGTCGCTGGGTGAGGCGGGGACGGCGGCGGATGAGGAGGCGATTCAGGTGGTCGTCACGGGTGAGCAGGATGAAGGCTACAACCCGTCGAGCGCAACGACTGCGACGCGAACCGATACGCCACTGCGCGATATTCCTCAATCAATTCAAGTCATTCCTCAGCAGGTGCTTGAAGATCAAAACGTGACCCGGTTGCAGGATGCAGTACGAAACAATGCTCCCGGTGTCACCAGTCGATTTGGTCTCAATCAAGCCTTTGTCATTCGTGGATTTGAGCAGAACTTTAACCTCAGAAACGGCTTTCGGACTAGCAGCGGCTTTGCGCCCCTTGATGTAGACCTCGCAAATGTGGAACAGATTGAGGTATTGCGTGGTCCCGCATCCGTTCTATTTGGGCAATTACAGCCCGGAGGTGTCATCAATATTGTTACAGAGCAGCCTTTGAATGAGCCTTACTATAACCTACAGTTCACAGGAGGGCAGTTTAGCTTTTACCGACCAGAACTTGATTTTTCAGATTCTTTAACAGACGATGGAAATTTACGATATCGGCTCAATGCAGCGTATCAAAACTACGGCAGCTTTCGGGATTTTGTTTCTGAAGAGCGCTTCTTCATTGCTCCTGTATTGCAATTAGATATCAGTGAAAACACAACTCTAACTGTAGACTTTTCCTACACCTACAGTGATTCAGTAATTGATTTTGGTGTCATCGCGCTCAGTGATGGTTCGCTGGTGCTGCCAATCGATCGAGCCCTGTTTTATCCCTCATTAGACACATTTACTGAGGAGCAGTATCAAGCAAGCTATCTCTTTGTACATAACTTCAGCGACAATTGGCAGCTTCGCAATGGGTTTTCTTTTAGTCAAAGACGAGAGGACGGAGCCAATACGTTCAAACTTGGTTTGACTGACGATCGCTTTTTGAGCATAGGCTATATAGATACTGATTTTCTGCTCGAAGACTATCAGCTTCAGACTGATTTGATTGGGGAGTTCAACACAGGGACTATTCAACATCAATTACTGATTGGATTTGATCTTGCCCGCTCAACCAACGTCATTGTAGGTCGTGATGGTGTTGATCCACTGCCGCCAATCGATATCTTTGACCCTGATTATGATGTTTCTGCACCGGAAACGCAACCTGGCTTCTTTAGCACGACGTTTACAGATAGTTTGGGGATTTATATTCAAGACCAGATTGACATTACTGATAGTTTGCATTTACTAATTGGGGGACGGTTTGACCTGACTGAGCAGTATGGCAATACACTGAGAACCTTTTCCTCTCAGGAGGATACAGCCTTTAGCCCTCGTGTAGGTGTCGTCTATCAACCTGTTGAACCGATTTCACTTTATGCCAGCTACAGTCGCTCGTTCAATCCGGTCATTGGGCGATCGCAAACGGATGAGACCTTTAATCCTGAGCGAGGTACGCAATACGAAATTGGCATCAGGGCAGACATCACCGATACTCTATCTGCTACATTAGCTGCATTTGAAGTCACCAAAGCAAATGTTCTAACTACTGACCCTGCTAATCCCAACTTTTCTATTCAGGTTGGTGAACAACGTAGTCGAGGGGTCGAATTTATCGTTCAAGGGGAAATCTTGCCAGGATGGAATCTTGTTGCAGGCTATGCTTATACGGATGCGCGAGTAACCGAGGATAACAACATTCCAGAAGGCGATTTTTTGGTAAGTGTTCCTGAGAATGCAGCCAATCTGTGGACAACATACGAAATTCAAAATGGCGACTTGCAGGGATTAGGCTTCGGATTCGGGCTAGTCTTTGTTGACGAGCGGCAAGGTGATCTCCCTAACAGCAATTTTCAGATTCCCAGCTATGTTCGTGCAGATGCAGCATTGTTCTACCGTCAAAATAATTGGAGAGCGGCTATTAATATAAATAATTTGTTTGGCACAGAATACTACGAATCCGCTGCAAATCGAAATGATGTGTATCCAGGTGCGCCATTTAATGCAACTGCATCGCTCTCCTATACATTTTGAGCTTACGTTGAAGCAATTCAGCATAGAAGCCTTTTGCTCAAAGATGGAATATAAAAAGACTTTTGTAGGCCAACTCTGCGTAAAATTGCTTTTGCTAGCAATTCTCATGGTCACACTATTAAGCTGTGGCAATGTGAGCTACGAACAACCTCAATCACCACTGCCTCAACTGAGACCGACCTCATGTAGAAGTATTCAGTATGCACTAAAAGAAGCTTGCGTCCCCCTAAATCCCCATAGAGTAGTTGCTCTAGATCATCATCAGATCCTTCCGACGCTTCTTGCATTAGGCATTAAACCTGTTGGAGCAATGACCCTTCAAAATGCGGACTATAATGCTGTATTTCTAGAGGGAATGACGGCAGGAATTGAAAACCTGGGCTACTTTTCTCAACCACCTAATTTAGAAAAAGTTCTTGCAGTGCATCCTGATTTTAATTCTGGGATGGGATCTCTTTCTGTCGTCAAATAAGTTGCTATCTCAGATTGCACCTACTGTTTTATTTTCCTTTACAGAAGCAGCGCATAATTGGAAGCAACTTCTCAAAATCATTGCAGCAGAGTTCAACAGGACAGAAGTAGCAAACGAACTACTAGATAGTTATGAATTACGAGTACAAAAGATGCGTAAAGATCTTGAGATAAACCGACTGCAACTACGCGCATCATGTCTTGTTGTCGCTAGTGGTGCAATCTATCTTGTTGCAAAGGAAACTCCTGTTGAGTCAGTTTTTAATGATATTGGGTTACAAAGGTACTCACTTGAGGATGCTTCTAAAGAGGCGTATTTTCCGATATCTGAGGAGAAATTACCTAGTA
>JAAUOZ010000069.1 GCA_012034655.1 Leptolyngbyaceae cyanobacterium CSU_1_3 | reverse complement strand
AGTTTTTGATAGCAACGACAGAATGAGGGTTTCAGTCCTCTTCGACAGTAGCTAAACTAACGAAAAATCAAGGGTTTCAGCGTTTGCTCAGAAAATTGTCCGGACTATTGACTCTATATGTGATAATAGTTATTCGTGTCTAAATCAAATTTCTCCATCTGGGCTGTCGATTATGGCTAAGAATAAGGGCGTAAGAATCATCATTACGCTGGAATGTACTGAGTGTCGCACCAACCCCGACAAACGTTCTCCAGGTGTTTCGCGTTACACCACCATGAAGAACCGTCGCAACACCACCGCCCGGCTCGAACTCAAAAAGTTCTGCCCCCACTGCAACAAGCACACTGACCACAAAGAAATCAAATAGATTGCCGTTAGCAACAAGCTGGTAACTTTTTGCCCGTAGCCAGGTTTGGCTACTGACCACTGACCACCCCTACCTATAGGATTCCTATGAGCTATTACCGTCGTCGCGTTTCACCCCTCAAGCCCGAAGAGCCGATCGATTACAAAGATGTCGATCTGTTGCGGAAATTTATCACCGAACGGGGCAAAATCCTTCCCCGGCGAATCACCGGATTGACCGCCAAACAACAGCGCCATCTGACCACCGCTATCAAACGCGCTCGAATTGTTGCTTTACTTCCCTTCATCAACCAGGAAGGATAACAGACAGGGTGCTAAGGTGTAGGGTGTGAAAAGCTTGCGCCAATGCTCACCTGAGTGCAGGTGAGTCACCTCTAACATTCACCTCGAAAATTAGCTACACCTTAGCACCTACACAACAAGCAAACTCCGATGGAGAAGGGAACCCTAGTCGAATTTCGCGTCAATGGAGAGCGTCGCCTTGCGGTGGCTGATCGCCCAGAAGGCAAAAAACATTGGATTGTGATCGACGATCGGGGCCAACCCCACACCCTCCATCCTCGGCAAATCACCTACGAGCTGGCTAACGAGTTCTTCAAGTCGTCAGAAATCCCCAAGTTTCAGCGTGAGATTCAGCCTTATCTTGACCCCTCTAGCCTAGAGGTCGCTTGGGAAATTCTCACTGAAATGGGCGAAAGTACTGAGCCGTCAGACCTGGCCATGCTGTTGTTTTCTGGAAAAACTGCACCATTGTGCTACGCAGCTTACTATCTGCTGTCTGAAGACAAGCTCTATTTTAAGCAGAAGGGCGATCGCTACGAACCTCGTTCTGCAAGCCAAGTGTCCGAACTGAAGCACCAGATCGACATGGAAGCCCAACGCCAGCACGAATGGCAAGGGTTTCTCGATCGCCTTCAGCGTGTTCTGCAAGGGGAAAGCGCAGACTGGCAACCGAGCGATCGTCCCCGTCTGGATGCCCTGGAGCGGTTTGCTACCCTGGGAGACGAGGCATCCCATCGGACTCCAGCCCTGGAAACCCTGGCAGCCCTCAAACGGCAGGAGACTCCTCCCGCAGCATGGCAACTTCTCGTTGATCTGGGTCTGTGGAGTCCCCATGAAAACCTATTTCTGCGCCGTAGCCAGATCCCAACTCACTTTTCTACAAAGGTTCTGGACGTGTCGCACCACCGCTTGGAGTTTCCGCCCGTTGACTCGAATGCCGATCGCGTAGACTTAACGCACTTGAAGGTTTATACGATCGACGACGAAAGTACCCTCGAAATTGATGACGGCTTAAGCCTAGAAACCCTACCTGATGGCCAACAACGCCTCTGGATTCACATTGCTGACCCCACTCGCTGGCTCGTACCAGGGGACGATTTAGACCTAGAAGCGCGACGGCGGATTACAACAATTTATTTGCCAACAGGGATGATCCCCATGTTTCCCTCAGAGTTGGCAACAGGGCCGATGAGCCTGATTCAGGGAAAAGTCTGTTGTGCCCTGAGCTTTGGGGTGATTTTGGATGAGTCGGGTGGTGTGCAAGACTACCGCATCTACACCAGCTTGATCAAAACCACCTACCGCCTTACCTATGATGATGTCGATGAGATGTTGCAGTGGGGCGTACAGGCTGAGTCTGAGTTGGAAACGATCGCCAAATGGGCCAAGCGCCGCGAAGCATGGCGGCAGTCTCAAGGGGCAATCAGCATCCACATGCCAGAGTCGTCAATCAAGGTAAACCGCGAAAGCGACGAGATTACGATTCAACTGCTCGAAGATTCAATGTCACGGCAGTTAGTTGCAGAAATGATGATTCTGGCCGGCGAAGTGGCTGCCCGCTATGGTCGCGATCACAGTTTGCCGATGCCATTTCGCGCCCAGCCTCAGCCAGAATTGCCCTCCGAAAGCGAACTCTTACAGCTTCCGGCGGGGCCAGTGCGGGGCTGCGCCATTCGTCGCTGTATGCCGCGTAGCGAACTGAGCATTACCCCTGCCCGACACGCCAGTTTAGGGCTTGACAACTACACTCAGGTCACGTCACCGATTCGCCGCTATGGAGATTTGCTAACCCACTTCCAGATCAAGGCTCACCTGCGAGGCGCAGATCTACCCTTCTCCGCCGATGAGATGAAGGAATTGATGTTGGGGATCACCAGCACAGTGCAGGAGGCAGCCCTGGTCGAGCGGCAAACCAATCGTTATTGGGGGCTAGAGTTTCTGCGTCGGCACGCCGATGAAGTTTGGCAGGCCCTCATGCTGCGATGGCTACGAGAGCACGAAAACCTCGGACTCGTTTTGCTAGAAGATCTAGGACTCGAACTGCCCATTCGGTTTAGCCGATCGATTGACCCAGGCGATCGCCTCGACCTCCGAGTCAGCCACGTTGACCCTCGCCAAGATATCATTCAATTTCAGGAAGTCCAGCAAGCAATTCATCAAACCGTGGGCTAACTTACGATCTTGCACCATTCTCAAGAAGGCGATTTTTGGGTATTTCGTTCATTGCGCCACCCCGCCCCGGCTTAAAATCGCTTCCAGATCAGGGCGGAATTGAATCGCAGTGAAGGAAAGAGTCAACGAGTCAAATGTCGCATCTACTATACTGCGTCAGCCTATAGATTTTGGTTTAGAAGGGGTGTGGGGGCTGCGCCCAGCCAGGGGTGGAACCCCTGCACCCCGTCCAAAGTCTTTAATTTTATGCCCTGACAAAGTATATTAGCTCGGAATCCTTTGTTCCTGAATAGAGCGGGGCTTCGACTTCGCTCAACTCTTACGCCGTTTGTGAGTTGAGCGGAGTCAAAACTTACCTTAGATGTGTCTTTTGTTGCCAGGTTAATAGGTCAGACTTTCTCACCCGCCCTTGCCACACTTCGCAAGGCGATGGCCATAGCTTACGCACTTTCTCTGAATGGGTCTGAATGGTGGGTAAGCGAGAGTCGCAACCGTCACAGAGGTGCTCTAAGAAGGCAGTTCCTTAAGACGCAATTTTGGTGTAGCTTTGCGATCGCTCACCAAGAAGAACTCAACGTGAATATGGCTCAGAGACACCATATCGCCATCTTGAAGGGCGCGGCGCTCTAATGTAGGAAGGCGCTGATGATTGATAAACGTACCATTGCTGCTGCCCACATCCATCACGTAGAAGCCATCTAAGGGGCTGTGACCAATTACCGCATGACAGCGAGAAATCGAAGGATCGGGCACGGCGATCGCACAATTTCGACTGCGACCAATCAGCCAGGTGGAGGCGATTTCTGTCACCCTTGCCTCTTCAAAATCGAACAGATTGGTGGTCAGAAAGGCGGTTCGCCCAGTCGTGGCGGCTTGAATATAGTAAGAGGTCGAAGTACAACGCTCTGTGGCTTTGACGATCGGGCCCACAAAGGTGGAAACTTTGTCAAAATCATGGTTGCAATCGGCTAGAAGCGATCGAGAAATCGCTGGATTTTCTTTAAGAAAATTGAGGGCATTGGAATCAACATGGTTGCAAGCGGGGGATTGCAGGTTCACCATAGTATTTTGCTCTAGTGTTTTGCTTCAGAAGTACTGCGATGCGACAAGTCATCAATCTAAAGTCGCCAGACCCTCGAACCCTGACAAAAGCTCACCACTGGCAAATGCAAACGGGCTGGAATTCAAGATATTGGCTGACAGGAGGGTAGAGATTCCTACCACCTGAATGGGTGATCTCACTTGAATACTGTTGCATAAAACACTACGGTATGGGGGCTTGACAACCGTAACAGAATGTTTCTTTGTACAAGCTTCACAGGATGATTCTTAAAACCAAAATTTCTTAAACTCTTTCTAAATCTTCAGGCTGAGCAAAAAAGGGGCCTAGTGCCAGAAGGCAGCAGCCAGAAAACACATAAAAGATCTAAAGAAGAACCGCAAACCGCATGTTACGCAAGTATTTCAGCTATTTATCGTAGAGATTTTTTCTACGGAAAAACTCGCAGATCTTTACGTTTATTTACAAATAAATAAACGTCGTCACGCTGAAACACCACTCGAAACTGGGAGTTGGCTTGGGTCATTTGAAAGACCTGATGGGCCAATTCTGGGCTACTTGCCCACCCAGGGTGGCGGAGGTTTAACAGCACATACTGAAACGAGTCAACCTGGGTTGGAGGGGCACTAAGTTTGGTGTATTCCAACACTGGGCGATGGGTGAGGTGAGTTGCAATGTAGCTGGTAGTCAACACAGCCCCCTGGGTTTGAATTTGGGCGATCGCTTCCTGTGTCGCTTGCCAGGTATCGAGGCGATCGAGGTATTTTTCGGCAAAAAACCCATACTTTGCCAGTGACAAAAATGCAATAAGTGACCACAGAACAATGATCCGTGATTTTTTGAGCCAACCAGCCCCAGCCGACAGCGCAGAAATAATTGACAGATACAAAAACGGCAGGGCAGGCAGCGAATATTGGTGTAGCAAATCACGCTGGAGATCTAACTCTGACAGAATGTTAATCACCAAGGTCGGCAGCGCAGCCACGATCGGCGCAAAATGCCCCAAAGACAGCCCCCAGGCGATCGGAATCAGCAGCAAAAATAGATAGAACAGGGTCGCGATCGAGAATACTTTCCCCAGAATCAACCACGGCTTGAGAAACAGATTTTGCACCACTTCGAGCAGAGAACCCCCCAGATAGCTATAACGGGCCACCGACTCCACGCCCCCCGGACGGAACGCCGGAATCACCACCTGAGTCACCACCCCAAACCAAACCGCGCCGAGGGTGAGGGCGATCGCACCACAGCGCCGTTTTTTCTCAAACACCAGCAGCCAGAAACCCATTGCGGCCACGGTCAGCGATAGAGCATCTCGACAGCCCAAAATCAACACAACGCACACAGTAAACCAGGCGACGCGATCGGCTCTCGCTGCCAAAACCGCCGTCAAAATTAGCGGCAACGCCATCACTTCTGGGTGAAAGTCAAACAAATTGAGGTTAAACAGCAGAGGGTAAAGAAGATAGCTTAGAGCGATCGTTTTAGCCTGAACCGGACTCAGCCCCGCCTGTCGTGCCAGATGCCAGAGGGGCAGGGCCCCAATGCTGAGCGAAATCGCCTGAATGGCAAAGAGCCAGTAGACGCTGGGATAGAGTTTATAAAGCCAGGCAACGAGATACAAAATCCAGTCAGCGTGGCCGCCCATGAAGTGATAGCCCCAAAAGGAGACGATCGGCGGCAACCCCTGGCTGATCAAATAAATCGCCTGGTCAAAATACCCCAGATCCAGCGCTGAAGACTGAAACAGCACATGTCGAACACTACTGCACGCAAAAAAAATGACGCTGTTAAGAGCTACCATCCAGCCGATCGATCTGGGCATCCACTGCTCAACTTGCCGACTCGTTTTTTGGGGACGATCGTGATTCTGAAAAGCTTGAGACATGGGGATCATGGCAAAACGGGGCGCTAATGTTGATGACGGCAATCATCTGCTGAAAATTTAGCATGGACTTCAACCCTACAGGCTCTTCGCCCGATCGCGCCTGCATTTCTTGGATCGATCGCTCCCCATCTAGGAGAAGATAGAAAACATCAGATTACTTCTTCAGAATCTTTACTCTGTCGGAATGTCATCTGAGATAGAATTTGTGAAGTTTTTATAAACTGAGCCAAATGGGATCAACGCGGGTAAGAATTGCAATCGATGCGATGGGTGGAGATCATGCCCCTGGTG
Source organism: Leptolyngbyaceae cyanobacterium CSU_1_3 (assembly GCA_012034655.1). Classification (GTDB taxonomy): domain Bacteria; phylum Cyanobacteriota; class Cyanobacteriia; order Leptolyngbyales; family Leptolyngbyaceae; genus JAAUOZ01. The sequence continues at coordinate 19,673 of JAAUOZ010000069.1, read as the reverse complement.
AGATCGTAGCTGGCGCACTGCGGGCACAGGCAGAACTGGGAGTTGAGGTGCTGTTAGTGGGCGATCCGCAGCAAGTGGAGACTGCTCTCAAACACCACAGCCACACCTCAACGATCGAAATCATCCCCTCAGAAGGGACGATCGAAATGGCAGAAGAGCCGCTCACCGCTCTGCGCCGCAAACCCAAAGCCTCCATCAATGTGGCGATGGATCTGGTCAAGAAAAAGCAGGCCGATGCAGTGGTTTCGGCGGGCCATTCTGGGGCAGCAATGGCGGCCGCCCTCTTGCGGCTGGGGCGATTGCCAGGGATCGAACGACCCGCGATCGGAGCCGTTTTGCCTACTTTGATCGCGGGCAAACCCGTACTGATTTTGGATGTCGGCGCAAATGTAGACTGTCGCCCCAAGTTTCTCGAACAGTTTGCCCTCATGGGCACAATTTATTCTCAATATGTGTTGAGCAACCCTGAACCCAAAGTCGGGCTGCTCAACATTGGCGAAGAAGAAAACAAAGGCAACGAACTAGCCCTGCAAACCCATCAACTCTTGCAGGAGAATGCTCAAATTCCCTTTATCGGCAATGCAGAAGGGCGAGATGTTTTGTCGGGTAATTTTGATGTGATCGTCTGTGACGGCTTCGCAGGAAATGTCTTGCTCAAGTTTGCCGAAGCTGTGGGCGAAGTGGCTTTGCAAATCTTGCGCGAAGAACTGCCCAGAGGTCTGCACGGCAAGGCGGGGGTCACTCTGTTGCGTCCCAATCTCAAGCGCATCAAACAACGGATGGATCATGCTGAACATGGCGGCGGTTTGCTGCTGGGTGTGGCGGGGATCTGCATCATCAGCCACGGCAGTTCTCAAGCACCGACGATTTTTAATGCGGCTCGTCTAGCAAAGGATGCGATCGACAACCGAGTCTTGGATCGGATTCGCTCCAGCTATGAGCAATCTGTCGTCAGCGCCCAAACCACAGATAGCTGACCGCCCATTTGCGAATGCCCCTCACGACGGAGAAGAAACATTGGAACAGGCAGGAGTAGGAATTGCAATCACGGGGAGTGGCTCGGCAACTCCTGGGGTTTCCCTCGATAATGATGCGTTAAGTCAAGTCGTCGAAACCTCGGACGAATGGATTGCTTCGCGGACTGGCATTCGCCAACGCCGATTGGCTGGGCCAGACTGTTCGCTGACCTCGTTGGCTGTCGAAGCGGGAAAAGGGCGATCGCCCATGCTGGCATCACGCCGATGGATCTCGATCTGATCGTTCTGTGCACCTCCACCCCTGACGATCTGTTTGGGACTGCTAGCAAAATTCAAGCTGAGTTGGGCGCAGCCAAAGCCGTAGCATTTGATCTGACGGCTGCCTGTTCGGGGTTTGTGTTTGGCATGATCACAGCTTCGCAATTCATCCGCACGGGTGTTTATCAAAATGTGCTGTTGATCGGGGCGGATGTGTTGTCACGCTGGCTCGATTGGGGCGATCGACGCACTTGTGTATTGTTTGGCGATGGGGCAGGGGCTGTGGTGATGCAATCCAATCCTCACGATCGTCTGTTGGGGTTTGAGCTTCGTAGCGACGGTGCACAAAACAACTGTCTCAACCTGGCGTATCAATCTCAACCGCAGGAATTGACCCCCGGTGTCACCATTAACCAGGGCACGTTTCACCCGGTGACGATGAACGGTCAAGAAGTCTACCGCTTTGCCGTCAAGAAAGTGCCCGAAGTGATTGAAAAAGCTCTGTTTAGAGCAAGTCTAGAAATTGATGATATTGATTGGCTAGTCCTGCATCAGGCTAACCAACGAATTTTGGATGCTGTCGCCGATCGCCTGCATATTCCCTCCGCTAAAGTGATTAGCAATCTGGCAAAATACGGAAACACTTCGGCGGCTTCGATTCCTTTGGCGCTAGATGAGTCCATTCGGCAAGGCACTATCAAAACTGGGGACACGATCGCCATCTCTGGTTTTGGAGCGGGTCTCACCTGGGGCGCAGCCATCTTTGAGTGGGGTAGATAACAAAAACCTGGGATTTTAGACAGACGGCATCTCAGAATCTAGTATCTTTTATTTAGCAACGACCAATGACTAAGACAGCGTGGGTGTTTCCGGGGCAAGGTTCTCAAGCGATCGGCATGGGCCTAGATTTACTCGATGTGCCAGAGATCAAACTCAGATTTTCGCAGGCGGATCGGATTTTGGGCTGGTCGGTGATGGACGTTTGCCAAGACCCCAACGATCGCGTGTCGCAGACCCTCTACACTCAGCCCTGCCTCTACGTGATCGAGAGCTTGCTGGCCGATTTGCTGAAGTCCAGGGGGCAGCAGCCTGATTATGTGGCAGGGCACAGTCTGGGCGAATATACGGCCCTGTACGTGGCGGGAGTCTTCAGCTTTGAGGACGGATTGCACCTAATCAAGCACCGGGCAGAACTGATGGATGGCGCATCTGAAGGCACAATGGCCGCCCTGTTGGGATGCGATCGCCCGCAGCTAGAAGCCGCGATCGCCCAAAACCCAGATGTCGTGCTGGCCAATGACAACAACGCAGGACAGGTCGTGATTTCGGGCAAATCTGATGCCGTCGAAGCGGTTTTGAGCCAGGTAAAGTCTAAGCGTGCCGTGCGGCTGAATGTCAGTGGGGCATTCCACTCGCCTCTGATGGCCAACGCCGCTGCCCAGTTCAAGTCGGTGTTAGATTCGGTGGCATTTCTCCCGGCTCAAGTGCCCGTTTTGTCGAACGTTGACCCAATCCCCAGCACCGATGCCGACGAACTCAAGGATCGGCTGAATCGGCAAATGACCGGATCGGTTCGCTGGCGAGAAATCTCGTTGCAGTTGCCCCAAGAGGGGGTCGATCGGCTGATCGAAGTCGGCCCTGGCAAGGTTCTCACGGGCATCATCAAGCGCACCTGCCCCGCCCTGACTCTAGAGAATGTGGGTAGCGTTGCAGATTTACCTCAATATGCCAATGCCGCAGCCAGTTAGCGATCGGCCGTTCTGCGTGAGCAGTTCACTTGATCAAGTCCTCTACGTTGCAGCTAACTGCTGGTGAATATGTCTAGAGATCGCGAACCTCCCCTTAGCCTTCTGCTCTACCGTTTATTTAAGTGGTCGGTGGTCAGCCCTGTGTTACACCTCTACTTTCGAGGTCATATTTACGGCGCTCACAACGTGCCCAAGCGAGGGCGGCTGTTAGTGGTTAGCAATCACGCTAGCGATTTTGATCCGCCGTTGCTCTCCTGCTGTGTGGGCCGTCCGGTTGCCTACATGGCCAAAGAAGAATTGTTTCGGGTTCCTGTTCTCAAGCAGGCGATTCAGGTCTATGGGGCGTACCCAGTCAAGCGGGGAGCCGCCGATCGTTCTGCTATGAAAGCCGCAATGGCTTCGATCTCATCCGGTTGGGCGACGGGTGTTTTTCTCGATGGCACACGCACCTCAGACGGACGCATCCACGAGCCAAAACTCGGTGCAGCCTGGATCGCCGCCAAAACTCAATCGCCCCTCTTACCCGTGAGCCTCTGGGGAACCCATCAGATCTTCCAAAAAGGCACTGCCATGCCTCACCCTGTGCCAATCACAGTGCGAATTGGTGAATTGATTCTGCCGCCCCCATCCAGCGATCGCTCAAGTCTCGCAGCGATCACTCAGCAATGTGCCGATCAGATCAACGCCCTGCACGATCTAGGGCGCTAAAAAGGACTGTTTGTAAGATGTCAGATTTAAGAGCCGAACTCACAGAATCGATCGACCAGGCAGAATGGGAATGGCTGATGCCGCACTCTGAACGCGACGCGGTAATTGTCGTTGCGCCCCAGCTAGATTTAGTCGATGTGGGGATGGCGATCGTCAACGACCAGACCCATTTCGTTCAACGCTGGATCGCCGAAAGTCTGATTTACAAACCTTCCCCCCAACAAAAATCAGACTGGGATCTTGACCAAACCAAGCGGTTTAAGGCGCTGATTGTCCAACCGTATGTTCTCATCCAAGACGAAGGCTAATAGAAAAGTCAATACAAAAAGCCCCTTGCACTAAAAGCTACTCGTGCCCCGCTAGCGATCGGCTAAACCCAGCGCCCGTGTGCCCGGTTGTCACCCACAAAACAGCCCGGCTGCCATCTCGCAAAACTTTTGAGAGCGGCTCTGAAGGCTGATTCGACGGAACCGATACAGGCTTGACATCAATCCCACGGCTGCCTAACACAATCTCGCCCACGATTCGAGCACGGCGCATGTGAATAGTCAGAAGTCACCAATAGACACTCTGAATGCCCCGTTGCCGCAGTGTATCTGCGATCGTCGTAAAATTTGTTACCGTGTCCACCGCCTGATAATCTAACGTCAGACGATCGAGATCAACCCCTGCATCCGAGAAAACCTGCTCAGTATAGTCTCTAGGGCTGCCCGAAGAAATCCAGATCGGCAACCTAGGATGCTTGAGGGCTAACTCGGCGGTAAACCGCTCTCGCTCTAACCGCGACGTAGAACCCCCCAACACCAGAATGGCTTGCGGCTCCTCAAAATAAGCACGAACTTCTCGAAAACCGACCCAAAGGACGATCGGCAACAACACCATCGACCAGGGAAACGATCGCCGACGCGATCGCGAACTCCTCAAACGTCGCTTACTCACGACAGTTTTATCTCCATTGGCTTCCCTCGATCTCATGACACCACCCCCACGCCAAGCCCATCAAACCCATTCAGAACGATCGGACAAAAACCTTCAAAAGCTTACTGCATCCCTTACTCAAACTCAAGGCACATAGAGCACCCAACCCCCATTCTCAAAAGTTTTCAACAAGACATTACGATGGAGAAAGGCAACCATAGTTGTGTAGCAAAGCCCAATGCCGTCCGTTTAAGGCATCGAATTCACGTTAAGCCACAGCGAAATCTGCTCGTCAATCAAATCAGATTCGGCGTTGTCGAAGAACTTTATAGCGAAATGCAGCGAAACTTTGAAGGGCTATAATGCAACTCTACCAAAATAGCAGTGTTATAGTTCAATGTTCTGATTCATCTAAATACAACAATAAGATTTTAAGACTGCACAATTCTCTATTTGATCATGGAACAATTGCATCATTTCTATAACTTGAGAGTGTAATTCAACATAGGCTTCTCGATCTAATAGCAAGTACTCACCATGTGCAATTCGATTCCTTCGCGCTAATAGTTTTTCATCTATAACAACTTGTTTTGTGGCATAAGTAGAGTTATCTATCCCTAAAGTACATAGTATATCTTTGAAAATTGATGAATTAAGATTAGAACTCGTCTGAATTACATCCTTATATTGGAGTGAACTACGCTTGTCAAGTTGCAGCCGCAGGAAGTCTATTGCTTCTATGAAAACGATCGCTTTCTTTGATTCTGCTGCTTCTTTTAACTTGGATTTTAGCGCTAAGGCAACAAAGTTACTTGAAAGTTCATTGTAGCAAAGGCGTTGCATCGATACATATTCTAAGTAATTAGATGCAGCAGTCTTCACGAAGCCTTCCCAGTGAGCATAAAGAAGTGCTATTCCACTCCGTAATAGAGCATTGTGTTTGCTATTTGAAAAGCTTTTGTCTTCAATAAGAGCTTTCACAGCGGCAAGCTCTTTTTTACGCCACACCAGATCTTCTGCCAACTTGTCACTAAGCTGTTCTTGTGTTCTTATGCTCATACTCCAAACATTTCACGCCCCAAAGGCAGAATGCTTTGAACTCTTTTTCTTGTACTAACTCCACCACCAATTGAGGAAGTAAATCGCTTATCTTTCCAGAGCTTTTTTACTACACTCAGCACATCGACTTGAGTACTACGAAGCTTTTCATAGTTATAGCCCATTCCTAAAGCTACAACCTCAAACATAGAAACAATAAAGCCACCTACAAATTTGTCTTTTTGGTAGTCATACTTTTTAAAGCTATTGCCGCTCAATTGCTCAGACAAAATCCTGAAAGTCACCTCAAATGCTTCTTTTTCTGTGTCATAGTCAAAATCTCCTTTTTCAGAAATATCGATCATCTTGTTAGTCAAAAATACGCTTATATCTGGATTAGGGATGCTTTTTAAGGTGGAATCATTCATGCCCCGAAAGATTAGAAATCGGAGTAGCAATTCCATATCGTACTGTTCCTCAAGGTTCTTATCAGACAAAGATAAACATGATTGAAAACTTTCGCTTTTACTCAAGTCCCTCATCCAACGATACATTTCTCGGTTAGACATGATCAATAAACAGTTTCTAACTTCCTGATCAGTAGCAATTGAACCACCTGTATTTAACCTTTGAAAAAGCTCATACTTTGCTTTTGGATCACTTTCTTTTTGAAGAATAGCAACACCAATTTTTGATCTCTTGATCAAAAGACGTTGGGTTTGAGTAAGCGAACTTTTTTTCATCACTAGGGTCATCCCATTTTTTGCCTAGCAAAGCAGGCAAATATTTTGTTGCTTCGAGGACTAGGGGTTTACAAATCTTCTTATTTTCATCACGAAGTATGCCAGCAAATTGATAGATAGTTGAAAGCCTTTGCAAGCCATCAACAACATCCCAGACACCATCCTCGCGTTGAGAAACAAAGATTGGTGGAATTGGAATCCCTAATAACAGGGACTCTATTAACTTTGATTTCTGCTCTCCAGACCAGCGAAAAAATCTTTGAAACTCTGGATGAATATCGATTTCCTCATTCTCATAAAGACTAAGCCACTCTCCAATTGACATGGAATAAGAATCAGATTTAATTTCTTGCCTTTTACTATCAATTTCTTGCTGAAGATCCATAATCATTTGATGTAGTAACCTTCGTAATTTTAGCGTTTAGATGTAGGGTGTCGATAAGTTGCAAATTGTATTTTCAATAGAGAGGGGCGATCGCTCCCTTCTACAAGAACGATCGCCCCTTTTTAATTCAATTCAAAATTCAATTCAAACAGAGGTGTCGATTAGTAATCGAAGTCACCGCCGCCCATACCAGCGCCCGCACCCGCAGCGCCGCCATCTTTCGGCTCAGGCTTATCGACGACAATGCACTCGGTTGTGAGCACCATGCCTGCGATCGAAGCTGCATTTTGCAACGCCGAACGAGTCACCTTGGCAGGGTCAACGATGCCCGCTTCAAACATATCGACATACTCATTGGTTGCCGCGTTGAAACCGACGTTGAATTCCTTCTCGCGCACTTTTTCAGCAATCACTGCGCCGTTTTGACCTGCGTTTTCAGCAATTCGCTTCAGAGGAGCAGACAGAGAGCGAGCCACAATCAGCGCACCCGTCAGTTCTTCGTCTTTGAGGCTGCTGTTTGCCCAAGATTCGAGTTCTGGAGAGAGGTGAGCTAGGGTTGTGCCACCACCCGGAACGATCCCCTCTTCGACGGCCGCTTTGGTCGCGTTGATGGCATCTTCGAGGCGCAGTTTGCGATCCTTCATCTCGGTCTCGGTTGCCGCACCGACTTTGATCACCGCAACGCCACCTGCTAGCTTAGCCAGACGCTCTTGCAGTTTCTCTTTGTCGTAAGAAGAATCGGTTTCTTCCATTTGGCGACGAATTTGTTCGACGCGAGCTTTGACCTGTGCTTCGTTGCCTTCTGCCACGATCGTGGTGTTGTCTTTGGTGATCGTAATCCGACGCGCTTTGCCCAAGCTTTCTAGCTTAGTGGTGTCGAGCTTTAGACCTGCATCTTCGGTGATGAGTTGCCCGCCCGTCAGCACGGCGATGTCTTCAAGCATGGCTTTGCGACGATCGCCAAACCCAGGAGCTTTGACCGCAGCTACGTTCAGCACGCCGCGTAGACGGTTGACAACCAGGGTTGCCAGGGCCTCTTTCTCAATGTCTTCAGCAATAATCACTAGCGGACGACCAGAACGGGCCACTTGCTCCAGAATGGGCACGAGATCCTGCACCAGGTTGATTTTTTTGTCGGTGATCAGGATGTAAGGCTCTTCTAGGACTGCTTCCATCCGCTCGGTGTCGGTGGCGAAGTAGGGAGAAATGTAGCCTTTGTCAAAGCGCATCCCTTCGGTGACTTCCAATTCGGTGGTCATCGACTTGCCTTCTTCGAGGGAAATCACACCCTCTTTGCCGACCTTATCCATAGCGCTGGCGATCATCTGCCCAACTTCATCATCGTTTCCGGCAGAGATTGCGCCCACCTGAGCGATCGCCTTCGAGTCTTCGACCGAGCGAGCGTGTTCAGCAATTCTCTCAACCAGAAAGCCGATGCCTTTGTCGATGCCGCGTTTGAGGGCGATCGCATTCGCACCCGCCGCCACGTTCCGCAGACCTTCTTTGACCATTGCGTGAGCCAGAACGGTTGCCGTGGTGGTTCCGTCTCCGGCTGCGTCGTTGGTTTTGGAGGCAGCTTGACGAATCAGAGCAACGCCTGTGTTTTCGACATGATCTTCAAGTTCGATTTCTTTGGCGATCGTTACGCCATCATTCACAATCTGAGGTGCGCCAAACTTTTTCTCTAGCACCACGTTGCGACCTTTGGGGCCCAACGTAACGGCCACTGCTTCGGCCAAAAATATCCATGCCGCGTTCGAGGGCACGACGAGCGTTTTCGTTGTAAATAATGCGTTTAGCCATGGTTGAGATTCTCGCAAGTAGTGAGGATAGATTGGGAAATCAGATTTAGACTTGGGGGGGGGTAATTTTTGGGGGTGGGTGACTCAGACTCAAGTATCTGACGTTAGTCAACCACGGCCAAAATATCTTTCTCAGACAACAAAACGTACTCTTCAGTGCCTAGCTTGATATCAGTGCCAGCATACTTTGAGTAGAGAACCTTATCGCCAAGCTTGACTTCTGGCTCTTGGCGAGAGCCATCATCACTACGCTTACCGGGGCCAACTGCAACGATTTCGCCAACTTGGGGCTTTTCTTTCGCGTTGTCGGGTAGAAGAATGCCACCTGCGGTTTTTTCTTCGGCGGCGCTGACTTTAACAAAGACGCGATCGCCCAAGGGTTTGACAGTGGACACGCTCAGAGATACGGCTGCCATAGAAGAAATTCTCCAAACTATATAAATGAGGAATGGGGGAGAGATGAGAGGTGAAGGATGAAAATCTACAAGTGATCATCACAAATTCCGTTTGATTCGGTTTTGGTTAGCTCTAAATTGCCGCTTGGCAATGAGCCACGAATCTAGTGCATCCTTCATCTCTATCTCCAAGTCTACATGACTTTGAGTGTTGAGTTAGCACTCTCGACTCCTGAGTGCTAATTTAGCGGAGGTTCGGTAGCAACGCAACTTTTTGAGTTGTACGGGTTCCCGAACTCAACGGTCAACCGTCTACCCATCCCCGCTTTGTCTGTGATCCCGCCCATCCTTCACTTTTCCTGCAACCGTCTCAGCAGTGACTCTAGTCGAGATTGGGCAAGTTTGCTGCTGTCGTTGAGGTCGAGGGTAGTTTCTTTGCGATCGCCCAACTGCCCCACGGTCGATCGCAGCCGATTAGACAAAAACATCGCCAGTGCTCGATAGAAGCGAGAGGCAAACCCCACATCACGATCGAGTTTGGCGGCCAGTTGGGCTTGAGGAATAGCAAAAACCTGGGAGGCTTGGGCCGCCCTGACGGTGGCCGAGGGAGGACGGGAATCAACAAAAGACATTTCGCCCACAATTTCGCCGCGATTGAGGCGGGCAATCTCCCGGCCGCCCAAGGACTGAGCCAAGACAGACAACTCGCCCTCCAAGAGAATGTAGAGCGTCTCGACACAGCGCCCTTCTTGAATCAAAACCATCGCTGGGGGAATTAGTTGGCGATCGCCAATCTCGACGAGCCAATCAATGTCTTCTTCGATCAGTTCTCCTAAGATAAATAGAACTTTTTTCATGGTTTTTGGGTTGCCGCAGCCAGTGCATAAAAATCTTGAGCACCCTGAGCTATGGCTCGAAAGACTTGGGACACAGAACAACGCAGCCAGCAAAATGCAGGCTATTGTATCTGTTCACGATGGGGGTAGTGCGTTGAGAAAAAGTGATTGTGAGAAAAAGTGATCGCGAGAAAAAGTGATCGCGAGAAAAAGTGATTGTGAGAAAAAGTGGTGAGAAAAGGCTAGATTGAGAAATGTAAATCAATCTGAAAGTCTCTCCTAGAAAGAATTTGAGTTTGCTCTACACATAAAGTTTGACAGACCACCAGGGCAGCAATTGACCTACTTTTTTGACTCGACCAAACAACTCCTCTCTGCCCATCTTCTCATTCCTTTCCTGGCTCGACATGGGCGATCGATCTTAAGTTTTCTTCTACTTTCTGAATCTTGACCCTCCCTCCTCTAAACTGGACTGTCAGAATCGCCGCGACTGAAAAAGCCATGTCTGCATTACCTGTTCTCAGCGCTGATACAATTTGGGCGATCTTGAACGATACGCTAGATGATGATACGGTGAATCGGCTGGTGTGGCACTGTTTGGGCTATCGCTATACCGGCCAATGGGACACGACAGACGTTGACCCAGAGTGGCGATCGTCCTATCCTGAGCCACCAGATTTTATTGCGAGTCGTCCGGCGACGGTGAAACTGACTCGCTCAATTCCTCCAGAAGCCAAGCAGTTGCTCAAAGAAAAGCTTGGATTTGCAGGCTACAAAGTGGACGAGTTGATCCCCCGCAAGACGCGCCGGGCAACCATGGCCAACTGGCTCCTGAGCTACATGCAGGTAAATGGAATTAGCATAGAGTCAGGGAAGCAACCGGGAGAGTGAGCATGGCGATCGAACGAAGAATGTCTCGCAATATGTTTTTGCCGAGTGAGGTCGTGCAACTTCGGCAGATGTGCTTTACGCCAGGGAAAATGTTTCAACCTGGAAAGTATATTGCTGGTGAATTGCCGGATGTGGCGTTTGATATGGGGTTGGTCGATCGGTTGCCTCCGGTGCGGGGCAAAAGTGCAGAAATTTGTCCAGAGGAGCCGCCCTCAGAGTAGCTATGACCGATGCCTACGGTTGGATTGAGCAATCGTTGCAGACGATTCATCGGGCAGGCTGGTCTCGATCGCCTCAAGCGATCGCAGGTCTTCCGGGTGCGATCGTGCAGATGGGTGGGCAATCGTATCTCAATTTTGCCAGCAATGACTACTTGGGGTTGGCGGGAGACGATCGCTTAATTCAGGCGGCGATCGCGGCGACGCAACAGTTTGGCACAGGTAGTACGGGGTCTCGGCTACTCACAGGGCATCGCCCACTCCACGACCAACTCGAACGAGCGATCGCGACTCTGAAACAAACAGAAGACGCGCTGGTATTCAGTTCTGGCTATCTGGCTAACCTGGGAACGATCGCGGCGTTAGTAGGTAAACGAGATTTAGTTTTGGGCGATCAATATAATCATTCGAGTTTACAAAAGGGTGCGATCGTCAGTGGGGCAACAATTCTCAGTTTTGCTCATGGTGATATGCAAGATCTATATACTAAATTGTCTCAGCAGCGTTCTCATTTTCAACGCTGTCTGATTCTAACTGACACTGTATTTAGTATGGATGGCGATCTCTGTGCGTTACCAGAGGTGTTAGATTTAGCAGATCAATTTGATTGTATGGTGTTGGCAGACGAGGCCCATGCGACGGGGGTGTTTGGCGAGACAGGGGCAGGCTGCGTCGAGCAATTGGGATGTCGGGGACGATCCCTCATCCAAATGGGAACGCTCAGCAAGGCTTTGGGTAGCCTGGGCGGGTTTGTCGCAGGGTCGGCAACGCTGATTGACTTTCTTCGCAATCGTGCACCGACTTGGGTTTATACCACTGGGTTATCACCTGCGGATACAGCAGCAGCGATCGCAGCGATCGACATTATTCAACAAGAACCCCAACGCAGAAGACAACTCTGGGATAACGTCACCTTACTCAAGCAATCTATCGCCCAACAGCCCCATCTCAATGTTTTACCATCCGCGTCTCAAATTCTCTGTGTGCAGTTACCCACTGTAGAAGCTGCGCTGCGAGTTGGGCAGAGGCTCAAAGATGTCGGCATTTTTGCCCCCGCGATTCGTCCGCCAACTGTGCCAACAAGCCGCATTCGTCTGACGATCGCTGCCACCCACCAACCCAACCACATTGCAAAATTAGCCAATATGCTCAAGGTTATAGAATTCGAGTAGGAGCATGGCGCTGCCGTCTGAGCGAAGCAGATGATTTGCCGCCCTCATCCTCTAACCCCTGCTCCCAAGTTGGGAGAGGGCTGGGGGAGGGCGAGACCACCTTGCAGTGGACGGAATGATTGAATCCACGTTTCTAAGAATTCTCTCCGCCCGATCGCGGCGCAAGGGTCATCACCGAAATTAGTGTCAGTTCCATCAACTCAATGTAAGCCTGGATATCTACCTGGTCAGCGATCAGCATGTCTCGATATTGCTGCTTGATTTGAGTCAGTTTTTGCAGAGCGGCTTGGGGGTCAAGTTGCAGCGAGGCTTGCCAGTCATCTAGCAATAGCAACGTGTCTAAGATAAATCGTTTGCGCTGCTGCTCTAGCAACGTGCGGCACTGATCCGCAAAGGTTTGCGTTTTTGGCGCACTTGCTCATATACCTCAGAGGTGATTGTGCCTTCGATAAACAGGAGCCGATGCTCTTGACTCAGTTCTTCGATGCCGTCGATCGCTTTCTGGGCATCGTGGGGCAACAGTTGCCGCAATTCACTAATCCGCTTGACGGTCGTTGCGCTCAGCTTTTTGGAGCGATCGCGCCGCCACTTCTGCAACAATACCCCTGCGCTACTCGTCCCCACTAAGATCACTAAACCCGCTTGCAAATCGCTGTTGCTCTCCCAGTAGCGCATCCAGGCATCGCGCGGGTCGCCCTGCTCGTAGACAGCTTGGGCCGCCGGATGGATGTAGAACAGCCCTTTTCGTAGCAACGATCGGGCCTCTCCTACCTGAAGTTCTGGGTAAAACAGTGAAAACTTACGGGAGGCAGCCAAAATAGACCAGGTGAGCAATCCGACGGCTCTGTCGTTGACATCTGGCCGAGTCACCAAAACAGTGGCAGTCGAAAGGGTAGGAATATCTTGAAGGGGCGTTGCCGGACGGACTCCATAGGTTCCTGCCAAAATCGTTGCAGCTTGATAGGAACCTGGCTCACGGGCGATCAAATAATTAATCACTTCGGGTGAGAGGGGCAGCAGACGGAGTTTGGGGTTGCCCAAAAATTCCTGGCGGAGCTTGTCGCTAGCTCCCACACTGCCCACATAGAAGGCCGCATCTACCTGACGGCTTGAGAGCTTCTGGAAGATCTGATCAAAACCAGCATTGTCTGCGCGAACTTTTAGCCCGATCGCACTCACCAACTGATCCGCCGTAAAGCGAATACCGCTCCCTTGAGACCCCATCCCCACCCGTTTACCCTGAAGGTCAGAGAGCGATCGGATCTGAGCATCTGCCTGAGCAATGATGTGAATATCTTCGTCCGCCAAAATTGCCACCGCCTGCACTTTGCCCTGCCGCATCACAGTGCTGACCACATCCAGTTGCACCAGTGCAAAATCGGTTTGGAGATCGAGCAGTCTCTGCAAGTTTTGGCGCGACCCTTCAGAACTGAGATTTTGCACCTTCATGCTAACGGTAGTGTCCGCAGAGGCTGCGATTTGCATAGCAAGACGGCTGTAATATCCGCTTTCAGTTCCACTGGAGACCGTTACGGTTTCAAGCTGACGACCACAGCTACCACTGCCCAGCAAAACCACTCCCGCCAGTGTGTAGATGGGCAACTGTCGGCACAGAATGGCCCGCCAGTGAAAGAACGATCGAAGGCAGCGTTTCTGCATGGGGCAACGAACAATATAAATAAGGGGTGCTCAGTCAAGATGGCTCGTGAGCAGTACGAGAATCTTAGCCTGTCTGATTGCTAACGTTGGCCAAACCTGGCAAACAGAGATTTCCAGCATTGCTGAATGAAACCGCCAGCCCCTCCTAATTAACCCGGCAATGTTTGTTCTGATCAGTTTGAAGGTCATGTTGGAGAGGTCATGCTTCGACTTTGCTCAGCCTTCAACGGCTCCGCTCAACTCACGGAGCCGAAGCCCAGTTCCAGTGCTCCTGTCGGATCTTGTGGTTGCCAAGTTAATCAAAGAAAGTTAATCAAAAAAAGAGAGCGCTTGCAAAAGCGCTCCCTCGTCAATCTATACTCAGAGGCTTTTGTGCTATCTAGCTACAAAATTGACTCGGCTTTGCTGGGAAGAAGCTCCAGGTCTAGCCAAAGCGGTTTTTTCTAACACCGATAAGGCACGAGCATACTGGGGGTCTTGCTTGGTTCCAATCAGTTTGGGATTGGTTGCCAAATATTGACGTTGCTCGTCAGTTAGATCAACTTTGATGTCTGGGGTGATTCCTTTTTGGCTGATATCTGTGCCCTTGGGTGTGTAATAGTGAGCGATCGTCACTGCCAACCCAGAGCCATCTGACAGAGAGTGAACCGACTGCACCAGCGCCTTACCAAAGGTTTGGCTGCCGACTACGGTTGCCCGGCCATTATCCTTGAGTGCCCCTGTCAGAATTTCGCTAGAGCTAGCAGAGTTGCCGTCCACAATGATGGCCAAGGGTAGCTTGGTTAAGGCGGTGCGGTTTGCACTCATCTCATCGCTGCCTCCGCGCCGATCGACCGTCCGCACGATCGCCCCCTTATCAAGCCACATGCGGCTGATTTCAATGCTGGCTTGCAGCAAACCGCCAGGGTTGCCTCGCAGGTCAAGCACAAACCCATCCACTTTTTGAGCCGTCAGCGCTTGAATCGCACGTTGCATTTGCTCGGAGGCGTGGCTGCTAAACTCGTTGAGGCGAATATAGCCAATACGATTCTTTCCTTCTTGACGCAGGCTATAGCGCACTGTTTGCAGTTCAATTCTGGCTCTCGTCAAGGGCAAATTAAACTCGTTCGCGCCATTGCGTCCAATCTTCAGCGTCACCTTTGTGCCAACTTCACCCCGAATTAGCCCTGAAGCATCCTCAACGCTCATACCCTTCGTAGATCTGCCGTTGATAGCCATAATGCGATCGCCCGACTGCACACCCGCTCGAATTGCGGGAGAGTTTTCCAGAGGTTCGACGACTGTGAGTGCTTTAGTTTTTTCGTCCAACTCCAGACGAATGCCCACCCCAGAAAGTTCACCAGAGGTCTGATTACTCAATGCCTCATACTGCTTGGGGTCCATGAAGCGAGTGTAAGGATCATCCAGCCGCTTGAGAGCAACTCGTAATGCTTCGTAAGCCTCTTGCTTGGACGTGTAATTTTTGCTCAACAAGCTCTGGCGGACGGCTTTCCAATCGTTTTTGTTGAATGTGCCATCAACATATTCACGGTTGACGATTTGCCATGCTTCGTCGATCACAGTTTTGGGGCTGTCTTGCAAGGCAGCGCGAACAGCGCGACCGGGACCAAACAGCGTCGAAGCTGCCGTTGCAGCCACAACACCACTGCAAAGGGCAACTTGGAGGAGGGGGAAGCGCCTGGTGGATCGGTTCATCGAGGTGTTTTAGAAGTAGGTGGGTGGATAGCTTGGGAAGACGACATTCACTGCGAGGCTCAAAGAGCTTAGTAACTTTTGTGACGGCAAGAGGCTCGCGATCGCCGTATTTCTCTCCAAACTTGTTGACTTCGCTCTTATAAGTTGCACCAGCGCTGGGTCAATTAGCCTCAGAGTACACAGACCCATCTTGAGAACTCGGCTAGCTCTATGCCAGTTGATCAAGTGTCTTGTCAACGCGAACGCTCTCTAACTTGGACTCTCTCAGATTAAAAGGGATTTGTGGCCGCTGGATGCAATCTCTATGACAATCTAACTGAAATCTATGGAAAATAGCCCCGCCTGGAATGGAGAGTTTCATTAAGTTTCTTAACGCTTGGCTAGCCATCGGGAAACCTTAAAATAATGAAGAACAATCTGCGAACTAAAGCTGATCACCATGAAACTAGAAATGGAAACAGGGGCAAAAAAACCTCTAAACCGTTGGCAGTTGGCGCTGTTGCACTTGGCGATCGTAGGAGTGGCTCTAGCGGGTGTGGTGGCAACGCAGCGATCGCAGTTGAATCGCAGTTCTCAATGGACGGTCAACCCGCAACAGGCAGAACAGCAAGAAGCACTCAGGTTGCAACTGTTACAAAAAACACCCACGTTGGGCTACGACAATCTGATCGCCAATTGGACGTTTCTCAGCTTTTTGCAATACTACGGCGACGATGTAGCCCGCGAACAGACAGGCTATTCTTTGAGTCCTCAATTTTTTGACATCATCACTCGCCGCGACCCGCGCTTTACGGATATTTATCTGTTTTTGTCGGGCACGCTGTCCTACGAGTTGGGTCAACCTCAGTTAGCGGTAGACTTGATGAAGCGGGGAACCGATGCGCTTTCGCCAGAAATCGATCCGGGGGCGTTTAGAGTTTGGCATTACCGCTCTCTCGATCAATTGTTGTTGTTGGGCGATACGCGGGGGGCAATTCACTCGTTGGAGATGGCTTCTCAGTGGGCGGCGGCGGTTCCAACATACCGAGAGACGGCTCCTTTGTTTCAGAGAACCGCAGACTTTTTGAAACGTGACCCAGATAGTAAACTCGTGCGGTTTCAGGCGTGGGGCACGGTGTTTAATCAGGCGCAGCAGACGGGCGATCGCAAAACTCAAGATCGAGCCAGACAAGAGCTTCTAGCCTTAGGCGGTCTTGAAAGAGTGACACCTGATGGAGTGCGTTACTTTACGCTACCTATGCCTGTTAAAGCTTCACCGCAGAAACCAAAGCCGACAAAATAATTTTCTGAACTATAGCTTTGGTCAGAAAGCTTAGGACGTGACAAAACGGTGAAATGTCGAGCCTAGGTAGGCTTTTTGAACTATAGCTTTGGTCAGAAAGCTTAGGACATGACAAAACGGTGAAATGCCGAGCCTAGGTAGGCTTTCTGATATAAATCTGGGACGTACTTTTTCTGCACTCGATTACACGACTCAAAACAGGGCCTAAACAGGGTTCAACCAAGGCCCAATTGGGTCATGACACACATTCAAAAAAACCATTTAATAGAAAAGAAAGGCTCTAGAAATTAGCAGCATGAAAACTCAAGATGGTTTTAAGTTAGCAGTTCAATTTTTATTTAGTTTTATCGTGCTTTTGTTTTGTCTCTACAAAATGCTGGTGTCTGGAGACAACCAGAGCAATAATGCTGTCTATTGGGGCGGCGTTACGAGTATTTTGGCTTGGTGGATGCCTTCGCCAGGGTCGAAAAAAGAAGAATCTCTGTCTATGAATGCCAATCAGGTCAACATTGAAAAAGCAGAAACAACTGTGACGGCTATCGGTTCCGATACGCGCAACGGAACAGCCGATGGGATGCGATCGCTCAACCATTCACCCACTAAAAATTAATCCTAAAAACTAATTCTCAAAGGGCACTTGCAGGTTTCGATTTAGCAATGCCAAATATTCTTTCTACAGCAAAGATTGCATCATGCGATTGGCTTGCGATTCGTAGCTACCGCCAAACAAATTGAAATGATTGAGAATGTGATAGAGATTGTAGAGCGTTTTGCGCCGTTTGTAGCCAGAATCTAACGGGAAGGCACGATCGTAGCCTCGATAAAACTCAGCCGGAAATCCGCCAAACAATTCTGTCATGGCGATGTCTACTTCTCGATCGCCCCAGTAGGGGGCAGGGTCAAAAATTACAGGTTCTCCAGATTGCAGAATAGCCGCGTTTCCTGACCATAAATCACCGTGGACGAGGGAAGGCACAGGGGTGTGATCTGCCAGAAGCTGGGGAATTTTAGCCAGCAAGCGATCGCCCAAAGGGAAGTGCCCACCGCGTTGTTTGGCAAGCTCTAGCTGATAGCCAATCCGATGCTGCGTGAAGAATTCCGTCCAATCAGATGTCCAGGGATTGGGTTGCGGCGTGGCTCCGATCGTGTTGTCTCGCTGCCAGCCAAAAGCGCTTGCCTTCTGCACCCGGTGCAAATTTGCCAATTGTCGCCCCATTTCCTCCCAAGCCTGGGAACCGCCCCGGCCCAGTTCTAGCCATTCCAGCACCAGATAAGCCTCGGAGGCGACCCCCCAACAAATGGGTCGAGGGATGACGATCGTCTGTGTTGCCCCAATTTCTTGTAGCCCTAGCGCCTCTGCCTCAAACATGGCGATCTGGCTGGCACGGTTGACCTTGACAAAGAAGTTGCGTGCTCCATTGGTGAGTCGATAGCCCTGATTGATGCAGCCGCCACTGACCGATCGGCGATCGGTCGTGTGAAACGTTTGGGCGATCGCTTGAGAAATCCGTTGGTCAATCTCTGTCCACAGGTCTGTTCCCATGCGCCTTCAAATCCTATGCTTCTGGCTTGATCACAACTACCCCGTAGGCTTTGGTTGGCAGATATTTTTGAACCGCAGCTTGCAGATCGGCAACCGTCAACGATTGAATACGGTTGGGATAGTCGAACGCTGGTTCTAACGCGCCGACTTGAGACTGGTAATAGCCATACAAGCCGGCCCGATCGCTCGGTGTCTCGTTGCCAAACACAAAATGGTTGGCAACCTGGGTGCAAACCCGCGTCAGTTCTGCCTGAGTGACGAAATCTGACTGCAACGTGCAGAGATGTTGGACGATCGCCGCCTCAACTGGTTCCACATTCTCAATAGGCAACTGAGCCGAGATGCAGAAAATGCCCTGGTGTCGGTAGGTCATGTTGCTAGCAGAAATGCTAGACACCAGACCTCGATCTTCCCGTAGGTCTTTGATCAGCCGCGCTGTCCGTCCGTGACCCAAAATGCTAGACACCACATCAAGCTCGTAGGTATCGTGCAAGCCAACCAGCCCCGGAACGCGCCAGATCATCATCAGTCGAGCCTGGGTAAGGGTGCGATCGACAAATTCGCGGCGGGTGATTTGTGGAAAAGGCAACTCGGCGATCGGGGAGGGAGGATGGGGGAGCGAGACCGCCTCTGGCTTGAGGCGAATGAAGCTGTCTTCGATGGTTTGGATGAGTTCATCGACGGGCAAATTGCCGACGGCGACAGCAGTAATGGATTTGGGCTGATACCAACTAGCATGAAAGTCGCGCATCTGCTGGGGGGCGAGGGCTTCGATGACGCTGGTGGGGCCAAGGACTGGGCGACGGTAAGGGAGGCGATCGAAGGCCAGTTCTGTGGTGTGCTGAAAGGTGCGGCGACGGGGATTGTCTTGCGATCGCCGAATTTCTTCTAGGATGACAAATCTTTCTCGCTCGAAAGCCTGATCGGGAATGCTGGCATTGAGAACGACATCCATCTGAAGCGGGGCAAGCTCAGCAAAATCTTTGGGAGCGGTGGTGATGTAGTAGTGGGTGTAATCTTGGCTAGTGGCGGCGTTGGTGACGGCTCCTCGTTGTTCGATCCGTTGTTCAAATTCTCCACTGGTCAGGCGATCGGTTCCCTTAAAGACCATGTGTTCGAGAAAGTGAGCCATGCCGTTAATCTCGTCTGACTCCACTGCGGAACCGACATTGATCCACAAACTGAGGTTTACTGCATCTACGGGGAGTTGTTCGGCGACGATCGTCAACCCGCTAGGCAGGTGGCGCAGGGTAGGTGCGTTGAGTTTTGAGGAAGGCTTAACGAGAATTGAAGTCATGGTTTTGCCTGAGGAGGGCGACTGCTTAACCCATCTTAACCTTTCAATAAAACTTGTAACGAATATAGAGAGGGTGATGGGATGGGCAGTTTTCTAAGAATCGCCCTC
>JAAUOZ010000004.1 GCA_012034655.1 Leptolyngbyaceae cyanobacterium CSU_1_3 | reverse complement strand
GAGAAGGGGAACCCATTTTTCTCCCCTCGCCCGCTCTGGGAGAGGGGTCGGGGGTGAGCTAATTGCAGGCATCTAACATTTAATTAGGTCTGTCTACTTAACTACTCAGACTCCAGATTTAGAATTTTTAGCTCCGATTCAAGCGGGAGAGTTAGTCGGAGTTGTTGGCTCCAACGGGGCCGGAAAAAGTACCCTTCTCAAAGCGATGTTAGGCTTGGTTTTGCTTTCCGACAATTCTGTTGTACTAGAATGAATCTAGGCGATCGTCTCCGGCACATCAGAGATGAACGCAAAAGCACAAAGTTTTTCGCCATCAACCCAGGAGAAAAATATGTCAAATTTAATCGCAGGTAAGGGAAGTTGCCTTTGTGGAGCTGTTAATGTTTTCGCGGAAACAATGACTATCAAGGCTGGTGCATGTCATTGCAGCATGTGCCAAAAATGGGCAGGCGGGCCTTTGATAATGGTTGACTGTGGAAGCGATGTATCTTTTCAAGACAAAGAAAATGTGGCTGCTTTCAATTCCTCGGAGTGGGCTGAACGTGGATTTTGTAAGAAGTGCGGCAGCCATCTATTTTATCGATTGAAAGCACGGAACCAATACTTTATGCCTGTTGGTATTTTTGATAATGTTGAGCAATTTATTTTTGATCACCAAATTTTTATAGATGAAAAACCTGAATATTATTGTTTTTCTAATGAAACGCAAAATATGACTGGAGCAGAAGTCTTTGCAATGTTTGCACCCGCAACTGAGTCATAGGAGAAAGTTAACCTCAATAATGGAGGAAACAGGATGAAGAAGATTAGCGGTCTTGCACTAATTATGATTGGACTACTTCACAGCCTACTTGCATTGTTGCTGCCTGGAGCGATCGATTTTAGTGGCATCTAGCAGGAAATTGTTGATGTCGGTGTAATCGATGCCGTCAAGTCGGATTCTTTGCGAATCTGGGGATATTACTGGTTCCTGATGCCGGGATTCATCATGATTCTCAACCCAGTAGAGAATCAATTGAATGCCTCTTCACTCTGGTTTACTGGCTGGGGACTGTTTCTAGCTGCGGGTTTCGGCATTGTGTTGGATATCGATACTGGATGCGTCGCACGAACCCTCGCTAGATTCCGTTCAAAAGCAGCCATACTTAGCTTATTAAATTCTGCTGGAGTGAACTATCAAGAGATCCTGGTTGTATGGTAACTTTACTCGTGTCCGCTCAGCAGAAACGTAGCTTAGGAGATACCCATGAACTTAACCATTCAACAGATTGTGCCGGAGGATGTTGCATTAATGGAAGCTCTATTAGCGACCTTTGGTGAGGCGTTCGATGAGGTTGAGACCTATCGCGGGAATCGTCCCAGTGCAAACTACCTACAGCAACTGCTCAAGAGCGGCTACTTCATTGCGATCGCCGCATTGAAAGAAGGTGAAGTTGTTGGCGGTCTCACGGCCTATGAGCTTAAAAAGTTCGAGCAGGAGCGCAGTGAGATTTACATCTACGATCTAGCTGTTGCCGCAGCACACCGACGGGAGGGAATCGCAACCGCATTAATTCAGAAGCTGAAGGAAGTAGCAGCAGCATGTGGAGCTTATGCTATTTTCGTCCAGGCGGATATCGGTGACGATCCAGCCATTGAACTTTATACAAAGCTGGGCGATCGCAAAGACGTGTTGCATTTCGACATCGCAGTCGATCGCGGCAATGACAATGCCTAACACCCATCTGAGTGGTGGCTTTTCGAGAAGAATATACTAGCGATCGAGTCAATTTTTTACAATCTTTCTAGATTCTGGTTGAGCCATAATCAGCGATCGAATGCAGTTTATCTTTCGTGCGAGAACCCTATGAAAATTACCGCTTCAGCACTTTCGCTCAATGTTGGGGATGTCACAGCATCCGCTAATTTCGTCAAACAATATTTTGGCTTCAGCGAAGAGATGTCAGCCGAAGGTTTCGTATCGCTCTCTAGACCAGATGCTGGCTTTAACCTTGTTTTTCTGAAAATTGGGCTGGAAACCTTTAAACCAATTCACATGCGCGGGCATCGAGCAGACGGTCTGCTGGTTGCTTTTGTTGTGGACGATATCGATCGTGAATATGCTCGATTGCAATCAGAAGGGGTGACGATTACTACACCGATCGAGACTGAACCCTGGGGCGAGCGATTCTTTCAAGTCACAGACCCCAACGGCGTGGTTATTCAACTCGTCCAGTGGGTTACTTCCCCGTCAGACTCATAAAGGTAGTAGAGGTCATTCTCACCTTTCAGAAGTAACATCACCATAAGGCAGCAGAAAAATATATGAACCCTATTGGGTCCAACCCTGTTATTCCTATCTACAAGGAGATTTAAGGGGATATTATGTGCCATCAAGGGAGAATCAGCATGGGAAAGATTAACGGTTTTGCCTTAATTGTCTTTGGACTGCTTCATAGCCTGGTTGCATTAGTAATACCAGGAGCGATCGGATTTAGTGGCATCTGGCAAGACATCATTGAGGCTGGAGTATTAGATGTAGTTAAGCCAGACTCTCTCCGAATTTGGGGATATTACTGGTTCCTAGCGTTAGGATTTCTGATGACACTCTATGGGTTTCTCTGCTACTGGATTGAAAATCAACTCAACCAACCTTTACCGTCGTTTGCAGGGTGGAGCCTTCTAATATTTTCAGTTTTTTGTATTGTCCTTGATGTTGATACTGGATTTTGGCTGGTGCTGCTTGTTGCAGTGAATGAAATTGTTGCGTCTTGGCGTAAGCACCCTGTTCAGCCTAACGTTAGGCAATAAAAGCAATCAAAGGTCAGGCAAGTTTATCGAAAAAAGTCATGATCAATCTACGCCCTGCGAACTCTGATGATTTGAAGTTGCTACAGCACTGGGATAAGCAACTTCATGTAATTAATGCCAAACATATGCCAAACCCAAAGGGCGATGAAATGATGCTGAACCTCCGCTCGGCTACCTCCGCTGATTTGAATCTACTGCAACATTGGGATGAGCAACCTCACGTCGTTGACTCAGACCCAAATGATGATTGGCACTGGGAAGTAGAACTCGATCGTACTCCAGACTGGCGAGAACAATTGATTGCTGAATTTGAAGGTCGTCCGATCGGGTTTATCCAAATCATTGATCCAGCACTTGAGGAGAGTCACTATTGGGGTGATGCTCCAATGAACCTCCGCGCGATCGACATCTGGATCGGCGAAGAGACGGATTTGAGCAAAGGCTATGGCACAACCATGATGCAGCTTGCCTTAGCTCGTTGTTTTGCTGACCCGCAAGTTACGGCTGTCTGGATCGATCCACTGGCTAACAATACCCGCGCCCATCGCTTCTACGAACGTCTGGGCTTTCAATTTGTCGAGCCTCGACGATTCGGCGACGATGATTGCTTTGTTTATTGTCTCACTCGATCCGATTGGCAGCCTGAACCTGCGAAATGAGGAAATTGACACCTCGATCGCTGCCCCTCATTTGCCTGATTGCGGCTGAATTTCTCTGTCAAATCGGCAATCAAATTGCTGCGATCGCAATTCCAATTTTGGTGCTGCAATTTACTCACTCTGCGGTTTGCGAAGCAAGTTCCCCTTTGGGTAATCGCGACTGGAATCGCTGGCGCAGGCAGCATCATTCCGATAGTATTAGCTGCTTTTGTGGGGAGTAGAGCGATCGATTACTTTGGCGCATGGCGAGTAAGTGTGACGGCTGATGTATTGAGTAGCGTTTCAGTTCTGTTGTTGCCAATTGTATTTCTCAAGTTCAACTCAGTGTCGCCGATCGTCATTTTCTTATTAGTCTTTGTTGGTGCATTATTCGACCTCACAGCAACGGCAGCACGTCAAACCCTTGCGTCGAATCTCATAGTCAGAAAAAAGAGTGGTCATCTTGAGTTATGGGGAGGGTTTTAGCTATCTTGATCAAGAATAAACCCTGTCTCAGAGAGCAGCAGTTTTAATCTTGCGTGATCAAGTTTAGTATTCTTCTTTGTACAAGTTGAGCCGAGAGGAATTAGAGGTGTAGTTTGGCAGAAAGTCAGTCCGATAAATGCCAAATACCAAAATCTCTAATCACAAAAAGCGATCGCTCGACGACACTTCCTGGAACCCAGCAAAGATCAGAAAATGCTACATATTGCCCTGCATATTTATTGGTTGACTCGTTCGATCGCCATTCTCGACCAACTAATGGTTCTATCTCACCCGTTGCCGTTATACCTGTTGACGAGGCATGAGCTAGCAATCGTTTTGCTTGAATGGTAGGACTATCCCCGTCACCGTTAAAAGTTACCTGCTCCTCAAACAAATCATGATTCTCTAGGGGCTTAATCTCAACACACTTAACGTCTCCCCAACCATAGCCGCGTTCACCACCCAATTGCAGATGTTTACAGGCATCTCGCCATTTGAGATCACAGCCCTCTTTCTCAAACACGTAGCCAACTAGATAAACCTGTTCCCCTTCATCCAATGTGCGAGGTGAGAGAAACTCTACTTCATGGAGTAGCCCTTCATCGGCGGCTTGTTGCAGATACATCAATGCAGTACTGGTATAGCTGCTGAGAAAACGGCGGCGAAAGAGGCTCTCCTCATCTCCCCACGGCCACTGAATTTGATAAACTCCATTCTCTTTTGTAGCGAGATAAAAGTAGGTATAGGCTAACTGCTCATTGACCTTATCTCCAAAAGTCTTGTACTGGCTGGAGTCTGTCGCAGTTCCACTTATGGCATCGCGGGTCAATCGCATGGTAAGAGCACCCCAAAATACTCGCCCAGTGACGTAAGGACGGGTGCGCTGCACGTTACCCACTTTGCCGCAGCCAATGTGCACGGGGGACTTTAGCTTAAACACGACTCGATAGGCTTTCCACGTCACGACTGATTCTCCTGACTATCTGACTGCCCCTTCTCTGGCTCTGCATCTTTCCGTGCCTTTGCCCCATAACGAGCATAAATTAGCATCTGTTCTAATGTTTCTTTTGCCAATAGGAGCCGTTCCAGATGAACGGTGACTTTTTCGGTAATGTGCGAGAGGATGTCTTCAGGTTTGTTACTCGCTGGTTTGCCCCAACCAAATTTCAACCCATCAAGCAAGTTAAGCATCTCTGCAACAGTTGCTTTCCCATTTTCCTTCTCTTTTGCCAATAGGTACAGGAAGCAGGCGTACACGCCATCTTCTTGCAATACGCCTAATGTTTTAGTGACGGTGGTTTCGATATCATCTTTAGCACTCTTAATTAGTGCTTGGGCGTGTTGGGCGGCGAGGCGATCGAGGTTTATTGGTTTATCACTCATGAGTTGCCTCCTTTGTCAGCAGTTGTGGTAGGTTGCTCCGTAGGTGAGGATGTTTCTGAACCTTGCCAGCAGTTTTTCAACGTTACCTCTGTTGGCTCACCAACCACTGCCATGCGTCCAAAGCCGCGTGTGCCCATGCCACCGACTCCCAGCCATTCAATCATGCGAAACCCTGCTTTCACCACGTCTAGTGGATCGCTCCAAGCATCTCCTGGTAATTGCTTTGGTGTGCCATCTTCTTTCTTTTTACCTGTTTCTTTAATCTTCCCCAAATGCCATTCTTCTTTTTCTCTACGATAATCATCGAGTACAACCTCTGCGGTGAGGAATGTGGCGCGGGGAATGGCTTCATAGGTGAATAGCGCCCCTTCTTCGGCTGCGCCAGTGTCAGGATTAATTGCTACTGATGTCCGCACTTCCAGGTTGCTGTTCACGATTTGGCTGAAGAGTGCATCTTTGATCAGAACAATCTTTTTGATAGCTTGATCAAGAGCTTTCTGGCGATCTCCACTTTGCCATTTTGAAGGTGTTTTCACCTCTACTTTTTGATCAGCAACATTGACCATCAACCAACCGAGATTGAGTCGTTTATCAGGTTTATCCCAAGTTAAAACCGCCGTGCTAACGTCATCCCAATCATCAGGTAAACCCGTAAAGCCTGCTTCTTTCAATCGCTCAACTGTGCTGACCCAAACTGCACCTACCATTGAATGTACGGGAAACAGCAGCACATGGGCATCAAAGATATTGACTACACCGGAATAAGCGACTTCTTTCTTCTTTGGCTTGGTCTGATTACTATCTGACGGATTGTCACCATCACCCGAATTCAAATAGCCAAAGGTGTAACAAACTGGATTGGTTTCAGGATTGGTAATACCTTTCTGATCTTGTCCTGCGGCTTCTGGGGTTTCATACAACTGTGCGGCATACGATCGCGCTGCCCCATGCAAACTTGTACCGGGAATTTTAGGGATTTTAGTTCCTGGTTCTCGCACAATGCTGTTGTCTACCCGTCCCAGGCGATAGCCGCCCGTACCGATATGCACGGGGTCGAGGGTCATAAATAGATAGCGTTGCCGTTTATACGTTGCCATTGTTTTCTTTACCGCTCCTTCAAGATTTCCATATGCAGTTCTGCCAGGTCAGCCAGTTCGCCTCGTACTCCAGCATCAATGAGTTGCTGACGTTGGTCTAGAGGAATATCTGTCCATTTTCTATAGTCTTTAGTCCAGGTTGCGTTAGCCAATGTATCAGTGACGAATTGGCTAAACACGGAATCGGTTAATGATTCTTGCTCATCTTGTCCATACCAGGTTTCGCGGGTGGCTTCGATCGTGTAAATCACTTGATGGCGTTGCGAGGTTTCGAGTTTTTTCAGAATCTCCCACAGTGTATCGAATCGATCGAGGTCTTCCAGGTAGAAGGGACGGGTGTGGCGGGGACGGCGACCGTTTTCGTCGTAGTAAATCTCGAAGCGACGGGCGGTGCTGTCGAGAAATTCAAAGTCGAAGCGGCTTGGTCTAACCCACAACTTTGCACCTTTATCTGGCGGTATTTTGGGGTTACGTACTGCTAAATCGCAAGCGTGTTTTGGTTGCTTTTGCTCCCAGCGATCGCCTTGATAAAGTCGGGGATACCAGTCATCCTTTTTATTGCTGTCACCAGTGACCACAGGTATATTCCAAGTGATACCGTTATCAAACTGTAACTTAACAAAACCACCAGAACACTCTTTTTGCATCAATCGCCAGCCTTCCCAGCCTTTCCCCTCAGTCATATCGAACTGCCCTGATAGATTGAGCATTGCCCGACCTGCTTCTAGCACAGTCCGAATGGGAGTACGACGTTTACAAAAGACTATTCCGATGTTTAAGGGGAAGCGATCGCGCACTCGCTCCATTTGTTGTTCGTATTCAGCTTTGACTTGATGTGCCAACTTTAGTGCTTTATCAGCAGGAATCAGCATCAAACATAGGCTTGGCTCTGTCAACAAGGATATGGCAGGTTGATATCCAGCAGTCTTGCTGACTTCTTTAATCGTTATTTCAGCCTTTTTTTGGCTGGACTTCAAAAAGATTGAGGGTTCAAGAATCTGAAATGTTTTTCCTTTTAATTTGTGAACTAGATTGTCTGGTGTATCCAGGAGTTGGGCAGCAAAGTAGTTCAAGTTATCTGTTGTCAGAAAACGCTTGCGTGGTTTATCCCAAACGACACTGAGTATTACACCATCAATACCTAGATCGTAGGCATGGTAATCACCCAAGTCTTCTAGATTGCTATCCCTTTCGGGATATAGCTCCAAGCGAAAAGAGAACTGCCCAATTACATTAGGCATCAATTCATCTGTAACTTTCTTCCAGAATGCGCGGGCTGTTTCAGCAATGCGGTAGAGCCGAGCCGGAGAGGGATTTTTGGTAGTGGTGCTAGTGACTTGAATGGTGGAGAGCAATGTGCCATCAAGCCAGCCCTCTAACCCTAGCTTGCCGACAAAGAGTGCCAAGTGACCATTATCATCAGCGACTTCATCTGTCCAAATAGTCTGCTGCAAGCCGTCGTTAATCCATTGTTCCGAGCGTCGCCCGCGCCGATCTAAGCAAACACGGCAAATTTGGCGTTGCTTTCCTTTCTCCTCTTTTGCCCAAACGGATAGCGTTTTCTCTACTTCAGGTTGAGAACCGTGACGCGGATAGCCAACAGGTCGCATTCCACAAACAGTGCAAATCTCAGCATTTCTAGGACGACCTTCTTTCCACTCCGTTTCAAATAGATAGAGATTGTTATCAGCATTTATTGATTCTTGATTCAACGCCTTCTTACGCGGCTCAGCGACTAATTCTCGTGAACGCGATTTGTCATTATCTAAATAACCCGCTGTAGTTGGAGGATAGCTGAAATAAATTTGTGGACGTAAATCGGATGGAAATAATGCCTGAATTTCTTCTCGTAGTGCGGTCTGCTCTATGCAGTCAAAAATAGCAGGCAGTAGATAATAAGCACCCGTTTCATCTCGATAAAATTGATTTCCAAAAGCGTAAGTTTCTTCAAGCAGTGTTTGTACACCTTTGAACCTATCATTCAGAACTTGTTGGATTCCTAATAAATCACTGATCTTATCGCTATGAGTGTAGCGATCGAGAATATCTAAGTTAATTCTCAGGGTGCAGAAGGGCAGATTTTCGACATCAGGGAGCCAACCATTTTTGAAGATATAAACAGCCGCCGCTTTGGTGAACGTAGCAACAGTATAGCCCCAGTCCCAGAGAGAGATTTCGTTATGAGGGCGACGATTATCGGCTAAACCTCGCTTCATCAATACCATCATTTGCTCCAACCACTCTGATCTTTGAGAAGTAGTAATTTCTTTAATAGTGGCTAGTGGTAAAATCTGTAGTATAGTTGTCAGTTCATAAATATAAACAAAATAGCTCTTAGGTAATAATTTCCAGAGTTTAAAGTTCAATTCCTTTGAATTGCCTGTACTTATTTGCTCCTCATTACCAAACGGCGTTGCACGGAAGACCTTATGATAAGGTTGCTTGTGTTGGTCAGGATCTCCTTCTTTCTCAATATGAGCAATGCCGTGCAGATAGCCTACAAGCAGCCCAGGTTGCATCGATTTGCCAACTACACCATTCCAGTTGCTTTGCTTTACCAATCCAGCATTGGTTAAAAGTGGCATTAACTCAGCAAAGCTATATTGCTCAGCAATCCATATCAATTCAATTTCCTTAAGCAATTCAGTTAAATCTTCTCTCTCACTGAACGCACAGGGTGTAGTTGCATCTTGATTCAGAATCTTCTGCACAAATTTTGCACTGGGATCTTGGGGTATGCTCGTATGGTTCTTATAGGTGTTGATAGTACGTGGATCAGATAATAGAGTATTTTTATATTCCACATTGGGTTCGTTTGGCTTAGGAGGTTCTTGGCTTTCGAGGAAGCGATCGCTCATTTTACCCAAGTCGTGAATTAGCCCAAGAGCTTCCATCAATAAAATTGTGCGTCGCTGGTCATCAGTTGGTCGCCAGAATGATTTACTCATGCTTAACCTCTATTTGAATAACCAAGAGTCCCGCCATAAATCACCCTTGCTGATGAAAGAATGTTGCGTTTTCGCAGCCAGTTGTGACTTTGTTCAATGCTGGCTTTTCCGACTAAATCAACTTTTCTACCCAGCAATTGAGTCAATTCTTCCTCAGCATGGATCAGATCACTCAATTTCCAATGTGTATTCGGCTCAAGGACATATAAGAAATCAACATCGCTATCGAGATGAAAATCATCGCGCAAAATCGAGCCAAATACTGCCAGTTCTGCAATTTGCCAGCGTTGACAGAAGGCTTGAATGGTATCAATTGGGAGGGCGATCGCCAATTTTATAGATTCGTCTGAATCTAATTCAAGCATCGCTTATACCTCCTTTAATCTGTTGGTTGCAACATTCCTCTGCTGTTGTTATCAGGGATTCAAATGATATAAACTCTCTCTTTTTAAATGACTCCGGTAATTCAGGCTTATCATTTTTAGTTTCCCACCATTTTTTAGCATCTTGATGTAGTTTTTTGTTATGCGTTCTTCCTTGACCTTGCAGAAAAGTCTTGTATTGTTTTTCAGTTTTCAAACTGCCGTCAGGATTCAGAAATTCTTGCTTCAAAGTTCCATCGTCATTCAAAAATTCCAGCTTTTGGTTTGAAGTTGAAATTTCCTCTAAACACGACCAATCTGCTCGAATCCCAAATTCTATTTTGCCGTTTAACTCTGCAACCCCAAAACCGCTACTGGTCTTGGCTCCAAAGCCATAGACCGTGAGCATGACTTCTACTCCTTTAGCAGCCAATTCCAGATCTTGAGCAATTTCCTCCTTTTCCTCCTTCCCAACTTGGACAAAGGGAACATAGAGAATCACCAGTTCGCCCGTTGCTCCCACTGGAACACACTCCAGTGGGATAGGACCTCGTTTGGATGTACCTTTTGCGCGATCGTGCGGGTTAATCACTTCCAGCCGTTCTTTCTCATCAATATTGCTGAAGAAAGTTGGGTAAAAATAGAGTCGTCCTGATTGCAGATTTTCATGATTTTCTTCCTCACGCTCATTACCAAAGAGACGAATTATTTGTTCATTGTTCTCTTGATACCCTAATTGCCATAATGTTGCGCGTAATGCCCCTTTCCAACTGGTTGAGGCAACCATTGGAGTTTGAAACACCTTGTCTTTGCGGACGGGGTTATCGAGCAGGTGAAAGGTGCGATCGTCTTTGCTCAGGTAGGGTTTCCGCAGTTTGAAAGGAACCCGTAGCATAAAACTGAGAGAGGGAAGGCGATCGAGGTCAGAGAGTTTTGGCAGAAATTGAAATTCACTTGGAATAGAGTTGGCAGTCAAGCGTTTTTGCCAAGCATCGCGAATGGGATTTTTGAGTTCAGAACCTTGAGCTTCGTACCACAGATAGGATAGATGAGGTTCAAGCTGAATCGCTTTTTTAGCAGCTTGCTCTATTGCTTGGTTACGGGCATTTTTATCCTTTTGTTGCTTTGCTTGCTCAAGTTCATTCAGCGGATCACCCAACTGCTCTCTCCGAAAGGCATAGTAGTCATACTGCATCGCTGGTCTCCTGCAATTTCAATAGACTATGCAGAAATACCTTTGCGTCACTGATATTCTTTGCTTCGGTATCTCTCGTTAAACTCATTTCACACCAATCGTGCAAGGTATAGTTTGCTGTCAGATATTGATAAATAACCTCTACGACCTTTTCTCTGTTCCAACCATTTTTATATAGATCTTTTTTACAATCATCTTCCTTAGGAATCCAGCCCCAAACACGCATTACCGTGGTTCCATTTTCATTGTAAGGGCGGGAGATTTTGATCTTGGCAGCCATGCTTTTATCTTCCGTCTTATCATCTCTTTTATTGTTCTTATCGTCCGATACTGCACCCATGATGAAGTGGCGTAAGTCTTTATCTCTATCCTTTTTCTTAGGACGTGACTTCCCATCTCCGTCCTTCCCATCGTTAGCTTCTACATCTGTTCTAAAAAGCTTGCGAAGGTCGTACTTCAAATTGAAGGTGTCTTGCTCCTTAAACGGAGGAGTTGAGGCTTTGGGTTGGATCTTTGCCAGAAAGATGTTCTGTAACGAAGGCAGGTCTGAGTAAGTATCACTTCCGGCTGTGGTTACGAGCCAGTCATGGAGGGGTTGCGTATCAATGCGACTTCCCTCTACCTGTATTACACCAAAACCCATTT
This sequence comes from Leptolyngbyaceae cyanobacterium CSU_1_3, assembly GCA_012034655.1. Classification (GTDB taxonomy): domain Bacteria; phylum Cyanobacteriota; class Cyanobacteriia; order Leptolyngbyales; family Leptolyngbyaceae; genus JAAUOZ01. Next base: position 52,925 of record JAAUOZ010000004.1, on the reverse strand, counting down.
GAGGTCGCGCTCCCAATGCCGACCAATCAGCGATGAATTGAATTAATCCACCGATAACTTCTGGCGTAAAGTTTGGATGCAGACTTTGAATCTGAACAGTGAAGGTGCTTGATCTCGGCTTATCTTCCTCATTTTGAGGGAAATACCAAGTTGGTGTGCGAGTTCCAGTTTTTTCTCGACCTTGTTGATCTTTGTATTGGTATTGATAAGGCTGAAGCTCGATTTTTGGTGAGACATTTTTGTCAGGTTTGGTGTTATCCTGAACCACTTCTAACCGAAATCGGCGTTTCTGACCTTCTGCGCCGAAAATTTTGCAGACCTCGCAAAGTCCGTTTTTGTAAGAACATTTTTGCTCAGTTGGATCGCAAACATTGCCTCCCATTCCCCGTACCAGCACTTCCATCCACCAGCGCAGGCTGCCGAGGATGCCCGTTTCGTGGATGCGATCGCACTTGCCAGATTCCACGCCGCCAGTCCAGAGGGGAGTTAATGCCTTAATGTTAATTTCCATTTTTCCTAAGCAGCGCACCTTGCCGACTATAGCCTACCTCGACAAATTTGAGCCACAACTCCTACAATGAAAGTTGTTGTAGGCGTACTCAGCTTTAGCACCCATCGCATAGATCAGCCCAAAATTGATGGCTTTGGCTGCCTGTCGCTCCGATTTCTCAACTTGATCCAACGATTTATCAGCAATCAGGGCAGCGGTTAGTCGGTGCAAGTCTTCATCATTCTGGTATGCCTCAATCATGCGGCGATCGCCACTCCGTTCTGCTGCCGCCCGCAGTTCAATCTGAGAGTAGTCTGCCACAACCAAGCGATAGCCTAGAGCCGATTCGGTCAGCCGCCTGCGTTTTATCCAGAGCGCACGTCCGATTACACCGATGAGCAAGAAACGGTGATGCGATCGATAATTAAGCGGGCCGACAGACTTTAGGAACTTGCTCAGGCTAGCAGATTGTGGCTTAGTCATTCAATAACCGTTGTAGGATTGCTATAGAGATTGCTACTCCACGCTCAAGCCTCGACTTTTGAACACTGCGATCGCGCTTTGCAATTGCTCAGCAGTTGGAATCGGGGTCTCTTTGAGCGTGTATTCGTAGCCAAGCTCTTGCCATTTGTACTCCCCCATTTTGTGAAAGGGCAAGACATCTACTTTTTCAATGTTGGTGAGTGGTGCAAGGAAATTGGCTAAACCTTCAATGTTAGAAGGCTGGTCGGTTAACTCTGGAACTAATACAAATCGAATCCAGGTGGGTTTATGAATTTGGTTGAGGTAGTTGGCTAAGGCTAAGGTGGGCGCGAGATCAACGCCAGTCACTTTCTGATAGGTCGCAGGCTCAAACGATTTGATGTCGAGCAGCACGAGATCGACGAATTCTAACACTGATTGAGCTGTACTCAAGTCGCAAAATCCAGAGGTGTCGAGGGCAGTGTGAATTCCTAATGCCTTGCAGCGCCGCAAGAGTTCGCGGACAAATTGCGGCTGAAACAGAGGCTCTCCACCACTGATCGTCACGCCGCCGCCAGAGGCCTCGATGTACGATCGATACTTCTGGATTTCGTCAATCAACTCGTCAACGGTGGTGAGTTTGCCATTTTCTAAATATCGACAATCTGGATTACAACAATAAAGACAACGCAACGGACAACCTGCTGTGAAAATCACAATGCGTAGACCTGGACCATCGACCGCCCCGCAGGTGTCGATCGAGTGAATATAACCTAAAGAAGTGGCATCAACCCGCGTATTGGAATGGTTCATCATTTACCGAACCTCTCTAAAACCGATCGTGGAACGTTCGCTTAATCACGTCTAACTGTTGTTCGTGCGTTAGCTTGATAAAGTTCACTGCATAGCCCGATACGCGAATCGTCAGTTGGGGATAGAGTTCTGGATGATCCATCGCATCTAGGAGCGTTTCACGATTCATGACATTGATGTTGAGGTGATGTCCATCATCACGGAAATAGCCATCCAGTAAGCCAACCAGGTTGCTAATACGATCGCGATCATTTCGACCCAGAGCGGATGGAACAATGGAGAATGTGTTTGAGATGCCATCTTGCGCCTCCTTGTAAGGAATTTTTGCCACGGATGCCAGAGAAGCGATCGCGCCCTTGGTATCACGTCCATGCATTGGATTCGCGCCCGGTGCAAACGGTTCTCCAGCTTTACGACCGTCCGGTGTACTGCCTGTTTTCTTGCCATACACCACATTTGAGGTAATGGTCAAAACCGATTGAGTGGGGACTGCGTTGCGGTAGGGTTTGTGTTTTCGCAATTCCGCCATGAAGGTTTTTACCAGGTGTACTGCGATCTCATCTGCACGATCGTCATTGTTGCCGTACTTGGGAAAATCACCTTCAATGTTGTAATCTACGGCAAGACCTTGAGCATTCCGAATCACACTCACTTTTGCGTGTTTAATAGCAGAGAGCGAATCTGCTACAACCGATAGACCAGCAATCCCACAGGCCATAGTGCGGAACACATCTCGATCGTGTAATGCCATTTCTAATCGTTCATAGCAATACTTGTCATGCATGGAGTGGATAACATTGAGCGTATTGATGTAAGTCTTTGCTAGCCATGCCATCATTGGCGCTAACTTCGCCATTACATCGTCATAATTCAGAACGTCTGTCGTGACAGGTGCGAAGGGCGGGGCAATCTGCTCTTCTGATTTTTCATCTTTCCCACCATTGATAGCGTAGAGCAGGCATTTTGCCAGGTTGACTCGTGCGCCAAAGAACTGCATTTGTTTGCCAATTCTCATAGCCGAAACGCAACACGCGATCGCATAGTCATCGCCCCAATACGGACGCATCAAATCATCGTTTTCATACTGAATCGAACTGGTTGCGATCGACGTTTTCGTACAGAATTCTTTGAATGCTCTGGGCAACCGCTCTGACCACAGCACCGTTAAGTTTGGTTCTGGTGCAGAGCCAAGATTGTAGAGTGTTTGCAAAATGCGAAAACTATTCCTGGTCACCAATGGGCGACCATCTTCTCCCACGCCTCCAATGCATTCTGTCACCCAGGTCGGATCGCCAGAAAAGAGTTCGTTATAGTCCGGAGTTCTGAGAAATCGTACCATCGCAGTTTCATGACGAGATGGTCGATCAACTCCTGAAGTTCGGATTCGGTCGTGGTGTTTTGGGCGCGATCGCGCTCAAAATAAATATCGAGGAATGTGGAAATGCGCCCGATCGACATGGCTGCCCCGTTTTGCTCTTTCACAGCACCGAGATAGGCAAAATAGAGCCACTGCACCGCTTCTTTTGCCGTCTGGGCAGGCTGGCTGATATCAAAGCCATAACGAGTCGCCATTTCCTTCAGTTCAAACAGCGCCCGAATCTGCTCGGCGATTTCTTCCCGTAAGCGAATCATAGGCTCATCCACAGCATCCACTTCTAATGATTCGAGTTGGGCTTTCTTATCTTCAACTAAGCGATCGACTCCATAGAGTGCCACTCGCCGATAGTCGCCAATAATGCGACCTCGACCATAGGCATCTGGCAAGCCTGTAATAATTCCAGAATGTCGGGCGAGGCACATTTCTTGAGTGTAGGCATCAAACACACCATCATTATGGGTTTTTCGATAGTGAGTGAAGATGGCTTCAGTGTTCGGATCAAGGTGATAGCCGTAAGCTTCTAGTGACGCTTTCACAACCCGAATCCCGCCGAATGGCATGATTGCTCGTTTCAGGGGGCGATCGGTCTGCAATCCGACGATTTGTTCGAGGGTGGAGTCGATGTAGCCAGGAGAGTGAGCCGTGATGGTTGAAACGATCTCCGTATCAACATCTAATATTCCTTTCTCTCGCTCCAGTTTCATGAGATCTTTGACGTGATCCCAAAGTTGTTGAGTGCGCTCAGTAGCATTGACAAGAAACAACTCATCTCCAGTGTATGGGGTGTAGTTTGTTTGGATGAAGTTGCGAACATCGATTTCCTTCATCCAATTGCCTGGGTTAAAGCCTTGCCATTGTTGCATCAACATTGCTCTAATCTCCCGATCTAACCTCTAGTTCCTGATACTTCTTGTTGTAGCGCCAGAAGGTGAGGAACTTGTGAGGATTGCTCGCTGCCTTGCTCCAAATCATCAATTTCACTTCATTTTGAGTGTTCTTCTATGGCATGATCGTTCCCGTTAGGAATGCTTCACTGGTGTCTGTTGCATTCAAGTTTGTGCCACACAAATTTGCTTCACAGATTCACTGTGATCAGGAGGCATAAATGCTTAAACTTTTTTGAGGTTGAGCTAAACGTATGGGACTGCTACCCGCCTGTTTTGCTTGATCCAATGCAGCGGCAGCAGCAAGATAGAGCGATCGTACCTCCAGCCCATCTTCAGGATATTGGGCAACTTCGGCACAAAATGTCACACTCAATGAACCAGGGTCAGAAATGGTGAACGGCTCTTGCTGAAGCAGATCTAGCACTGCATTTAACCGTTGAACGCCCTCCTCCTGCGTCATCCCATACATGCCGATCGCGAATTCCTCACCGCCCCAACGCGACACCAAATCCTCGCTTTGAAAAGCTTGTCGCAGTCGCTGCCCAAATTGCCGCAAAACGGCATCTCCAGCATCATGACCGTAGTGGTGATTGATGTTGCCAAATTGGTTCAAGTCTAGGAGCGCGATCGCAACAGGCTGGTGATGTTTCTTTGCCTATTGGAGAAAATCAGCAAGGATTTGACTTGATTTATGGCAAGGAACTTCTGATACGTCGGCAGAGCTTCAGTCACTTTAGTGCTGAGTAGAGACGACTACAGATTAATCTTCGCTTTCACTATCTTAGGATCACTCACTTGATCGATTTGAAATCCTAGCTTTTTACAGACTTGCTGCATGGCTAAGTTTTCGACTAGAATTTCGGCATGAATATGGCTCAGATGCTCATTGCGTCCGACTTGGAGTAATTGTTTGAGCAATTGAGTTCCTAATCCTTGGCATTGGTAGCGATCGCTCACTAACAGTGCAAATTCTGCTTCAGTCGTGCCGTGTAACTTTGTCAAACGGGCAACCGCGAAAATTTCATGTGCTCCGGTTTGAGGATTTTGAGCGTCTGCAACCATTGCCATTGCTCGATCGTAGTCGATGAAACAAAGGCGTGTGAGACGATCGTGTGCGGTTCGGTGACTCAATTTGATCAAGTGAAAGTAGCGAAAATAAACGCTTTCTTCTGATAGTGTTTTGTGGAATTGAACCATGAGTGGCTCATCTTCTGGACAAATCGGACGCAAGGTAATTTCAGATCCATTTCGCATTGTCCATCGAGAGATATATTGAATCGGATAGGGACGAATCGCAGGCTTTGGAACTTGATCTTTGCAAAGTTCGGCAGGCTGTAGAACAATTCGGGCATCGAGCGCGATCAGCGGCCTCTCAGAACCTCCGATCGAGGCTAACAACGGATTGATATCAATTTCTTTGATCCAAGGTTGTTCGATGATCAATTGGCTCAACCGTACCAAGAGTTGTTCTAATGCCGGAAGGTCGATCGCGTTTCTGCCGCGAATACCTTGAAGCGCCTTGTAGATTTGAGTCTGTTCGATCATCCGTCGCGCCAGTGTCGTGTTGAGCGGAGGGAGAGCAAGCGCACGATCGTGAAATACTTCTACTAGCTGTCCGCCAGAACCAAACAGAATCACAGCCCCAAATTGCGGATCAACGTTACTGCCAATGATCAATTCATAGCCTTGTGTCTGAATCATCGGTTGAACGGTGACTCCAGCAAAATGACTCGCTCCGACTCGCTCCTTGACAGTCGTCAAAATTGCAGTGTAAGCAGCCCGAACATCAGCAGCAGTCCTCAAATTTAACTGCACACCTCCGACCTCTGTTTTATGAGTGATTGTTTTAGAGAGCAGCTTTAACACAACGGGATAGCCGATCGTATCTGCGATCGTAACAGCTTCTTCAGCACTGTTTGCAATGCGGGTTTCTACCACTGGAATGTGATACGCGGCCAGCAGTTGCTTAGATTCAATCTCTGTCAGTAATGTCCGTCCTGTGCTTCTCACCGTCTGAATCAACGTTTCTGCAATTGTTCGATTCGGTGTTGTCGTTGCAGTTGCGATCGGTGTTTCATACAGTCCGTGTAGATTCTCGCTATAGCGCCATAGATAGTTAAACAATTGAACTGCGGTGTCGGGATAGAGAAAGGTCGGAATGCTGGCCTGATTCAAAATTTCCGCACCCGCCTCAACTTCGGTATCACCCATCCAACTTGCGAGAATCGGCTTCCCTAATTTGGCGAAAGGTTTTAGTTGTTTCGCGGTGCGAGTCGGATCTGACATCGCTTGTGGAGTCAAAATCACCATTAGTCCATCACTGTTCGGATCTTTTGCAACAATCTCTAGCGTTTTGGCATAGCGATCGGGCGTGGCATCACCGAGAATGTCGATCGGGTTTCCATGACTCCACTGCGGCGGCAAACAGGCATTCAACGCCGCTTCAGTTTCTGGTGATAGATTTGCAAGTTGTCCCCCACCCGCAAGTAAGGCATCTGTCGCAATCACGCCGAGTCCACCTGCATTCGTAATCATGGTCAAGCGTGATCCTTTTGGGCGCGGCTGCTTGGATAAAACTTCTGCCATATTAAACAAGTCAGAGATGCTGTTTACTCGCAGAACTCCACAGCGTTTTAGGGCTGCATCAAATACCGCATCACTGCCTGCTAAGGCTCCAGTGTGTGAAGTAGCAGCTTTGGCAGCAGCTTCGGTACGACCTGCTTTCATCACAATGATCGGCTTCGTGAGAGCAACTTCTCGCGCCGCAGAGAGAAAGGATCGGGCATTGTCGATCGACTCCATGTAAATCACAATACTCTGAGTGTGCGGATCGTCTCCCAAATAATCAATCAAATCTCCCCATCCGACATTGAGCATTGAGCCAACAGAAATGAACGCACTGAAACCGACATTCTCATGAAAGCTCCAGTCAAGAATCGCACTACAGAGCGCTCCACTCTGGCTAATAAACCCGACACTCCCTGGTTGTGCCACCGCATTTGCAAACGTGGCATTCAAACCGAGACGCGGATTCATGACTCCTAAGCAGTTTGGGCCAATTAGCCTTAATTTGCCACGCTGTAACTGTGCTTGAATCTGGTGCTCCAATTCGACTCCTGAGATTCCCGCTTCTTTGAATCCCGCAGAAAGCACGATCGCGCCCTTCACTCCCACATCCACACACTCTCCAATAATGCCTGGAACTGTGGATGCTGGAGTCGCAATAATTGCGAGATCTATTGCTTCGGGAACATTCGCGATCGTGGGATAAGCTTTGATCCCCAAGACACTTTTTCGCTGTAAATTGACAGGATAAATCGTCCCTCCAAACGGATGGCTCACCAGATTCCAGAGCACTGTTCGTCCGACACTACTCTGACGTTCGGTTGCACCAATGACCGCGATCGTGTTGGGTGCAAAAATAGCATCCAGCGGTTGAGATTCAAGGCGGAGGATGTCGTAGGCACGATCGCTAACACAAGAAATCGATTCTTGAAGCATAGCTAAACCTTTCTAACGTTTAGGACGTTGTTGCTGTCTGTGTTGTCTGTGTGGTTCCCTGACTGGACGGGCGCGGCTCTTGCACGGTTAAAACAGAACAAGGAGCATGGTGCAACACATAATTGCTCACACTGCCGAGAAACAATTCACTCAGTCCAGACAATCCTCGACGACCCATAATGATTAAATCAGCCTCCCAAGTTTGAGCTAGGGCGCAGATGACAGAACCCGGATCGCCAACACTGTGTGTAAATTCCGGTTCAACCCCTGCTTTTATAGCTTTGGCTTCTAGAGATCTCAACCACTCTATGCTCTCTTGTTCCAGGCGCTTCCAATGCTCCACGTAGAATTGCACCGTTTGTTCACTGGCTCCAAAAAATACACCATTGCTGCCTGGATAACTGGCGCTAGAGTAAGCTTTTTCAAACGGAGATAACACATTCAGCAACATCAATGAGGCATGAGTGTCCTTGGCAAGGGAAATGGCTTGCTCAAAAACTTGTGTACTCATTTCAGATTGATCAAGCGCAACTAGAATCTTGTGAACCATAATTTTGACCTCAAATTAACATTGAACGACATTGAATTTTGGAGCTTCAGGATTCTGCCTCTGCTTGAGCAATTTCTAGCCGTGTCTTGAGAACAGAATCGGGGTTGAGACTGATCGAATCAATGCCCTGTTCGACTAAGAATCGCGCAAATTCTGGATAATCACTGGGCGCTTGACCACAAATGCCAATCTTGCGTCCCTGTTGTTTGACGGTGGTAATTACCAGCTTGATCAGTTGTTTCACGGCATCATTGCGCTCATCAAACAAATGCGCCACGAGTGAGGAATCGCGATCGAGTCCCAAGGTCAATTGAGTTAAATCGTTTGAGCCGATCGAGAACCCATCAAACACCTGACAGAATTGCTCCGCCAAAATTACATTGCTCGGCAATTCGCACATCACATAGACCTGCAAACCGTTTTCCCCTCTGACCAAGCCGTGCTGCGCCATCTCCGCTAATACTCGTCGCCCTTCATCGGGTGTGCGGCAAAATGGAATCATCAAAATCACATTGGTTAAGCCCATTTCATCCCGGACTCGCTTCATTGCCTGACATTCCAGCGCAAAGCCTTCCCGATAGCGATCGTCATAATACCTTGAAGCACCACGCCAACCAATCATTGGGTTTTCTTCGCGAGGTTCAAACTGCCGTCCGCCCAAGAGATTCGCGTATTCGTTGCTCTTGAAATCGGATAGTCGAACAATCACGGGCTTCGGATAGAAGGCGGCTGCGATCGTGCCAATGCCATGCGCTAGCTTATCGACAAAATACTGCGGTTTATGGTCGTATTGTGCCGTGAGGTTGTCAATGAGAGCTTCGGCAAGGCGATCGTCTAACTCTCCAAAATTGATCAATGCTAACGGATGCACCTGAATCTGATTGGCAATGATGAATTCCAATCGCGCTAACCCAACTCCGTCATTCGGAATTGCAGCGAATCCAAAGGCTTCTTGAGGATTGCCCACATTCATCAGGATTTCGGTTCGGGTCGCAGGCAGGTCTTCGAGCAAGGTTTCCTGCACTTCAAACGGCAACAGTCCTTGATAAACATGACCTTCCTCGCCTTCTGAACAGGATACAGTCACGTCCTGCCCAGTCTGCACCCTAGAAGTCGCATGATCACAGCCCACGATCGCAGGAATGCCGATTTCTCTAGCAATGATCGCGGCGTGGCAAGTTCGTCCGCCTTGGTTGGTAACGATCGCGCTTGCTTTCTTCATGATTGGCTCCCAATCAGGATCGGTGCGGTTGGTGATTAGCACTTCCCCCGCTCGAAACTGATCGAGGTCATGCACATCCAGAATTACTCTGGCTTTCCCTTGTCCAATCAGTTCACCGACTGCCCGCCTGACACCAAATTGAAGGATGGTTAGGTAAGGTCAGGGTGATAGCTTCGCAACAAGTTTTGCGACTTCTGGGATTGCACGGTTTCCGGTCGGGCTTGAACAATGAAGAGATCGCCTGTAGTGCCATCTTTTGCCCATTCAATGTCCATTGGCGTAGGCATTCCGCGCACCTGGGAATAGTGCTCTTCAATCAAGCAAGTCCACTGTGCTAGTTGAAGAATTTCATCATCATTGAGGGCAAATTTTTGCCGCTGCTCCAAAGACACCGAAACGTTTTTAGTTAACTTCGAGCCACCCACGTCGTAGATCATTTTGATCTCTTTGCTGCCGAGGCGCTTGTCGAGAATTGAGCGAAATCCTTGCTTTAGGGTCGGCTTGAACACCAGATACTCGTCCGGGTTAACGGCTCCCTGAACCACATTTTCACCCAAACCGTAGGCAGCCGTAATCAGTGCAGCATCTTTGAACCCGGTTTCTGTGTCGATCGAGAACATCACCCCCGACGTAGCAAGATCCGATCGCACCATCTTTTGAACCCCCACCGAAAGGGCAATCTCAAAATGATCAAAGCCTCGCTGTTGGCGATAGGAGATAGCACGATCGGTAAAAATTGACGCAAAGCATTTGTGACAAGCTTCTAATACACCGCTCAAACCGTGAACATTTAAATAGGTTTCTTGCTGTCCGGCGAAGCTAGCATCGGGCAAATCTTCAGCCGTCGCACTGGATCGGACGGCTACATCGGTATCAGTTCCATACTGTTGGCAAAGCGATCGATAGGCATCTGCGATCGCCTGTTCTAAATCACTTGGAAACGGCGTTTGGAGCATTAGCGATCGCGCCTGTTTTCCGCACCGTCTGAGACTCTCGACATTCTCTACATTAAGGTCAGCAAAGATCTGACGCAGTTGGGATTCAAGTCCAGCGGAGCGAATGAAGTAGCGGTAAGCAGTCGCAGTGGTGGCAAATCCAGAAGGAACCTTGATCCCTTTTGGCGCGAGTTGCTGAATCATTTCCCCAAGGGAAGCATTCTTCCCGCCCACAAGCGGAATATCAGTAATTCCGACTTCGTGAAAGGTTAGGATGAACGCCTGCGCTTTGGTGACTCGACGATCGTCGGCGCTAAGTTCTAAAAGATTGACGGTTTGGTTGCCTGAAGTGTTGACCATCGTGTTGTTTTCCTCAACCATATTGTTCAGCATTTAGCTCTCTTAGTTTGGTTATAAACAAACAAGTTGAGAAACTTGTGAGGAAAAGCTCTCTGTTCTTAAAAACAATCATCTTCTTAATAACAATCATTGAGCCTTGTCATTCCCAGCTAAGAAAGGTTTCTAGCAACATTTCCCACATAAATTCCTAAAGCACAAGCGGTTTGTACGAGAGCGCTAGTTGAATGAACAGACAACGGACTCTCAGCCAGAACAGCTTCTAGCGGAACCCCCACAACCTGCCCATTCTGCCAAGCCACCATCTGGCGAATTTGCCCTTGAGCCACCAGATCAACGGCAACTTTACCAAACGCGCTAGCAACTAAGCGATCGAGTGCCGATGGAAGCCCACCTCGCTGAACATGACCTAATGCTGAAACCCTGACATCCAGTGGAATTGAACTACAGCGCAGAATTTCCTCAGCAATACAATGACCGATGCCGCAGGGCGAAGCATGACAAGCTGGATCAACATCTTCGGCACGACGAGCACCTTCTGCTACCAGGACGATCGCAAACCGCCGCCCCCCAGCGATCGCGCAACTCCGTTAGATGCTGACAAATCGCCTCAATTGAGTAGCTAATTTCTGGCAGTAGAATCACATCCGCGCCGCCTGCAATGCCCGATTGCAAAGCTAAATGTCCCGCTTCTCGACCCATAACTTCAACCACCATGACCCGATCGTGACTCGCGGCGGTATAGGTTAGGCGGTTGAGGGCATCGGTAATCGTGTTAATGGCAGTATCAAATCCAATCGATCGTTCTGTAAGCGCCACATCGTTATCAATCGTCTTGGGAATCGCAACCATCCGCCAGTTTCCTTGCACCGCCAACTGATTGAGAATTTTGAGACTGCCATCTCCGCCAATGCCAATCAAGGCATCGAGTTCTAACGCCTGATAGCTGGCTAAAATCTCTTCGATATGAGTGAGTGTATCGCCTTTATTGATGCTGCCTAAAATCGTTCCGCCCATGCAGAGTAGAGGATCAATGCCGCGTAGATCTAGCCCGTGAAGGCTAAGAGGAATCGCTTTGCGCTCCAACAAGCCTTGCGTCGCGTAGGGAATCCCAAGCACCTGCCAGCCATAGGTAAGGGTGGCGTGACTGATCACCGCTCGGATGACTGAATTTAAGCCAGGGCAGTCACCACCGCTCGTTAAAATGCCTAGTCGCTGTATCATTGCACTTTACCCACAGCGCTTTGCTCTAACCAGTCGAAAATTTGATTCAACTGGCTCAAGGTCACGAGTCCATATTGCCAAAGAATCATGGGCAGCAAATTGGGCACTTGCTCAGGATGTCTCAGCGCTAGGCGCAAATCTGCCGCAGGAATGGCTAATTCTTGACGCAAAAAACGGAGGAATCGGGTGAATTTCTTGCGTTCCATGAGGAAATTCTCAATTGCTACATAAAGAAAATAAGCAAACAATCTGAGGAACTTGTGAGGATGGAAAAAGGGAGGACTTAAAGGTATATGTTTCCTCACCTTCACAAGTTCCTCAAGTTCTTTTTCTAGTCTGAAAGTAGAGCTAGAGTGCGATCGCTTCTTCACTTGGCTCTACTCCCATCGCTTTCACTCAAAGGAGGATTCTATGTCTTTAATTCGTTGGCAACCGCTGAAAGAATTCGACCTGCTCCGTCAGCAAATGAATCGTCTGTTTGACGATCTGACGCACGGCGACCATGAACTGAGTCAATTATCCGGATCGAATCAGGTAGACTGGATTCCTGCGATCGAGCTAACAGAAACCGATACTGATTTGATGCTGAAAGCCGAAGTTCCAGGAGTCGCAGCTAAAGATTTGGATGTCCAAGTCAGCGAGAATGCCATTTCTATTGTGGGCGCTCATCACGAAGAACATAAAACAGAAGACAAAGGCATTGTTTGCTCTGAGTTGCGCTATGGGCAATTTCAACGAGTTATTCCACTGCCAGTCAGCGTGAAAAACGATCAGGTGCAGGCAGAATTCAAAGACGGAATGCTGACCTTAACGTTGCCTAAAGTTGAGTCAGCCCGTCGCAATGTCGTCAAAATTGATTTGGAAGAAAAAACACGAGCAGCGGTGACTGAGCAACGGCAACGCGAACAGCATCTGCAAGATACAGCCCACAGCCGCGCTGCTGAAGAAGTCGCAGCTAAATAGATGGCTCGATCGACCTGGTAAAGCTGTTTAATGACTCATTCTTATCGTCACCGAAGTTGTAGGAGTAAGCTATGAAAAACTCATTTATGAGTTCCAATCGTCAAGGAGTGTTTATTGGTGTGGTGCTGCTCTTACTCTCAGGGACGGGTGTAGGCGGGTGGATGGTTTGGCGAGCACGTCCTCATGTAGCAGAGCTATCGAGAACATCGATGCCAACCGTCCGGCCGTCTGCGCCATCCCAGGTACAACCAACGAGTCCGCCCGCAAAAGCGCCTTTGCAATCTCAAACCGCTCCCTCTAAAAGTCCATCCGCGATCGCACGAGTACCAGAAGTCTACCGACTTCGAGTGGAGAACAATCAAGTGCGGTTAGCGCCGACTCGAATCGCGCTTGCTCCAGGGGTTCCCTCGAATGTTGCCCTCACCCAAGCGATCGACGAACTCCTCGCAAATGGGCAAACGGCAGACCTGAACAGTACGATTCCGTCGGGAACCCGATTGTTGAGCTTGCGAGTTGCTTCACAAGGAATTTACGTGGATCTCTCGCGTGAGTTTACTCAAGGGGGAGGGAGTGAATCGATGGTCGATCGCGTTGCTCAGGTGCTCTACACAGCCACCAGCCTTGATCCAACAGCTAAGGTTTATCTTTCTGTAGAAGGGCAGCTTCTGGATGAAAATCATCCACTGGGTGGCGAAGGTGTGATCTTGCAGTCACCCCTCACCCGCCAGCAATTTGCGGCAGAATTTAAAGACATTGTTCATTAGATTTGGCTGGTGCTGCATTCGACAAAAGTAGGATGGTCATTATGATAGACATCGACGAAATGAGTTCAAAAGAGATTTTAGAACTCTTGCAGAAAGTTGGATACGGGCATTTGGGCTGCATTCACGAAGGAAAACCCTACATCATTCCGATGCAGTATCACCTCAAAGATTCTGTCATTTATTTGTTTACAACCGAAGGGATGAAGACCCAGGATATCGATGCAAACCCAGCGGTCTGTTTGCAGGTTGAAGACGTTCACGATTTAGAGCATTGGCAAAGCGCGATCGTCACAGGTGAGGCGGAGCGACTCAAAGATCAGTCAGAGATTGACCAAATAATGCAATTAGTCAAAGCGCGGAACCCAACCCTATCGCCTGCAATCAATCGCACCTGGATCGATGCTCAAGGACGGGCTGAAGTCATTACTATCTATTGCATTCATTCCACAGAAATGACAGGACGGATGACGAGTAGCGAAAGTAAGTAAATGAGGCAAGAATGCTGAAAAGAAGACAGTTTACCGATCCCTTGCGGGTAACTCGAAGAGATTACTCAGTATTGCTCAGAGGGTTTATCGTTTGGCTTGTAATTATCTTTGCAGAATTTCTGCATGGAACAGCGCGAATTATTTGGCTTGAACCACTAGTGGGTGATTTTAGAGCGCGGCAAATCTCGGTCTTTACAGGATCAGTGATGATTTTAGCGATCGCTTTAATATTCATTCGCTGGATTCGCGCCACTTCTGCTGCTCAATTGCTACAGGTCGGATTGCTCTGGCTCGTTCTCACGGTCGGCTTTGAGATCCTGCTAGGACGGCTTGTGATGCAGCTTTCATGGCAAAGGATTTTGTCGGACTACAATCTGCTTCAAGGTGGACTGATGCCAATCGGCCTATTAATTTTGACCCTGGGACCTATTTTGGCTGCAAAGCTAAAAAGGTTAGATCCAATGCATTCCAAGCAGTGATGAAGTGATCAACCCAAAGACAATGGCGGAGAAGACACTGGAATGATACCGCCAGAATAGTTTCTTGCATCACTGGGTAGCTGCATTGGATTCTATGCTGTGAAATACTGCCAAGCGAGAGAGCTAGATGCAACGAGTCTCAGTGTTGATGTTTCCGCACAGAAGGCAGCAGATATGCCAGTTCGACTGGATGATATCCAGATTCACATACATCTGCCAACCGAATTAGATAGCCGCCATCGCAACGGTTTGAAGAAAACGATCGAGGCTTGCCTGATTCACAAGGACTCAGAAAATCCATCGGAAAAGATTGAAATCTAACCGTTGGAAAGTTGGTGAATCATTCGCACGAACTTCCTCACAAGTTCCTCAACTCTGGCACATAAGCTTAAACATAGAGTTACGCGATGAGGAACATTGGTTATGGCAGTGACTAACCCACAAGAACTCGCAGCGCTGATTCAGCGAGTCAAAGCGGCTCAAACCCTTTTCGCAACTTACACTCAAGAACAAGTTGATCAGATTTTTAAGAAAGCGGCTCAGGCAGCAAACGACGATCGTATTCCCCTAGCAAAACTAGCCGTGGCTGAAACAGGGATGGGACTAGTCGAAGATAAAGTGATCAAAAATCACTTTGCCTCTGAGTTCGTTTACAACAAATACAAGCACGAAAAAACCTGCGGTGTTTTGGAGGAAGACAAATCCTCTGGGTTTCAAACGATCGCTGAACCTGTTGGTGTGTTGGCAGGAATTGTTCCGGTGACAAACCCAACTTCTACTACGATCTTCAAAGCCCTGATTGCCCTCAAAACCCGCAACGCAATTATTTTTTCTCCTCACCCCAAAGCGAAACGATGCACGATCGAAGCCGCGAAAATTATCCTTAAAGCTGCCGTTGCCGCAGGCGCACCCCAAAACATCATCGGCTGGATTGACGAGCCAACTGTGGCACTTTCGCAAGCGTTGATGCAGCATCCTGATATTAAGTTGATCATCGCGACGGGAGGGCCAGGAATGGTCAAAGCCGCTTATTCATCAGGGCATCCGTCGTTGGGTGTAGGAGCCGGGAACACGCCTGCGGTGATTGATGAGACAGCAGACCTTAGAATGGCAATTTCGTCGATTTTACTCAGTAAAACCTTTGACAATGGCATGATCTGCGCGAGTGAGCAGTCTGTGATTGTGACCGATCCAGTCTACGAAGCTGTGAAGCAAGAGTTTATCGATCGTGGTGCTTATTTTCTCACCGCAGAAGAAGCGAACAAGCTCCGTAGCACCCTTCTCAAAGATGGACATCTCAATCCCAACCTGGTCGGACAATCGGTTGAAACCATTGCTCAGATCACAGGCATTGATTTTGAGCGCTATGAACCTGGAGAAGATGATAGTGCGATCGCATATTGCCCAATTCCAACCGTTCCCAAAGTTCTTATTGCCGAAGTCGAGCAAGTCGGAGTAAATGAGCCGTTTTCCTACGAGAAACTGATGCCTGTTTTGGCAATGTATCGCGCAAAAACGTTTCCTGAAGCGGTTGCTAAAGCCGAGCAAATCGTAGAATTTGGTGGATTAGGTCACACCTCCGTTCTCTATACGTCAGCCTTCAATACTGAGCATATTCAAGCGTTTGAATCTAAGCTGAAAACGTCACGAGTGTTGATTAATATGCCCGCTTCGCAAGGTGCGATCGGGGATCTTTATAACTTCCGTCTTGATCCATCCCTCACGCTGGGCTGTGGAAGTTGGGGCGGTAATACCATTTCTGCAAACGTCGCGCCGCATCATTACTGAACATCAAAACCGTGTCAGAGCGACGAGAAAATATGCTCTGGTTTCGGATTCCACCCAAGGTTTATTTCCGCTATGGTTGCTTGCCGTTTGCGTTGAAAGAACTGATTGGCAAACAACGGGCATTCATCGTCACTGATAAGCCTCTGTTTGATTTAGGAATCACAGAGCCAGTGACTGAGGTGCTCGACGAAATTGGCATCACGCACCAGATTTTCTTTGATGTTGAACCGGAACCTTCCTTAGCAACGGTTCAGAGAGGACTGGCAGAAATCAATCTGTTTAACCCGGATGTGATCATTGCGATCGGGGGCGGTTCTCCGATGGATGCAGCTAAAGTCATGTGGCTGATGTATGAACAGCCAAACACTGATTTTGAAGGGCTAGCCACGCGATTTATGGATATTCGCAAGCGAGTCTACGAAGTGCAGCCACTTGGACAGAAAGCCTATATGGTAGCGATTCCAACGACATCCGGCACAGGTTCGGAGGTGACTCCATTTGCCGTTGTCACCGATGAACACAGTGGAATCAAGTATCCGCTTGCAGACTATGCCCTCACGCCCAATATGGCGATCGTTGATCCCGAACTAGTCATGAACTTGCCTAGAAAGCTGACTGCTTATGGCGGAATTGACGCACTCACTCATGCCCTTGAAGCTTACGTCTCCGTGTTCGCATCTGAATTCACGAATGGACTAGCGCTCGAAGCAATTCGGCTGTTGATGAAATACTTACCTGCTGCTTATCAAGAAGGTGCAAACAATCCGAAAGCGCGGGAGAAAGTCCACTATGCAGCAACGATCGCGGGTATGGCGTTTGGCAACGCATTTCTGGGAGTTTGTCATTCCCTCGCCCATAAACTTGGCTCAACGTTTCATGTTCCGCATGGATTAGCGAATGCATTGTTAATTTCTCACGTCATCCGTTACAACGCCACTGATATTCCGTTTAAGCAAGCGATCTTTCCACAATACAAATATCCCAACGCAAAATGGCGCTATGCTCAAATTGCCGATTACTTGCGCTTAGGAGGTAACAGTGAATCAGAGAAAATCGAGAAGTTAGTAGAAGCGATCGAAGATCTCAAGCGTCAGCTTGACATTCCACAGACTATTAGAGAAACGCTTTCTGAAGATGACAAGCAATTCTATGAACAAGTCGAGGCGATGGCAGATCAAGCCTTCGATGATCAGTGTACAGGGGCTAATCCTCGCTATCCGCTCATTCGCGACCTCAAGGAGCTTTACATCCTAGCTTATCGAGGCTGTCGCACCGATGCGATGCTCTACAATACCGAGGCTCTCCCAGAAGAACGATCCAGATAGGTGGATGTAGCGTCGTATGGTTCTACTCAAGCTGTGAACATCAGGTTATTCTTTTTTTCAAAACGCCAATCACACAATTGTTTGGGTGAAGTCATTTGAGGCTTTTGATAAAGGTAGAATGACTGAAAATTTAAGGTCGCTTTTTGAAACAAAATCCAATCTTGACTTGGCGGGTGGCTCCGAATTCGTTTGCCTTGCGCTAACTGGAGTTGCTTTTCACCATCCCAAAAGAACGGTTTATTTGGAAAAGTGTCCCAGCGACTGCCTTCCCAAGAAACGAGATAACCTTGTCCAACTATTTGTGTTCCGTTAATCACTCCACGCAGGCACACAAACGCATCCGAATGCGGATAGCCATAGTAGCCCTCAATGCGGTTGTTTTGTTTCCTAAATACCAAACAAACCCCTGCTCCTTGCTGCCAGTCGCGAGGCGGCGGTTGACTGCATATTTGGTGATTTCCATTGCTCAAGCTAGACAACCTAGCAGATTGTGCATGAAGAGAATGAAGTGTTGAGAACTCTACAATCCAGGACACCAATACGAAAGCAAGTTTGAACAATCTATGGAGCATCGTCTCAACTCCTCAGATGCGATCGACGACTCAATTTTGGTTATAGAACAATTGTTTGAGGAACTTGTGAGGCGATACTGGAAACTCTGGAAGCGGACAACACAAGAAAGACTACTTTCCAAATCTAAGGAACTTACGAGGAAACCTTGAAAGGATGAATTTCTGCAATATGAAGACACAGTTTCGTAATCCTGCGAGATATTGCATACATCGCTCAAATTATCAGCTAATCTGAGAGTAGGACATCCAGCGATCGTACCGCCTCATCCTCTGCTGATGCCTTAACTCTAAAATTCGCTTCATTGTCCTCGTCTAACAGGAGGAACTTTTATGACTCGTCAACCGATTGTTTACAGCCTTGCAGGTCTCCTCGCAGGCGGCATCATTACTGCCTTGATTTTGCTCACCGCTAAACCAACCGCTCCAATTTCTACCTCCAAAAGCACGGATTCACCCCAGACCGCCACTCTTCCTAACTCAACGACTGTTCCCAATACTTCCGCGTCAGTTCCTTTCAAGCCAGGAATGCGGGGGCAGACAGATCAACACTTCATTGTGATGATGATTCCGCATCATGAAGACGCGGTGGCAATGGCTGACTTGGCGTTGAACCGCGCCCAGCATTCTGAGCTTAAGACGTTAGCGCGATCGATTAAAGCTGCCCAAACGCGAGAAATTCAGGACATGCAAACGTGGTACAAGCAATGGTACGGGACAGAGGTTCCTGAGTGGCAGCCCGGAATGGGCATGAACCGTAGTTGGAATTCGTCTGCTCGAAAGCCTGGTACTTCTGGCATGGGCAGGGGACACAGGGGCATGATGAGGATGCGAACAGATCTGACGGCACTACAAAATGCGACCGACTTCGATCGAGCCTTCATCGAAGAAATGATTCCTCACCACCGCATGGCAGTGATGATGGGGCAAATGGTTCTCACGAACAGTCAGCATCCTGAAATTCGGAATCTGGCGGAGTCGATTATTAAAACACAAACGGCAGAGATTAATCAAATGCAGCAGTGGTATCAAGCTTGGTATCCATCCTGAAGATCATAGATATGAGAAAGATTCTAGAACGAATAACCGTAGAAGGCCGCCCAAAGCGACAGCGAGTTTGCCTGCTGAAGCCTCAGAGACCTTGGTTACGATCGCTCAGGATGACATAGAAACGGCGCTACGATCGTTCTCCTCCTCTTCTGAGTAAGCCACAGTGTGCAAACCAACTCAGGGCATCCTCAGATGTAATGTGGTGTGATGTGATGTGATGTGATGGTTGATGATATCCTTGTTTTGTTCACTCAACATCTTAATAGCTTTCAAATTCGATGCATCTCTAAATATTGCATCTCTAAATATTGCAGAATTGTCTGAAAAATAGAGTTCCTCACAAGTTCCTCAAATTTTAGGATTAATCTCTATCCTGTAGTCCCATAAGGTTGCTGTCATCGATTCATCACAGCAAAGATAGAGGTGCGAGCAATCGCTTAGGAGTCCAGAACAATGTCTACTTGCCCCTGTTGTTCTAATCTGCTGCTCCGTTATATTTGCCAAGGCATACTGTATCGGCTCTGTCGTTCCTGTCGAACAGAAATGCCAAATTTTGCAGATCGTTAGAACACTAAAGTTGTCATGAAATTATCCAAAGATATTGCAGCATAACTTACAGCTTGAAGATGAGACGGCCAAGGAGGAATCTATGCTACGTGCTATTGATATGATGAACCCAAACACTGCTAGAATTCGCGGGTCAGCAACAGTTGCAGAAGCAGTGCAAGTGATGAAAGATAGAGCTTGTCGATCGCTAATTGTCGATCGACAAAACGATCAAGATGATTATGGCATTCTTACAGAAACAGATGTCCTGTACAAGGTCGTCGCCCAAGGAAAACCTCCAGAAACCGTCTTAGTTAGCGATGTCATGACTAAACCTTGCATTGTCGTCAGCCCATCAGCGACCGTTGAAGACGTAGCACATCTATTTGCAAAATATCGATTACTGAGAGCGCCTGTGATTCAAGGCAAGCTACTTGGCATGATCTCGGTTTCTGATCTCTTGAGACATCATCCAGCAATTGCCCAACCTCATTTAGAAGAAGAACTCAATCAAGCTCGTCAGCAAGCCAATCAAATTTGTACAGAACAAGGATCGCGATCGCCCACCTGCATCGCTGCTTGGAAAACAGTAGAAGCATTGCAATCTGAATTGATAGAGCAGAACATTGACCCACTACTCAAACGCACTTTTGAAGAATATTGTGAGGAGTTTCCCCAAGGCTCTGACTCAGAATTCTACGCCAACTTGTGTGGAGGATAGCTGAAGCTAGAGCTTTGATTCGCGATCGACAAAATTCAGGAGGCATCATGATGGCTACCGAACAATTGCTAGCACTGATGAAGCAAAGTGTGGAAGACTGGAATGCTTGGAGATATCAATATCCTGACTTTAAGCCTAATCTGTCCCAAGCTTCATTACAGGGTCTTGTATTTAGAAGCGGAAATTTGCGGGAGGTGAATCTCGATCGCGCACAGCTTTGCGGAGCAGATTTGATTGAAGCAGATTTCCGGTATGCCACATTAACCGATGCCAATCTCAGTAGCGCACACCTTTACAGGGCTGACTTTGCTCATAGTCAATTACAAGGAGCAAATCTGTTAAGTGCAGATCTGAGTGCGACAAACTTCAACAGTGCAAATCTGACAGGAGCGAATCTCAGTCACGCAGACTTAAGTGGTGCAGATTTGACTCAGGCAATCCTAGTTGAAGCAAATCTAAATCAAGCTGAATTGCGCGGGGCAACTTTCAAAGGAGCAAATCTTTTAGAAATCAACTTGAGCCACGCTGACTTAGAGCAAGTTGATTTAGCGGAGACAACTTTGCGAGAAGCGGATCTGGGTCAAGCAAATTTAGCAGGCAGTGATCTCAGAAAAGCAAACTTAACGGCTGCTGATTTAAGCCATGCAAATCTTGCAGGTGCGAATCTGAGCGAGGCAAATTTGAGTAGAGCTTTTCTCATCAATGCAGACCTGAGCGGAGCGAATCTGCAACACGCAAATCTGACTGGGGCAAATTTAGCTCACGCGAAGTTGACTGATGCAAATTTTAGCAGCGCAAATCTAGCTGATGCAGACTTGACGGGAACTGACCTTGATGCAAATTTTAGTGGTGCAATTCTCAAAGGTGCAACGGTGATTGACGAGAATCTCGATCGCACAACCTTGGAGAAGTAACGACTCTATTTTGAATTTACTGATTAGTGAGGTGCTATCTATGTCTCAAAATGTTAATGTCCCTCAAAATTCTGATCCCAAACCAAAGAAACAGCGAAACTTTAAAGCGATTGGATATGGTGTTGCTGGAGTCGTTATAGGAGGCGCTCTGACTTTCGTTTTTGCTCGCTATAATGCTAGAGAAACATCATTTTGGAAATTTGATCCGACGTTTTGGCACACCGATCGAATTGAGCTATCACGAGATGAGAGTGCTAGACCCGATATGCAGTTTCTAGAACTGTTACTTCCATACGAGAGGAATCTGACTGCAATTGCTCAACAGGTTATCGATTATAAACAATCTGACTTGCAAGTTAAACAATTAGCACAAGCTGTCTTAAACACTCAAGAACGGATTCAGATCGAAACCTTTAAAAGAGATGATCAGGGCAAGATTGTAAAAGACGCTCAAGGAAACCCTATCACCGTGAAATATGCTCTGAAGGGCGTAGGAAATAAGGTGGAAGGATTGGATAAGCTTTACAAAAATTGGTACAGCATCGAAGCTGATTCGAGCCGTCTAGAAGTAGATTTAGTTCAGCTACAGCTTGACGAGGATACAAATCGAGCATTTCTACGTGAAATGATTCAAAACGAGCGAATGGCTGTCAAACTTGCCTTTCTTGTTGTAGATAATGCTCAAAACCCTGAAATTAGAGCTTTGGCAAAGGACATCATCGAAAAACAAGGGATGGAAATGAAGAGCCTGCATGATGCACTAGCAGATCTCAAACCTGTCTCTCATCCATTGAGCAAGTCAGCGAGTCCTTCTCCTGGGGTAAAGCCCATGAAACCCTCACTCTAACAAGGAAATGATGCTCTAAAGACCTTACGATCCTCATGGCAAATTTGCTGGAGGATCGTTCGTCCTGACATAGCAACGATCGGCACTCCTCCGCCAGGTTCAGCCCACTGACCAATCATGTAGAACCGATGCAATCCTGAAATGGTTTTCGGAATGCCTTTGATGAGAAGCGGCAATGTTTGTTTAGTCAAAAGCCAACCACAGCTTGATCCCTGCCAATTGCCTGTATATCGCTCATAGGTTAGCGGAGTAGCAACATCAACCGCTTCAATTTCTGATTTGATCCCAGGATAAAACTGTTCTAGCTGCCCGATTAGAAGGCTTGCTTCTTGAGTTTCTTCATGGTGGTAAAGCGATCGCCCATAAATCCGCTGCCAATAGTCATAAGATGTCGTTAACATCACGGTCAGAACTGATTTCCCTGGAGGTGCTAGAGAGCGATCGGAGCAGTAGTGTTTAACGCTAATTTCAGAATGAGTTTCGCCCGCGATCGTCATCGGTTGATCGAGTAAATAAGTGACCCAGTGCGGCTGATGAGTGAAATCGCGGTTGACTCCTAGTGAGACTTGAAGCTGTGAATGCACAGGCAAATGACCGTCATAAAGCTGATGCAAGGAATGATCCACAGAGTAATCTCGTAGCAAATCAAAGATAACTCCGCGCCCATCACAAGCTGCGATGACTCGATCTGCGTAATATTCATCGTTGCGATACAGTCGAACGCCAATCGCTTGATGATTCTGGACTAGAATTTTCTCAACTTGAGCATTGTAGTGAATTTTTCCTCCCAAATCGAGATAACGCTGTGCGATCGCTTTTGCAAATTCAAGTGATCCGCCGATCGGAACTCCTGCATTTTGATTATGTGCATAAGCAATCAGTGACATTCCCACCATGACCGGAATCTTGCTCCAAGAGAACATCTGCGGAATTGCACGCCGGAGAAACGGATCTTGGAACTCGTTTGCAAAGTCTTCCGCAGAAATTGATCCCCAATTCGCTAATGGAGCAACGAATGGGAGTAATTTCCGGCCGATCTGCATCCAGTCTTTGATGCTCATGAGCGATCGGGGTTTTTGATAGAGCAGGGACATATCAAATCGAGTAAACGCACGAAGTCCATCGCAGAACTCTTCAATTAGTAGACTATCGATCGGAGATAGCGCTTTGAGGTGTGCTTCGAGTCGATCCAGATTGCTATAAACAACGAGTGTTTTCCCATCCGATGCCACCACTCGCATAAATTCATCATGATGGACAAATTCTCGCCCTTGTACGGCTCCTAATTCTTCCCACATCTGATGAAATGGCTGACCCTGCCCAGAGCCGAACAAATAGTAGAGGCAACCATCGAAGGTATAGCCCTGGCGTTGCCAAGCTGTACAAAGCCCGCCTGGTTGATCATGTAACTCAAAAATTTCAGTCTGATAGCCATTCATCTGGGCATAGCATCCTGCTGCGAGTCCTGCAATTCCTGCTCCAATAATGATGATGTTTTTTCGCGTATCTACAGCATTTGACATAGTAATCTCTTCAGTGGTTGATGCTGTCATTGCTCCTGTTTCTAGTGCAGCACAGGATTGGTGGCTCCTCGTTGATTGATAGAAAACTTTAAGCACGAAGAAACAAGCTAAATGCTGTGATAAGAATGTTCAAATCCGATCGTTTTTGACTGACTGAAGTTCTGAAACACCTGATTCAAGCCAGTCTGAAATTTGACAATGAGCCAATCACGCTAATGCTTAGGATCGATCTCCAAGGCAAGTTGCTCAAGAGTTCTATTCTGCGCTGGGGCGACCAAACAGAAGATAAGCATTTTACCGAAATTCCATTTGGGGGTGAATACCAAGCAGAACGAACTTTTGGCGGGTGCACCATTCCATGAATCGAAAAAGCGACTGTTCTGGGACTGAGAAAAGCCGACATTAAGTTTCAACTCGATAGCTGTCGGGTTTTGCCACTTGAATCATGCGATCGAGCTTAAACAATCACCGCCTCCAGCGATCGTCGGAAGGATTTTGGCATCTCCGATCCTCGCCCGAAACGCACCACCAGATCAGGTCTGCCAGACTTCAATCCCAAAGCCCTCGCGAAATGAGGTCGCAAACTCGCTTCCTCAACAGGCTGATTCACAAAAGCATTGCGGATGCCCAGAGCAGTAGCCTGGAGCGCAAACCGTTCGTAACAGCGACCCACTTCGATCCAATGAGCCTTGTCATTAACATCGGAGACGAAGACAGCAATGCCTGCGGAACTGCGGATATAGCGTGCATTTTTGTTATTCTCCGGCTGCACTCGAATTAATAATTTGAATAACAGGTTCCCTAGCCAGCGCGGTATCGATGGATTTCCGGTAGTCCGACTAGACAATCCATCACCAGTCCGGGCGGCTTCCTGGTCATTAAAGCGAATCCAGGCGTTCAGCTCCCGCATAAAGGCATTGTTGTTAATCTGTGCTGTATTGCCCTGCACCACAAAATCCAGAACTGTTTCTATTTCAGATTGTTCAGTTAGCATCATGACCCGCACGCCATCCCCTTGCCCGATCGTTTCTAGTAGCTTAATTTCTTCCTGGCTAAGTGGCTTGCCGTCATATTCGGCACGGGTGCATTGTCGGTGCGGAATGGCTTCAAACAGGGGAGTTACAATTGCTGGTGAGGGTTCAAGCACAATTTGCACCGCCCCGTCACCGGAGGCATTAAATGTAATTTGCCCTGAGAGACCCTGTGCTTTAGCTGCCTGACTGAGATTCTCGGCAGCGCATCCCAAGGAAACATAAAGATGATGGTCATCTGGATCGACTACAGGGCAACGCCGAGACAAATCTGGCAAGATTGAAATAGCTCGATCGTCTAACCGAAACTTCCAGCATTGGGTGTTGTGGCTAGAGGGGGCAAGGGTGGCATAGCGGATCAGTTCTTTGAGCTGTGCAGTGTGATTGTTGTTCATGGTGTCAGTCTCTTTTCTATTGGGGTATGGTGATTAGGGCAGGGTCACGCGATCGTCAGATATCGCTCGCTTTCTGATTGGCTCTGACTTGGGCGATCGTCAAAATGAGCAGTACTATTGCGAGCAGAACACCAATCCTGATAAGAATGATTTTGGTCGTAACAGGTTTATACAACAATTTGCCAATTCTTTTATTCAGATCCACAGGGATCGATCTCTGGTGCTTCTCTCAATCCATAGCCATCCGCCATCAACTCCTGCAACCGCCTGATAAAACGCGCCACTGGCGCACCGTCCGTCACATCGTGGTCAAATAGTACAGTCAGTCCCACGTACTCGCGAACGACAATCTGTTCTTTTATAATTCCAGGTCGTTTGGCGATCGCACCTACCGCAACAATCAAGGGATGAATCCCGATGGGAATGCCCCAACTCATGCCGCTTTGACCCGCCATTCCCAGAACTGTCACTGCAACAGTTCCCATCATGCGTTTGACCCAAAAAGGATTGCGAAACAGATGTTGCCAGAAGAACAGATCTCGCATACATTGGGGCAACATTGTATAGATTTTTGTCATCCAGGCTGTGCGAGTTGAACCAATCTGCACTTCTCCTTCTATGACGGGTTGTTGTTGTGCGGCGCGGATTTCTGAGTGGATAGTAGCAATCGTTTTCTCGTTTGCTTTGCGAATAATGTAAGGCATCGGCAGTGTCTCACCCGCACCAGGTTGGCCGACTGCTCTTTCTACGATAATCGACACATCCACGTCCTCAAAAATCACTAATCGCCGGTTTTCCTGGCGAAGTGCATGAATGAACGGGTGTTCGCTGACTGCCTGAGCCAGACACTTCACAATCCAACCCGTAAAACTGATGCCTTGACTCGTTTTTGTCTTCTGGTCGCGAATTGTATCTCGTGCAACTGTCACATCTATTTCGAGCAGGATGGGAACATGATGCCGTTTGTGACCCCACCTCAAGGTATCGATCGTGGCGTTGCGAAAATCTGGAAACTTGCGTTCCTCAAAGCGTCCGATAAAATCTGTTTGGGGCATTTCTCGCCTCCTAAAATTTCAGCATTTCCAGTATCCAGAGATTAGATCCTCCTCAACGGCAGTCAGATCAAGGAATGACTACCGTCACGGCACATTTTCCACTGAACATCGTTTTTCGGTTGACCCAAACGACGAGAGCAGCAGCAGCCACAAAAAGAGGGTGTCGTGGGGTTGGGCATCGGGCCAGAGCGGATTGTTGAGCTGAAAATGGACTAGAAGAGGAAGTAGGATGCTGCCATGCGATGCATTAAATAACGGCGTGACGATAACGCTGATTGCAACAGAGCCAACCAAAAATGAAGGAAATGACCAGGCGCTTTGCGGTGTGCCACTTAACAGAAACGCCGGGAGGTGCCAGATGCCCCAGATCACACCCAAGATCAGTCCGGCCCAGATGGGAGCGAATCGACGTTGCAGCAACGGTAATGCCAGCCCCCGCCAGCCGAATTCCTCGATCGGGCCGATCGCTAAGGTCACAGCCAGAGCTAAAATCAGTGATTGAAACGAGGAAAATGGGAACGGCTCGGTGAAAAGATTGTTCTTTAATGCCGATCCGCTGTAAAACAAGAGCGGAATGCCGACTAATAAAAAGGCATACCAGGCAGGTGGGCAGCGCCACAGGAATAAGCGATTTAGATAATGCCACAAGCCTGCAATACCAGCGTAGTATAGAACCGTGATCAAAGCCGCGATCGCAGGTGCCCACACCGCCAAGATGAATAGTGGATGCCGACCACTCAATACCCCGAAGATTGCGACCATCTGACTAGGGAGCAAGATGAAAAGTGCAAAAAGACCCCACGCCAAGCCGAACGTCATCAGGAGAAATGGCACGAGGGCGATGAAGGGGATCTGATATCGGCTGGCATCTGATGGGGCAATTTTCATAAAAAGTTCTCATGAAATTGGCGAGTCGTGCAGTCTGAACCGAAAGAATAGCCAAGTCATCGCGCTGGATAGGTTTTGGGCAAAATGGTTTCAACCATCATTCGGGATACTGCTTCAAACTGTTCAAAGGCGACGGAATGCGCGGCGTTCTTAAAGCTAAACCATTGTTTGTGGGGTGCTTTCAATTGCTCGAACCACTCCAAGGCTAAGTCACGGCGAGCCTTGAGTTCGGCTGCGCCATCGAGCAGATAAACGGGCACTTCAAGCTGCTTGACGGTGTGGCGAAAGTCAATTGTTTGTAGTTGCGGGTACATCACTGAAAACATATCGATCAGCCCCCGCAGGACATTCACCTTCTCCACGAAATTATATTCGGAGCCAAAAATACCCCAGGGGCCGAGATTAGCTGCGTTGCCACGCTGGATATAGGATTGTGGCGGCGTGTAAGGCGGAGAGAGGCGATCGTATTGCCCCATCACGAAGGCATTTGCGTAGGGGCTATCGGCATAGGGTGGCTCCCCGTAAGATCGCATTTTAGTCGCCAGCGTGGTGTCTTTTTCTTGCACTGCTAATGTTAAGAGGTCTTGGTAAATTCGCCGATCGGTTTCACGCTGGCTGACCATCTGACCGCTACCAATCCAGGCATAATACAACTCTGGCTGGCGTTGAACGGCTAAGACCCCAAGGGTACTGCCCCACGACTCACCGAGTAGGTAAATCTTTTTCTCACCAAATCGTTCACGTAGATATTGAGTCAGTTCGATCGTGTCGGCGATCGCTTGGTCGAGGGTCAGAGTGGAAGTCGGATCGAGTGCCGCGTAAGATTTTCCCGTTCCCCGCTGATCCCAACTCACCACGACGAAATTTCGGGATAGATCATCAAATAACACCCGTGAGTAGGGCAGATCGCTCTGTCCCGGCCCACCGCTAAGATAGAGAAGCACAGGGTTATCGATGCTGTGACCCCGCAGCATAATCCACTGTTCCTGACCTCCCAATCGGACTTTTTCCAGACTGGCGATGCTACCAGAGAGGGGTTTGCCATTAGCTGCCAAAATGGGCGGTGTACTAGCTGGTAGGGCAATCAGTATGGCAAGCATAACGAGTCCAATTGTTGCACCGATCGCCCACTTACTAAGTTTTATCGGTTGCGTGGTAGCTGTCAGACGATCAGCGATCGCGATGCCCCAGTAGACTCCTAGCATCATCGGCAATATGCCTACCAAACCATGAAACCCACGCCCTAGAATCAGTGCCAAAATCCCAAATGGCTCGTTTAGACGAAGCGCATCGACGGTTGGGCCAATGACGGAGAAGCGCCCAATTTCAATCGCAATCATGTAAGCGATCGCGGTAATGGGTACAGCCCATCGCGATCGCACGATCAGTCCTGCCGCACTACCCGCGATCAAACTGGTTGCCATCACGATTAACGCCTGAGTCGCGGTTGCAGGCCCATGGGGCATGGTATGCGAGATCGTCAAACCTAGCAGTGCTGCCAACGCTGTCGCAATCGCACCACCCATCCGGCGATCGCGCCAAAGTGCGCGCAGTCGTTGCTGAATGGGAGCAGTATAACGTGGACGTGAATTGTAATGAGTCATGCCAGTGCTCCTTGTCGTAAATTGCACTATGTATCGCACTATGTATCGATTGGTCTGGATGATATCAACGCCGTAACTCTGCCCTCGATCGGCACGAAAACGTGGAATTGACTCATCCAATGTCTTGAAGTGAGCATTAACGGTAAAACAAGTTGTACCAAAATTAGAAAAGTAATCATTGTGACGATCGCCTTGTCCGAATTGCCAAACCAGATAGAATTGCAATGACTGCTAGCCCTGCTAGCTCTGGGTTATCACTTCCAAGAAATCCGAGAAAAGCCAAGCAGCCCAGGAAGCCCAAATAGACTTTTTTACTTGGCTCGATCGTGACTTTTACCTTGGAAGTTGGGACGGGTAGAAACACCAAAAGCGCCCCCAACGATAGCAGCGACAGAAATGCTAGGTTTGCCAGATGTGGGTACTGTTGGCTGCCTCGAAACCCTAGAAAACCCAGAAAACCCAGGAATCCCAAGATACTAAGAAAGCGCCCGTCATTTGCCCGATTCATGTGCCTTACCTTCTGCTATGGGTTACTGTTAAGTAGAAAAGTAATGTCTTAACTGTCGTTAAAAAGATTCTTCCTACTCAACGGTAAGGCTTAAATGTGGGGAACTTGTGAGCAATGCTGATGAGTAAAACTCCGTGGCTTTAGGAATGGTGCGATCGGCATAACAATCGCGTTCGGCAGATGCAAGTCACATCGAACTAAGTATCGGACACCTCATTACATACCGCTGCAACGCCCTTGTTAGGTTGCTGGTAAGCAGATGACTTCCAAAGCCCTTGTAAACTGTCTCGATTTTGCACCAATACAAATGCAGCAACTGCTAGTAGAAAATAACCAAAGCTTTTCTGAAGATGCTGTGTCGGTACAAATTGAGCAAGATATGCTCCAATGACTGTCCCGCATCCAGCCAAAAAGGTAAACGAAACGGTGAGCGTCCAGTCTAAAGAAATATGCCCTAAATAACCCACCAGACCTGCGATCGAATTACACGCAATGATCAGCAGCGAAGAGCCGATTGCTTGTCGCATTGGAATGTTGCCCAACAACACTAATGCTGGAACGATCGCAAACCCACCTCCCACCCCCACTAATCCAGTCAAAACTCCCACGGCAATGCCTTCAGTCATCAGCCAAAGCCAACAATATTTACAAGCGGGTTTGATATATTGAGTCCCATCTATTCCATCCTCATCAGGTTTGGGACTGGCTTTGACAGAGCGGTAAATCATCAAAGCTGCGGCAATTAACATCGATAGCCCAAATAGGATCATCTGAAATGCACTGGTCACAAATGGCAGGGTAGCAATCCTAGCTCCCAGGTAGGTCCCCAACATGGTTGAAGTGCCAAAAATACCAACTGTCTTTAAATTCAAATTACCGCGTCGAGCATGGGGAATGCTGCCCAACAAGCTAACCGTTCCCACAATAATCAGCGTCATGGCGATCGCCGGTTTAGGTGAAACCCCCATGACGTAAACCAGCACAGGCAATGCCAATACCGACCCACCGCCACCGAGTAACCCCAAGCTGACCCCAATGCAAATTGCAAAAAAGTGTCCGATGAGCCAGAGCATAGGTTATCTCCAGCTTTGTTCAGACTGTTGATTGTACGGTAGCTTTGCCAAGAGCATTCCCATTGCACAGGTGTTGGTAATCCCTGCAAACACAAGTCCCGCACCGACTAAGCCACTCAGGAGTAAAAAGGCAGGTGAAACGATCGTTCCTAAAACCGTCCCAATGACGACTAATGAACCTGCAACAATCTGAACCTGTCGAAATAAACTAATGGGTGCGTTCTGACTCTTTTCAACCGTGTAGCCTGCACTTTTCCAAGTGGGAATACCGCCCCGTAGGTGAGTCACAGCATTAAATCCAGCCTTTAAACATTGTTGGGCAGCTTTGGACGATCGATTTCCCGATTGACAGTAAAGCACTACTTTTTGCCCCGGCATGGGTTGAATTTGATGCGGGTCAAATTGAGATAGGGGATGCAGTTTTGCACCGGGAATTCGCTCGGTGGCATATTCAGCAGCTTCGCGCACATCCACTAACAAGACGGTATTGGCTTCCATCCACTGTTTTAAGGTTTGCGCATCGATTGCTTGGAGTTGATTCTCATTTGCTAAGGTCATGGGTTTATTCCAAACAAAAAGTATTCTAAGCAGGACTGGATGCGAGGTTGCCGCACCGTTCATTAGCAGGTAAGGCTTCCATCATTTTTTGTGGATCAGGTAAATTCAGGGTATTCATAAACTCCCTAAATTGATCGCGGCTGCGTCCCACAAAGCGAGGGTTCCACTGTTTCTCCTCTTCAACGGAAGAAACGGTTTGCCCTCGGTAGTCATGGGCTGGATAAATCAAGGTGGAATCCGGCAAGGTAAACACCCGTTGAGTCACGGAATCAAATAACGTGCCCGCATCACCACTTTGAAAATCAGTCCGCCCACAGCCTCGGATCAAGAGCGCATCTCCCGTCAGAAGGTGCGTGCCATTGACGAGATACGCCATGTGACTGTCCGTATGTCCTGGTGTGGCGATCGCCTGCACCTCTATTTCACCCACATGCAAAGTTTCACCATGCCGAATCAACCGATCGGCACAGTCTACTTGTGCTTGCTCTGGCACTACATTCACGCATCCGGTTGCCGATCGCAGTTGTGCCGCTCCCGTAATGTGGTCAGCATGAACATGGGTTTCTAAGCAATAACGCAAAGTCAAACCCAGTTCCTTGAGCAACTTGAGATCACGCTCCACTTGCTCCAAAACAGGATCGACCAAAATCGCTTCACCAGAGGTACGATCGGCAATCAGATAAGTATAGGTACTGCTTTCTCGATCAAAAAGTTGACGAAACAACATAATGTTTACCTCTAATTTCTATATTAATTATATTACTATATAGTAGTATAATCTAACCAATAAATTAAATTAACTCCACGTATGTCTCAGATCCCGATTTCAGCCCTGGCTCAAGTTGCTGACTACTTCAAAGTGCTGTCCGAGCTTAGTCGTTTACAAGTGTTGTGTGCCCTTAAGGGGGGTGCGAAGAATGTTACTGAAATCATTGAAGAAACTGGGCTAGGACAAGCCAACGTTTCCAAACATCTCAAAATTCTAACCCAGGCAGGTATTGTTCAACGGCAGCCTCAGGGAGTCAGCGTTTATTATCAAATCACCGACCCCATGATTTTTGACCTATGCGAGCTTGTTTGTCAGAGTCTTGAAGCACGATTGCAAGAACAGTCGAAACAGTTGAAAAAGCTCGATCGATTGCGTCAATTTTAATGGACTCAAAGACAGTCTTTGAAAGGTCAAAATTTACCACGATTTCAAAAAGGTTTACGGGATAGTCATCACCAACAGCCTAAGCAGCCTAACGTTTAAGCTAACCAGACGGCGGCAATCTTTGCAACTCAACAGACAGCCTATGCTCCGTTCCGGTTCAGCGCATTTGAGATCCCATCTCACCCAAAACCAATTAATCGAGTTGCCCGGAAGGCATTCAGCTTTGGCATGTCCACACCTATCAATTAGTGCGACGACTTCCCCAGAGTTCTAACCCTTGTAACCTTCACTCTAGCCCCGATGGTGAATGATTGGCAGTCAGTCGCGATCGCACCATTCAAGTTTGGTAAACGGTCACTTGGCAATGTCTCCACCAGTTCACAGAGCACACCGATGTGGCTTCCAGTCTTACCTTCCATCCCGATTGTTTCAGCGTACATTCTAGTCAGTGTTAGTTATGGCGAAACGATTCACTATTGGGATGTAACGACTCAGACTCCAGATTTAGAATTTTTAGCTCCTGAACCACTACAGGTAGTAAATTCCGTTTTTTAGCGCCAAAACAAGAACGTTACTAACAATACGCTACATGCTACTACTTCTGTTTGGCCTTCTCAAAGTATCACTTGCTCTCAGTGCATTAAGCACGATGCCCACAGAATGGGCATTTCACGCTTTCAGTTACCCTCCTGAGTAGTTACGTTTCATGTTTGCCATGTTTCAGGGTTGTTTTACAAGGAATCTCAATGCTTGACTTGGTAGTGCAACAGCATAAATCCGTTGTTGTAGATCTTGTGGTTGACGAGTTCCAGTGAAGTCTGATGAATCTCGCCTGAAAACAACGGAATTCCTGAGCCGAGCAGAATGGGATGAACTTTCAGAATCATTTCATCGATCGTGGGAAACAGCCTTGCAGCTAAGTCTCCACCGCCGCACAGCCAAATGTCTTTCCCAGATTGTTGTTTTAAAGTTTGAACCAGTGCGATCGCATCGGACGAAACTAGCTCAACCGCTGAGTCAGGACTCTCCTCCAAGGTGCGCGAAAAAACATACTGCTTTAGTTGAGGATAAGGGTTAGTAATTCCTTCTTGAAGTCCCACTTCGTAAGTTCTGCGACCCATCAATACGGCATCGAAACACTGATTCTCAGATGTAATGCCGAGAATATTCCGAACGTGAGCAGGAATAGTTTCAGGAAAGGTCTGTAGCAAATCTGCAACATGCTCTCCCTCCATTAAAAAGAAGTCAAACGAACCGTTTTCACGAGCGATAAAGTGATCAAGCGTACAGGCAACATAGTATTTGAGTTTACGCATCAGTTCTCGAATGTTGAATGTAGGGCACACTCTCTTCTTGCTCATCGGGGCGGTTACGAGCCGCGATCGCGTAAACAGGTTCTGTGGTGCTGAGATTGCGCGGTTGATGAGGAACACCGGGGGGCGTAAAGATAAAATCACCCGCTTTGCAGACTTGGCATTGCTGCAATCCCTCGCCATAGTATACCTCGACTCGTCCCTTAAGCAGGTAGAGAACGGTTTCATGCTCAGGGTGAAGATGAGGCTTAGCGATCGCTCCAGGTGGCAGAATGATGAATTCCATCGCAATTCCTTGGGTTCCGGCTGTGGTGGCAGAGAGACCCACAAAAGAGGAAAGTGAGTGATTCGTTATGATGTGCGGATCAGGGCGTACCACGATTATTTCAGCCTGCTTTGAATTGAAAGATTGAGTCATGATCAATGCTCCTTTGTTTGTAAACAATTACTACCTACTTTTGCCAAAACACATATTAAGCTTTCAGGTTAAACATCGCCTTCAAATTGTCGGGCTGTACGATCGTCAGATATTGCTCTACCAAATTGGGGGGCAACAACTCCAGCATGACCTCATTCTCAATCCAGAACTCAATCAGATCGAAGAGTCCCTCCCGATTACATCGAACCGCACGCCAACCTTCTCGTTCTGCGATGGCATAAATTTGCGCCTCGCTAATCGGCACTGCCATATTGACATGAGTTGCCGTATAGTTAGCGACAGTCCAGTCCGCGTGACTAAACTGAACAGGTTGATCTTGCGGTTCCTGCGGAGTTGCGCTCTGTGCTAATCGTGGTTGCAGCACGGTTCCCTTGGGAAAAAATTCGATCGCAGAGCCATAGGAATCAAAGCTGAGTGCAACGAAGCTATCCGAATGACCCGGAAAAGGAATCGCCTTGCCTTGCCATAATTCGGCAACCACTTCAGCAACATGGAGCGGATCACGAACTGCAAATGAGAGATGGTGCAACATAAAAACCTCTAAAGAAAAAACAAAAGCTATGAGGCGAATGATTCAATACACGAGCTAAGTTTGCTAAATATGCTGACCCGTGCGGGGACTATTCGGAGTATCGTTAAGCATGTAAAACAGACCTAGCAGGGCAACCCGATGAGACAGCCAGAACGCACCATCGCGCCTATCGACTTTAGTTGTCAGCAGACCTCCGACTTTCTGCTGCCGCAGCCTGCGGTGCTGAAGAGCGTTGGCTGGGAGTATCTGCATTTTGAACATCATCACCAACCCCAGTTTGATACGCCTGAACACGAAGCCAACTGGCATGTGATTGCGTATTGCCCACCGACTTCTTACTTTGTAGACGACGAGATGCGCTCTGGAGAGCGTTGGCTCGATGGCAAACTGAAACGAGAAACCCGTCATAGCGGAGATATTGCCATTATCCCCGCAGGCATTGCCCAACGGTGTAATTGGAGCGTGACTGCCCAGTTTACGATTGTCGCGATCGATCCGATTCTACTTCAGCAGATGGGTCACGATTGGGTGAATCCCGATCGTATCGAATTGATTCCTTACTATATGACTCAGCAAGATTTGCTCATTCAAGGCATTGTTTCGACTTTAAGAACAGAGATCGAAAACAGCAAGATGGGAGGGCCGTTATTGGTCGATAGTCTTAGAACTGCGTTAGCCATTCATCTGCTGCGAAACTACTGCACAACCCAACCCAAACAGTTTAACGAGACAAAAGGATTATCACAACTAAAACTGCAACAGATCACAGAGTATGTTCGCGAGAATCTCCATCAAGAGATCAAACTGACGGAACTAGCTGCGATCGCTCAACTCAGCCCCTATTACTTCTTACGTCTATTTAAGCAAACGACGAAGGTAACGCCGCATCAATATATTTTGCGATGTCGAATTGAGCAAGCCAAGGTGCTCCTGCAACAGTCTGAACTCAGCCTTGCAGAGATTGCCACGCAAGTCGGATTTTGCGACCAAAGCCATCTGACCCGATACTTCAAGCGACTCCTGGGAGTGACTCCAAAGCAACTACAGCAGGGTTGATCGCAAGAATGTCCCAAAAGTAGGCAATTTCTTTCTAGCATTCTCAACCACAGACTTCCTAAACTACGGTCAGAAGCTCAGGAGGATCAACGCGATGACGCTGCCGCTTTGGGGTTTAGTAATTTTCATAGTCTGGACGATAGCGATCGTCACGCTTCTGATTGGGGTCAGAATTCGCCATCTCGCGAAGGGAGGTTCGATCCAAGATTTCGCTACCCCAAATGATAAAAATTTGCTGTGGCGGCTCTATCGAGTACAAGCCAACTTAGTTGAGAACTTGCCCTTATATCTAGGAGTCGTATTTCTGCTCAGTGCTCGGAACGCTGCTGGAATTGCGATCGACTCGTTGGTTGTGATCTACATAGGATTTCGGATTCTGCACTCTGTCATTCACATTGCAGGTCTTAACCCAAACTTTCGGGTATTGAGCTTAGCGATTCAATTCGCTTGCTTGATTACCTTGACCACCCTGGCAATTTTCGCAGAAGGATAAAGATGGCTTGACATAAATGTGATGACTAAGAAGCACACCACACATCGTCCTCTAAGATGGGTTAAAAGGTCTTGTGGTAACGATCATAGTGCAAGAATGAGGCACTCTGAACGTTTTAACCCTGGTCAGGCAATGAAGGCAGAGCAAGCTTTAGATCACAGTAGCAGAAGGAATGTTAAGCGCCTACATAACTTCGATCGCCTATCTGACCACCTAATTACTCAAATGTTCAAGTAGTTACTCAGTCAGATTTCCCACGACCAAAAGCGGTCTAACGGTTACGGTCAAAGGCTGCCAAAACCTCGCACCCAGCACCAGTGGCTTCCTTCAGTCCGCTGCACCGCAATGTTATATGGCGATCGCCTACTCATTTGTCCTATCAAACTGATTTACGTGCAACAAAAGCAACATGAGACTTTGGTAGCCTATAATGACCATAACTACTCATACTCCAAACATTAAAACCGACTTGTCTCAATTCTTCAATAACATCTGTTGCCTTGTACAACAGCAAATAATGTACTTCATCATCTCGTCTATAATACTCTTCCACCTTACGCAGAGTGACAATACGACGGCTTAATATTGACTTCTCTTGATCCTCCTCCTTCTCAACAAGGACTATCCAATCTTCTCCCTCAGTAAAGCTTTTAATCCTGCTTTCTTCTATTACTTGACCTGGCTCTGCAATGTCAAAAATAAACACACCTCCCGGAGCTAATGCGTTGTAGATACGTTTAAAGAGTTGAATAAGTGTTTGACAATTGTTATCGCTGTCAAACAGGTAGTTGAGACATTCACCAATTGAGATAACAGCATTGCAAAACGGAATATTGAACTTGAACAGTGATTCAACTCGAAACTCAGCATTTGGAACTCTGGTTCGAGCAATTGCAACAAGAGACTCAGAAATATCCACTCCCAGAACTTGATAATTTGCTTTCGTGAGTGCTAATGCGGATAATCCACTTCCACAGCCCAAATCCACTACTAAACCTTCTCGAATGTTGTTTTGAGCCAAAATTTCGATTATGCCAGGGGCCGACTTGAGAGCATAATCACTGTGACCAACATCATGAATGTATGCAAGGTCTTCCTTGTACCACTCTTTCATTATTCTGCTCCAGCGGATTATTTTATAGATTATTTACGATTGCGTCTTACCAATAACTGAAGTGTACCGTCTCCAATAGGAACTGAGCTGTATAACGGCAAAATTCAGCGGCCCACACCTCGAAGCAGACTTGCGATCGCGCGATCGACGAATCAACTAACATCACAGCCAACCAAACGCGGAACGATCGAACTCACAAATAGAGGGGATCGGCGATCAAAGCTCAAAGACAAAGAACAAGAATTATTAAAACAACTGGTGAAGGAGAAAAATGATATCTACCGCAGAGAAATCCAAATAGCATATTGAGCAAATACGCCTACCCCAGTGATGGGTTGGAGCCATTGTCGCATTAGGTGGGTCGAAGTTGAAGGAGATTCTGCGTTCGACCCAAGCTCGCACATCGGATGCGCTCGATCAAGCGATACTGAAGAAGATGCGCTCCCTTGGTTCAATCATTGTGGTTTGTTTTCTGAGTCAATTAGATAAGACTAACTGTGGCACGTTGTGATCGCAAACTGCTGTAATATATGGTTCCGATGGAGTTGTACTTTATCCGAATTGCAAAAGGAGCTAACCCGAAGAGGATAAGAGATTGTTTGATCATGTTTAGAGCGATGTTAAACAGCGCAGACGTTGTTGTAATTGTTCGCGCTCTTTAGCAGGAGTAATGTACTGTGCAAGTGCGATCGCAGCTTCTGAATCACCTGCACGAGCTAAATTCAATGCAGTTCTGTGAAAGATACTAGATCGCTCTACCTTGGGAGGTTTAGATGACTCAGGCGCATTGAGTAAGGTTTGAACTGGAAGATCCAGCAATGAACGGGCACGGTTGAAATCACCTTGGCTCAGATGCAATTCGATCAGTTGCAAAACGAAGTCAAAATTCTCTGAGGGACTCTGCTTTGGAGATGAAATCAACCGATAAGCGTCTTCCGTTCGACGTTCTGAGAGTGCGTTCCTTCTAGCTAGGGTAATAAATTCGACTTGATTGGTGAGTCCTGCGCGTTCTGCTAAAGCAAAGTAATCACTTCGAGCATCTGAAAACTCTGGACTTAAGGGTAGCAGTAATTCTGCTCGTTTTGAAATCACGGATTCCTTTCGGAGCGAGGCGGCTAACGCATTGAGAACTGGATCAGCAGAGTACCCGACTTGACTCAGCGCATTCGCGATCGCAGCTTGCTCTGGCATGGATTTCGCGATCGCGCTAGCACGATTAAAGATCTGGGTTGCAACTGGGCGATTTCCAGCTTGGTGAAATGCTTGAGCAAATCGGATCAGTCGGCGGACATCCTGGTTTTCAGAGGCGATTCTAGTTTCTGCGGGTTTGGGTTGTCCCGCTTGTAATTGTGCGATCGCGATTCGATCTAACCAAAGCTCACTTTCATCATTGACGGCTGCATCAATTTGAACGGGCATGGGTCTCGGAACCATTCGCCGAGCCGTTTCAAATTGTTTTTGATTGATCAAATCCTGTAGAACCATACCGAGTAGATTGATTGGACGAAGCTCAGTAATGATTATTTTTAGTTCAGGCTGATAATTTCGCAGATTAGCAAGATTGTTTAGTTCACCATACCACTCGTTATCAAAGCGTCCACCAAATTGATCAACGATGTTCGCAGCTTTGATGTCTGAAATTAATTGCGAGAGTGCTTGAGTCCGCAGTTTTGTTTGATTAAAGTTGCGGGCTTCTCCCGCGATCGCGAGCGAAGCTATCGCTCGATAGCGGTTTGGGCGCTTCAATTGAGCAGCGATTTGCTGCAATTTTACGAGATCTCCACTGGGCGCGTAGTGAACAACGATCAACATCAATTGGGATTCACGCTGCTCGATATCTTTGACTGCCAAAACTTGCTTTAGGAGCGGATCAAGGATTGGTTTTGCAGCAACCGGATCTTTGGTTTTGATATAGGCAGTGGCGATCGCAGGGAGAGTAACCGCAGGATCGTAGTCGCGGGAAGATAAAAGTTTAAGCGTTGTTAAAGCACGAGTGGGTTGTTCTGCTTGCACGTATAGCGTCACGATCTTGGAGAGCGTCTCACGATGAAAGTAGGCATCTTGCTTTGCTTTCACAGTCTGTTCAACGGCACGATTTAAGGCGGTTGTTGCCTCTGGGAAT
The DNA here is from genome assembly GCA_012034655.1 of Leptolyngbyaceae cyanobacterium CSU_1_3. GTDB lineage: Bacteria > Cyanobacteriota > Cyanobacteriia > Leptolyngbyales > Leptolyngbyaceae > JAAUOZ01. The sequence goes on along the minus strand of JAAUOZ010000004.1, from coordinate 13,795 downwards.
TGTTTTGCGGCAATCCAAGCTTCTGCTAGTTGAACTTGAGCCTTAGCAATGGTTTGACTGCCTTGAATTCCAGAGGATGCTTGTGCTGCGAGTTGCAAGGTTGGTTTTGCTTTCTCAGACTGTCCAATTTGCTGATAGGCTTGACCCGTTTTCGTCAGTACATTGGTTTTGACTAAGCTATAGCGACTTGGGAGCAATCGCGCCAATTTAACCATCTGATCGAGAATGGCGGACAGTTTTGAATAATCTTGACGAGAAAGAGAATTTGGCTGACCTGCAATGTAAGTTGCTGCGAAATCTAGCGTATTGAGTGTAATTTCGGTATCTTCTCTGCGCCGAGCGTTTTCGAGTTCTCTTGCAACCCTGGGTAGAGTGTCACTGAGCAAGGTTCCATTGATATCATTCCACCTGTGATAAACTTCGCTGATCAGTTCGGCGCGACAGGTTTTGGATAGAGCGGGTGAGGTTGCGATCGCGGGGAGCGAGTAGAATAATTGGGCAACCATGAGAAGCGAAATCGATCGAGAAAACATCATAGGTGTCTAAGAAAAAAGGACTACAAAGCTTTTTAGGATGGCTTCTTGTTCAAGAGCTTGCCGTTGAGATCAAGGGTATAGGTGATCAATTGCTGATTGTTAGTCACGAGAGCTTTCCAGCCGTTGATCTTTTGAGTTGGAAAACAAGCTTTATTCGGCGGATCAGTTGGATTGCGAAAGCAGTCATAGGTTGGTTCAGCCCGCACGATTTTGAGATTTGCGATCGGACGTTTGAGGTCAGTTTGAGCCATTCTGAGAACTTTCAGCGCGATCGCAGTTGGCAGTTCATCGGTACGAGCGGGTAGACCTGCGGTTCCTTCGGAGTTGCGCTCTGCGCTAACAGTCTTTGTGTCATTGCTGATGCGGTAAATTTGCGTCTGATTTGCCTTTCCAGCAACTTCCACACGATAGCCTTTGACGACTTGACGGGCACAAGTTTCTGCTAAATCACCTAGCCCCAGACAACTATCCCCAAACGTTTGAAGCTCAATATTCCTAACTAAAACGACAGCAGGGGAAAGTTGAAAATGATTGCCAGCGATTCGTTTAACTTCATTACGCACTTGAGTTGGTAATCGGCGTTCGATGCTAGATGTCCGTTCGATGAGTTGGAGATCTTGTGCAGTTTCACCCCGAAACACCCAGCGAGATTGTTGCAAGGGAACTGTGATTTTCCAACCCTTGCGAACTACTGGATCGCAAGGGAAAGGAGCCGAAATATTCTCGCAACCACTTGCCCAAGTCGCTTTCTCTGAAATGATTTGAGGCAGATTTTTAGTAGGAGGATAGCTCCATTGTTTCATGGCTTGGTTCAGTGCTGCGGTAGTCATGTCAGCAGGCGCAATTTCTTGAGCAAGTTGCCCAACTGGGTGAGTAGGTTGCCCATTTCGTAGCATCAAAGCTCTAAATCGACCGTCTTGAGTCGTTAGATAAACGAGCGTTTGGCGTTGATCTGCGATCGCAATTCTCCAATAGGGGACGGGGGCATACATCCAACCGTCATCTCGCCCAGCGCGTTCAATTCTAACTACTTTTGCAGTTTTATCGAGCTTTTCTTTTACGATCGCATCTTTACGAACTTGCTCAGCGATCGTTTTGGAATCTGTCGAATTGAACGATGAATCAATAATTGGACGTGGCGTAGATTGAACGGGTAGAACAGAACCACCAAAGGCTAGAGAGGTGAGCAGGATTGCTCGAATCATGGTGGAATTGAGAAGGTGTTGACGCATAAGAAACGCGGAACGATTAGTTTTTAGCTTAGTTAACAAATCCAATGAGTAGAGCTAGGATTCAGATTCTGAAACGAATCCTGTGTATTCTTATCGTGCTTCAGAGCCGTTCATAACGTCAGCGGGAAGAAATCCGGTTATTGTAGCCGAACATTTCCGGTTTTCTCCTGAAAAATCCGGTTCAAAGCATCCAATCCTGGTTTACTCCGGTGATTTGTCAATTTGCAAACAAGCTGTGTTAGAAGATAGAAGCTGCGATCGACGAAAGCTTATGAGTTCAGAATCTGAGTGGAATCAAGTTCAATCTCTTGTAGATCAGGCAATCCAACAAGTCACTCAAAAGCCTCTTAGCGATGTAGAGATTCAGGTCTTAAAGGGGGCATGGGAAGGAAAGACCTATGATGCGATCGCGCTTGAAACCAGCCACTTTCAACACGCTCAAATTCTGGAATTCAGATGGAACCTTGCGAGCAGAAATTAAAGCGCATCAGATGTTCATTTCTGGGTTTAGTGCTAGCTCTGATGGATCGATGATTGCAACGAGCCATCCAGACGGCACGCTAAGACTTTGGCGAACGAATGCTGAATCTGAAGTAAAGCAAGCTTTGATTCAATCTCCTCGAATTGTGACAGGCGATCAGCAACGCATCAATCGGGTACAGATTGCGAACCCCGCAGGTCAATTGAACATTGCAGGCGCGAAGTCAAACTCTAGGACTCGAATTGTGGATGCCACTTTAAGTCCTGATGGTCAAACGATCGCAGCAATGCAACTGAATGGAGAAATGACGCTATATCGATCGGATGGCAGCCTGATTAAAACAATCCAAGCGGACTTCCCAGAAAGTAGCGTGAAGTTCAGTCCAGATGGTTCTCGGATTGTTCTACTTTCAATTCAGAAGAAAAAACTCCAAATTCGATCCGCAACAGGCGATCTGATCAAAGAAGTAGCAGTAAATCACTACAAGCCAGGAATTGAATTTAGTCCGGATAGCAAGATGTTTGCGATCGCAGGAAATCAACCCGATAAAACTCAACTTTGGAGCATTGAAGGACAGTTCATCAGAGAGATTGATCAGGCTGAACTACTTTACTTCAGTCCGAACAATCAAACCTACATCACCGTGTCTGCTGGCATCCCAAAACCGACTCGTGCTGCACAACTCTGGACGCGATCGGGGCAATGGCTCAAAACGCTCTCCGGGCACTCTCATGAGATCGTTTCGATGGGATTTTCGCCGACTGGACAGTTTATGATGGGCGATCAGCATGGAAAGCTGTTTATCTGGTCTGAAAGCGGCGAGTTACTAAAAACTTTGAATCATGGAGGCGCGATCGTAGACATCGCCCATCGCAAAGATGGTAAACAATTTGCAACTGTTGGATTTGATCAAACGATTAAACTTTGGAATCCCGACGGTTCGCTGATTCGCACCCTTGAGATCAATCAGATTGGACAATTTCAATTTAGTCCAAATGGTCAATTACTGGTTGCTAAAACAATCGATAGTACGATTCACCTCTGGCAAGCCGACGGCACACCGATTACTCAAATCGAACCCGGTGGAGCCTTTAACTCATTTCTGAGCTTTACGCCAAACAGCGATCGCTTACTATCCAGCAGCGGTTCAGAGATCAATTCCTGGAATCTAAACCCTGATGATCTTCTGAAACAAGGCTGTACCTGGCTCGGTGATTATCTGAAAAATCATCCCCAAGAATCAGCACAGCTTTCATCTTGTCGATCGTAATACTCGATGAGATATCAAGTACTGAAGCCCACAATTTTGAGAGGTTTGTATGAGCAATCATTATTTAGATGCAGTCCGCCAGGGTAAGAATGAGTGGTGGCGTTATTGCCACTCGTGATACAGCCTACTCTAGCGCCGTCATGCCAAACTCTTACCAGTCTTGGATTAAGTAAAGCTGCGAATTAATATCAACCTTATTCCTGATAGGGTAATGCTTCTGGCAATAATTAATAAAATCAGTAATTTAGTGGCTTTACTTTACTAAGACTATTAATTTTTCACTCTTAACTAGTATTCTCAAGCTTAGGGATACAGGCATTCCCTATCAGGGGACAGGCGAAAGGATGGTTTATGCCATTAAGTGTCTAGGTCCTCTATCGATCGCTAAGGAGCTTGAGCCTGTGAATAAAACCAGTTCCGACAAAATCAAGTCAGCTACCCCTTTTCTCATTTGGTTTCGTCGCTGTCTACCCCAAAGTTTACAAGTACAAGTCCGACCCTATTTAGATCGTCCGTATCAACTTGCGTTGACCATTCTCGATCGCTGTGATGCTCCTCAACCGATCCCGGTAAAGGATATGGCTCAAACGATCGGCGTGTCACCGCAGACGGTCAAACAAGTGTTACTTGCGCTGAAGGAGGGGGGCATGACTTTTGCAGTCAGTCCCACAACAAGTTGGCAATTGAGCGAATCTGATCCGCCCGATGTTTCGCTACTAGAAACGGCTTCAGTAACCGTATCTAGCCATAATCCTGCTTAAAAAGCTGATTTTTCCTCAGATTCTTGTTCGATAGTTAGTTTGGTGGAATACATATGACCCGCCCAATAGACTTATTCAGAAATTTAAGAGGCAGGCTGGGATTGCTTTTGAGAACGCTTTACGCTCATCTATGATTTAGCTCATTTTCACGGAGATACGGGGCTTTCAAGTCATTCTTGTTAGTTTAGAACAAAAAGATAGATTTTCCAGCTTGTGTATAAAATCACGGTTTCATCTGAATCGACAATTCCAAGTCCGTTGCGTATAGTGCTTTTCATCCGAACAAGAAGCTAATTGTTTTGCTTCCTTTGGCTCAATTTAATTCTTGAACAGGTCTATTTAAAATGCGATACCTTTGTTTAGAATCGCATTTCACTGAGATTAGAGAAGGTTCAGATCTACCCCCTCGCCCAGAAGAATCGGCAAGAGTCTGGTTTTGTGCTCTTGTAGAAAAAGGGTCTTGGGCGGGTTGACTGATACAACCTTGCCCCTCATCCCTCACTCCCCACTCCCCACTCCCCACTCCCACCAGATGTAGAAGGAAAGTCAGAAAAGTAACGTTGGGTTCATCCCGCTTTGGGTCTTATCCCATTCACGACCCTTAGAATTGTGGATTAAATAACTCCGAAAGCCAGCCAAGATGCTTGCTCTGCCTGGCTTCAATAGCCGAGATAGTCGTTCCACTCTACTTAATTCACCACCGTTAGTGGAATGCTTTACAGTGAAGTAGGTCTGCCTCAACTCCTTTACGATCGCTAATATCTAGCAATACGCCATCTAACCACAACAACTTGCCGTGTTGGTCAAAGACTCCCCGCTTTTGCTCTGTCACCCAACAAATTCGACCATTTACATCAATAATTCGGTAGTCAATCGAACTGCAATGGCGGTCAAGAATGGTCTCAACTAGTGAATTTTTTAGCAAAGCAATGTCATCGGGATAAACAATACTGAGATACGATCGCACCTGATTGTTAATAAATACTGAAGCTGGATAATTTGTAATGACTTGAATATAGTCACTGATAGATTCCATTTTGTAGCTAGAATCACAGCGAAATACTACGCCTGGGCTGTTGAGAACTAGAGATCTAAACTTCTCTTCGTTGGCTCTCAGTTCTGATTCTAAGCATTTACGATCGGTAATATTGTGCCCACTGATCATGATGCCGTCGATCGCTAACGATGCCGGAAACCTTTGTCCCTGGATCGACAATGCCACCCATCGATCAGACTGCGATCGCCACCAACATTCGAGATTAGACTGATGCGTTTGCAGTGTGCTGCCCCACAATTGTAAGGCAAGCTCAAACTCATTCAGATTGCTAGAGTGGAGAAGCTCTCTAATCTGCCGACCCAACAACTCTTCTGGCTGATAGCCCAACAAATCTTCTACCGCAGGACTCACATAAATAATTTGCCCGCCTTTGCTAATTTGAATAAACAAATAGGGGCTATTCAAAAATAGTGTTTTCCACTTTTCTTCGGTTCTAACGAGTGTGCTGTAGATTTTTTTATTCTCTGTCACATCCTCTAGGAGAACAGCATAATATTGTTGATGACCGTGAATACAAGCTGAAATTTTCAGCGCAGAGACGCTCATATTTAGCCAAATAACTTCGTTACTTCTTGAGACAAAGCGCTTTTCGAGGGTGTAGGTATTAATGCTCCCTTTCAGCATATTTTGCTTGAATTGTTGATCAATCAATCGATCGTCTGGGTGGACAAACTCCTCAAGATTGAGAGCTTCTTGATCGCCTGTTCCTAGAAGCTTGTGAAGATTTTGATTGCATTGAATAATACCGCCATCGGGGTTAATTAATGCCGTTGCCAAATGGGTATGAGCAGACCGAGAAATTGCTTGCTCATAGGTCTCGGCAAGGTTACGAATTCTTTCGGCTGCATCAATCTTTTTGACATTAAAAAACATCAACTTTGCGTCAGCATCAAATTGCAGGGAACCTTCAAGCATCTGTTCTACGTCTCTAGTTTGAGAGAGAAACTGAATTTTTTCTCCTTGTAACGCCTGACTCCAAAACTTCTTCAACTCTGTGAGCGCGATCGATGGAAAACAATCAAAGAAATTGGTTTGCACAACGCGAGCAGGCAGCAATTCTGAGAAGCTTTGGCTTGCATAAACCATCTCTCCACGATCGTCGTATACACAGATGGGGTTGAGCGATTGCTCTAAAAACTCCAACGACTTGCGAGATTGAATTCCAGAAATATTCCAAAAAGTAGAAATCATCTTTGACTAACGCCTGTATTTCAGGTGGGGCAATGTCATCGCAGATTTACACGAGTGTTTTACGGGTGTAATTCAATTGTCTGTCAATCTTCTAAGGGCTAGGGGAACTTGGAGCAGCGCCAGTTCGATCTAATCTGTACTCGATCGACCTATATCCACTTAATTTTGATTGATTGTTGTAGCGATGTCTCTTCTATTTCCTCACAAAATAACCTGACAAAACACCAGATTATTTTGTGGACAACAACTTACCTCCGGTGGTTTTGTCCCATTTCTGGTAGATAGAAAAATCCTGATTGCTGCGTCTTAGACTCATTGATTCTGACCTACTTAAAAACCTTGCCTGTGCTTGTTTTTTAAGTGTCACAATGTTTTATCTCTAATATTCGTCACATCTGGCGGTTGGGGTAGGGTTGTTGATAGATTGTCACAAGTGCCTAGCCCTACAAATTGTCTTCACTGCCTGGAAGGACGAAAAGAAGCGTCTCAATTGCTGAGCGGAGCCTCCAAAGCGCTAGTCAGATTATCGCCAGGTTATGGGCAGTTTAATAGGTCGGCATCTGAACCACCCTACCCCATCATGCAGCAAATCTTCCCTGTTGCCCACCCAGGCGTTGCTGGATGAACGGATGAATGGCTCTGCCCGCAAAGGGGGGCGAAGCCTTCGCCAACCCTTCTTCTTCCTGGGGAAAAGCGAGCCAGAAGTCTGGTTCCCCCTCCTTTGGGAAGATGGCTAGGGTGAGGGCAAATCTGACGATTTATCCCTAATTCTGCAACGCTGCCCACCCGTTATCGTGTAAATTGACAGCACCCCTATAAAATTAATTAGAACAACTGCGTCGGATAGGGTTCTAATTAATTCGCCGCCAACTCTGAGCATCTTTTCAAAATTGGGTAGTCAAGAATTGCATGAATCGTTATACTTTACACGGGCATTGAGTCAGCCTTATGATCAGAAAGTCAGTTAGCCAGGGTTAGGGTGTGTTTTGATCCCCATTGGCTAGACATTTTGGTTCGGCATTCGCAAGCTTGAAGTTGGGTTTCATCTACCACTGGCGCTTGACGGGTTACAGCTTTCTACAGGTCAATTTAGAAAGTCTTGAGGGAATTCTGCTGCCCAATAATAGGGCGGCGATCGCTGTCCATACTGCCATCGTTTCGCCGTTGTTCACGGCAAGTCTGACCCAGAACTTGGCAAGCGATCAATGAATTGTTCTACAAGTTTCGCACGCGAACCACAGCGATTTGACGCATCTGCGAGAGGGTTCATGAAAAGGGTTAGTGAGCATGATTGGTCAACTATTAACTGGACGCTATCTGATTTTAGAGAAGTTGGGAACCGGAGGATTTAGCGAAACCTACCTGGCTCGTGATAAATATCTTCCTCGACACCCCTTATGTGTGGTGAAATATCTCAAATTGCCCTCGCACAGCACCATTTCCCCAGAGATAGCCCAACAATTATTTGAGACAGAAGCTCACTTGTTGGAGCAATTTGGGCAACAACACACTCAAATTCCAACGCTCTTTGCTTATTGTCAGGAGCAAGATTCGATTTATCTAGTGCAAGAATATATCGAAGGTGAAAGCTTAAGTAAATGGCTGAATCATAGAAAGCCTTTTACCGAAAAAGCCGCGATCGCCTTGTTGCTAGAAGTCTTACCCATCTTGGAATATATTCATCTGCACCAGGTGATCCATCGTGACATTACACCGGGTAACTTGGTGCGCCGTCGGGATGGCAAGGTGGTTTTGATTGACTTTGGTGCAGCCCATTATCTATCAGAAACCAATCAGAGCATCGACTTGCCACCCCTTGAGATTGGCACGCCCGGCTATATGCCAGATGAGCAACGCTTGGGAATGCCCCAGGCAAGTAGCGATTTGTATGCGTTAGGGATTTTGGCGATTCACTTGCTAACTGGGGTTGATCCGCAACAGTTCAAACAGGATCTGATTGCGGGAGAACTCGATTGGCAATGCTACTTACAACAGTCGCTCAGCCCAGATCTGGTGATGGTTCTCAATCGAATGGTGCGAAGCCGAGCCAGCGATCGCTACCAGCAAGCCTCTGATGTGCTGGCCGACTTGCAGAAGCTACCCACAGCCCAATGCTTTCAGCCAGAAGGGAGTGGTCGTTGGCAGCACACCTTACAACAGATGATTTTGCCAGCTAGCACGCTGCTATTGGCAGGGGTGATTGTCTCACAGCTATCGGGTGGAGTAATAGGCAAATGGTTTCCGGGCGTTGAGCAACACGCCAAACTGACACTCAATCAGTTTGAGCAAAAGTTTTTCCCCCCATCTAGCGTTAAGTTGACGATGATGCGCGAGATGCCAATCCAGCCGAGGTTCGATCGACTGCTGATTGCCCCTAACAACCGAGTCATGGTGACTGTGGGAACCGATCATCTGTTGCGTCTGTGGTCACTGCCTAAGGGTCAGCGAATTAGAACATTGGGGGAACATAACTCGCCGGTCACGACGTTAGCAATCAGCCGAAACAGCAAATTTTTGGTCAGTGGTCGAGAAGATGGTTCTCTGCAACTTTGGGATGCTAGTTCAGGAAAGTTGCTGCAAACATTTACAGGACATCAAAAGTTTGTCACTGCGATCGCGATCAGTCCGGATTTGCGATTACTCGTCAGTAGTAGTAAAGACAGAACCCTGCGACAATGGAACTTGCAAACGGGCGCACTGCTAAAAACTCTCAAACATTCTTCAGCAGACGTAACAGCACTTTCCTACGGAGCAACCTCTGACACCCTGATTACTGCCAGCCGCGATCGCCAACTCCAAGTCTGGAATCTTCGCACGGGTCAGCTTGAGCGAACATTTTCGGGACATGCTAATCCGATCGTTGGCTTACAAATGGTTAACGATCACACGCTGATTAGCTTTGGCGAAGATCGAGGGCTAATGTGGGATCTCAACCGCGAAGCCTTAGCCCAAGAGTTGCCAGAGGCATCTGCCCACTCTGTGATGGTTTCTAAATGCAATCGCAATATCATCACCGTTCACAATGACGGCAGCATTCGCATTTGGAGTCCAGAAGTTGGCAAACTATCTATGCGAGAGGCTGGCAAACTAGAGCATCCCCATAATGTTGCATTCAGCCCCAACCATGAGTATTTGGTAAATTGGAGTGCAAATCAGCGCTTGCGCTTTTGGCGGATTAACGACGGTACTATTCGTTAGTCGATCTTCTAGTTGTCATTGTTCCCAATGTTCATTTGTTCATGGTTACTCGTTTAAGGATTGTGGATTCAATCACTTCGGAAATTGCATCTGCTTGGAGGATTACCCCCCTCCCGAAGTGGGGCGAGAGCTTTGCCAACCATTCTCCCCTGGGGAGAAGGGAGCCAGAATTCTAGTTCCCTCCCCCAGGAAGAGGGCTAGGGAGAGGGCAAGTCCAGGTTTTATTGAATGCTCGATCTTAAATCACGATCGTAGCTTCAATAAGCCCCAGATTTTCCCACTTCCCAAAAAGCCGGAGCAAAGGTCTAGTTTTCGGCTATTTGACTGAATTCACACTCTTTAGAGGTTTTTGTATTCGCTGTCGTGTCTTGCTGAGATGACATTGACCCTTCTGACAAGAGGTAATACCTATGCTGTACCAAGTTCCTGAAAAGACTATGCACCGGGTTCGCTGGTTGTTAACCATCGGCTGGCTGCTACTCATTGCCTCGCTTTTCTATGATCCCATTACGATCGCATGGACACATCCCAGCAATTTGAGCAGTCCATTTCGAGTTAATTTGCGTCAGTGCGTCAAGATCCGCGAAACCTGCCTGCCCCAGTCACCTTTTTCGATGAGTGCGCTGATCTGGTGGGCCATGATTGTGCCGACTGGCATTTTCATTTTGTTGGTCTTTGGGCATGAATTTTGGCGACGAATCTGTCCACTTTCATTTTTGTCGCAGATTCCACGGGCATTAGGCATTCAGCGACGACGAAAAGTCGTCGATCGCCTCACAGGTGAAACCCGCCGAGAAGTCGTGACGATCGGTGAAAACTCTTGGCTAGGGCGCAATCATTTGTATGTTCAGTTTGGGTTATTTGTGTTGGGGTTGGGGCTTCGCATTTTGTATGTCAATTCCGATCGCCTTGCCCTAGGAATTTTCCTAATTGCTACTATTTTCTGTGCCATGTTGATCGGCTATCTCTATGCAGGCAAAAGTTGGTGTCAATATTTTTGCCCAATGGCTCCAGTGCAAATGGTTTATACTGGGCCGCGATCGCTGCTGGGCAGCCAAAATTATCTGCGGCCCACCTCTATGGTGACACAATCAATGTGTCGCACTACGGATGGCAAAACCCAGCGCGAACAAAGCGCCTGTGTCGGATGTAAAGCAGCTTGTATTGATATTGATGCCGAAAAAACCTATTGGGCAGAACTCAACAAACCAGGGCGACGACTGATTCAATATGGCTATCTGGGCATGGTGATTGCCTTTTACTTGTATTACTTTCTCTATGCAGGCAATTGGGACTATTACTTCACAGGCGCATGGACACACGAACGAGATCAAGTTGCCAATGCTTTCGATACGGGGTTCTATCTCTACGATCGGGCCATTCCCATTCCTAAAGCCTTTGCAGTCTTTATCACTTTTGCAGTATTGATCTCCATCACTTTTACATTGGGGCTGATCTTAGAAAAACTATGTCGCAGAGTGGTTGTCAGAAAAGGTCGCCCTCTCTCTAAAGAACAGGCGCAGCATATTATATTCACACTGTTTACGGTGACTTCTTTCTGGACTTTCTTTTCCTATGGTGCTCGCCCTTCATTAAATCGACTCCCTGAGTATCCACTGTTTGCATTTAACGCTCTGATTGTTTTAGTGGGTTCTCTATGGCTCTATCGCACCCTGCGTCGCACCCGAACTCAATATGAACGCGAGAATATGGCCACTAGCCTTCGCAAACAATTGCAAAAGCTGCCGATCGATCTATCTCTATTGGAAGGACGATCGCTCAACGATCTCACCCCTGATGAAATTTACACTCTAGTCAAAGTCTTGCAAGGGGTCTCTCAACAGATGAGACTGCAAACCTACACAGGTGTTGTCCTCGATCTGCTTCGGCAACAGGCTATCAGTGCTTCGGGTAGTTTTGAGTTTTGTCGGCAACTGAGACAAGATTTGCAGTTAACCGACGCTGAACACTTTTCGACTATTGAGACGATCGCAGCGAACAATCCAGAGATTTTGGCTCTACAGTCGTCAGCAGAAGAATCTCATGTTGCTAAAACAGTGGCAAAAACGATCGCAAAACGCTCTAAAAAAGCAAACGCTTAGTCACTTCCAGAAAAGCTAGCAAAGAACTTACAATCGCGATCGATGTCAAGGAGGTTATATATCATGTTGATCTTGAAGTCAGTTAACTTTGAGCAACAAGAATTTCAAACTCATCAGCTTAAAGCTTCCTATTCGGGGCAAACAGAGTGGGTGATTGGCCGCAATACAACGTGTGATCTCGTATTGACAAGCCCAGAAGTCAGTCGCGTGCATGGGCGAATTGTTTATATAGGCGACAGCTACTACTTTGTGGATGTAGGCAGCGCATCTGGGTCGCTACTCAACGGTGAAACGGTCTTGGCAGATACGCCGCAGCCGATCCATTCGGGTGATTTGCTTCAGCTTGGGGAAACATTCTTGCATATTGAAGCGCTGTCAGTTTCCCTACAGAATGAGAGTTCTAACACTGCCACTGCGATCGTGCTACCGACTCAACCCTGGGCAACAGAAGATTTGCTCTGTCGTTGCTGTCGCATTATTGACGAAACACCAGATGTTAAAACTTTTTGCTTTGTAGCCGATCCACTAGTGCTGTTTTGCTATCAGCCAGGCCAGTTTGTCACCTTAGAAGTTGTAATTGATGGCAAACCTGTTCTGCGCTGCTATTCTATCTCGTCGTCTCCTACCCGCCCCTATCACTTAAGTCTCACCGTTAAGCGAGTGCCTCGCCCTGCCAATCAGCCAGAATTGCCCCCCGGTCTTGTCTCTAACTGGCTGCACGATCATCTCAAGGTGGGCGATCGCGTCAAGATCATCGGCGGTGCAATGGGTCAGTTTACCTGCTTGCCCAATTTGCCCGCCAAACTGCTGTTGATCTCCGCCGGAAGTGGCATCACTCCGATGATGTCGATGCTACGTTGGCTATATGACACGCTGGCAACCTGTGACATTATTTTCTTATACAGCGCCTCTTCTCCAGAAGACATTGTGTTTCGTGCAGAATTGGAAACACTGGCCGCCCAAATGCCCAACCTGCGTCTCGCGATCACCGTTACTCAGCCCGTCAAACAAACCTGGATGGGATTGACCGGGCGCATTTCTCAATCGTTGTTGCCTCTAGTTGCCCCCGATCTGTGCGATCGTTCGGTGTATGTGTGCGGCTCAGAAGGATTTATGCAAGGGATTCGCTCTTTGTTAGAAAGCATGAAATTTCCCATGCAGCAATACCACGAAGAAAGCTTTGGAGGTCAGCCGTCTAAGCCCATCTCTCTTCAGCCTGCCCCTGAAAGGGAACAATCCGATAGCACTCTGATCAAAGTAAAAACACTTCCACCTGCGGCTTTGTCCGTCCGCAATGGTAAAGGTTCGCCTGGAGATCATCTACTTCCTATTCAGCCAACTTACAAAAATGGAGATTCTGTCGTTCACTTTATTCAATCCGATCGCCAGGTTGTAGTAGATGGTAGTGCTTCTATTTTAGAGGTTGCAGAATTAGAAGGAATCCCCATTCGCCATGCCTGTCGAGTTGGAGCCTGTGGAGCCTGCAAAGTTGAAGTTCGCCAAGGGCAAGTTCGATATCAAACTCTGCCCACTGCCTTGTCGATCGCTGAGCAACAAGCAGGCTATGCCCTATCCTGCGTTGCTTATCCAGTTAATTCTGTCACGATCGATGCTTAGGTGAAGAAGGAGGGAAAAAAGTTTCCGCTCAAGATGAATGGTTGGTGGGGGCATAGCCATGCCATGCCCTTCACGTTGGTATGTTATTTGACACTACTAATATGTTATTTGACACTACTAGACACTACTAGTATTTGACACTACTAATATGTTATTTGACACTACTAATAAGTAGGTAGGTGGAATTAAGCTTAAGACCCTCATCCCCTAACCCCTTCTCCCATTTTGGGAGAAGAGGAGCCCATTTTTCTCCCCTCGCCCGCTCTGGGACAGGGGTCGGGGGTGAGGGCTAATGGCCAGATTTTCTCCCATCGCCCTAGTACGTCTGGGAGATGGGGTGGGGGATGAGG